>NZ_JCAKRW010000003.1:0-448327 GCF_059515185.1 Chryseobacterium sp. CS2K3 | reverse complement strand
TTGATGATGGAATATACAATTTCATTCCCTGAACAATATCTCCCTCAAAACGTTCAGACAAAGAGCAATTTTGATTATGATACTCTTTTAAATACTCAGGGTTTTCAAGCTGTATTTCATTACAGAGATCAGCAAGGGATTGCCCTGATTTGGTGTAATAAATTATCATTGAATTTGTGTTTTTTATGATTACAAGTATACTTAAAATTGTTTAAAAGTTATATAGGTATTTTCCCCATATTTTGAATTATGTTTACAGTAATATATCCGTAAAGCAATAAAACCTATTGTATTATAACTTTTTGTCCACAATTAATTGGATGAATTGTTTTAAATATATAAAAAGAACATCTTTTATTATGAATCTGTTGCTCAATATTATATATGTTTAATGTAATAAAATTTAGAACCATTATTTTTAAGATTTGATTAATTTTGTACCATCATGGAAAATTCAAAGAAAAAAGCAGCTATAGGCTTTATATTTATTACCTTACTTATTGATATTACAGGGTGGGGAATCATTATCCCCGTTGTTCCTAAATTAATTGAAGAGTTGATTCATGCAGATATCAGTGAAGCTGCAAAATATGGCGGCTGGCTGGGATTTGCTTATGCATTTACTCAGTTTATCTTTTCTCCGCTTGTTGGAAACCTTAGTGATAAATACGGACGTAGACCCATTATTCTTATTTCTCTTTTCGGATTTGCTGTAGATTATATTTTTTTAGCATTGGCTCCCACGATCTGGTGGCTGTTCCTGGGAAGAGTTATAGCAGGAATTACCGGGGCGAGTGTCACCACTGCGAGTGCGTATATCGCTGATATTTCTACCGATGAAGACCGTGCTAAGAATTTTGGGCTGATTGGGGCTGCATTTGGTCTTGGATTCATTATTGGACCTGTTCTTGGTGGAGTTCTTGGGCATTATGGAGCAAGAGTGCCTTTCTATGCAGCAGCAGGGTTATGTTTGTTGAATTTCCTTTACGGGTACTTCATTCTTCCTGAAAGTTTGGATAAAGACAAAAGGAGAGAGTTTGACTGGAAACGTGCAAATCCTGTAGGTTCATTTAAATTTTTAGGAAAGCATCCGGAAATTTCAGGGCTTATTGTTTCTCTGATCCTGATTTATATTGCAGGGCACGCAGTACAAAGCAACTGGAGCTTCTTTACAATGTATAAATTCAACTGGTCAGAAAGAATGGTTGGAATCTCTTTAGGGGTCGTAGGATTATTGGTAGGATTGGTGCAGGGGCTTCTTATCAGATGGACAACTCCGAAATTGGGTGAGCAGAAAAGTATCTATTACGGGTTAGCTCTTTATGCAATAGGAATGCTGCTGTTTGCTTTTGCTTCTGAAGGATGGATGATGTTTGCCTTTTTGGTTCCTTACTGCTTAGGAGGAATCTGCGGTCCGGCTTTACAATCTGTAATCACTAAAAGCGTTCCTTCGAATGAGCAGGGAGAGCTTCAGGGAGCATTAACGAGTTTAATGAGTGCAACTTCCATTATCGGACCTCCGATGATGACGAATCTGTTTTACTTTTTCACGCATGATGAAGCGCCGTTTAAGTTCTCAGGAGCACCGTTCTTTCTTGCATTTATATTAATGTCATTAAGTGTGGTGATCACATATTCTGCATTTAAAAAGAAAGGAAAAATTTAAACAAATAATTACTCATACAATATATAAAGGGAAGCTACTAGCTTCCCTTTACTTCTTTGAAAAATCAATATTTAAAAAATTAAGGATACAATGATTTTACACCATTATTAACGATATTACTTCCTAATCCTGAAAATGATACAGAAAAATTGCTGGAATTAAAGCTTAGAGAACCTGTAGGAGTACAAAGCCCTAAAGCATATCGGCATTGCCCGTAAGCACCCGTTCTTTTTGTTATCTTACTTTCGCTTTTTGCTTTTCCAAGGCTGATATAAGCCCAGTCATTTACATCAGTATTGGAAACAGTAGACCCTGTATAATAAACTGTGATCTGGTATCCCATTTCACCTCTTTTAGAACCCCAAAGCCAGCTTGCAGTCCACCATTGTTTGTACCATTTAGAAGCTACTCTTGCAGCTGCCTGTCCTGATGAGGAATCTTCAGTAGCTCCTCTTATATCCATAATAACTAATCCTCCAAGAACGTTATCCCAAACAATCCCCGAGTCATTATAAAAACAAAGAGTGGTAAATTTTCCGGTTTTACTAGTCCAGATAATTTCCATTACATTGAGTCCGGTTTTGATTTCTTCCGTTGCCATTTCCTTTAGACCATTTTGTGCAAGGGTAAGGTCATCGCCTGTGTATACATCACCAATTCTTCCCATTTTTACGGATGAAGCCTCCGTTACATTTCCGGATGCAATAAACTGATCTTTATCTGTAATAAGGCTTTTGGAGATCTCAACCCCTTTTTGAGTAGAGATTTTTCCTATTACATTTACCCCTGAAATCTGTAAATCGCTTTTTAAATACTTTTCAAGACTTTTTTGAGATTCATCCAGTTGGGTCTGCACAATTCCCGGAACCGCCTGAGAGATAGGAGTTGTTTCTTTTTTCAGATCTGAAGTTGTAATTTTAGACTGAATAGTTTCCTGTTGAGAAAATTCATCGCTTTCATTACTACAGCTGTGGAATGTAAGTACCGATAGTACGGCTAGAACTTTAAAGCCGGTAATAAGTTTTTTCATAATAAATATTTTAATTAGGTTGTGTGTAGTAAATATACTTAATTGTTGTGTAATTCTCAATGTTTTGAATTAATTATTTGTTAATTAGTTTTTTAAGTGCTATATGTTTGTATTTAAGAATAGATAAAAACATAGGGATATACTAAGTTTTATATTGATAATTGTAATGAAAAAACTTCGGTTATAACATCCTTTGATGGGGTTCAATGTAAATCGTCAACTAGCTTATATTCATTGGGTTGATGCAATATATTGTGTTCTTACAACCATAAAATCTTAAAATTTGTTTAAATTTTTAGTTTACAGTAAATAAATGTATAATCTTTCGTAATTTTACAGCATGGAATTAAGCATTGGAGAAATGGCATTGATTGCAGTGGCAATCGTTGTATTATTCGGTCCGGATAAATTACCTCAGATAGCACGTGACTTAGGCGCAGGTGTGAGAAAAATGCGTGGGGCAGTAGAGGACATTAAAACTGAAATCATGAAAGAAACAGATAATCCTGTTTCCGAGATTAAGCGCGAGATTGAAAAGGTAAAGGATGCAGCCAAAGACTTTAATCCAATGAAGGACATCGAAAAAGATATTCTTACAGAACCTAATAACTCTGTGGCTTCTAACGAACCTCCTAAACCAAAACCTGTAGATGACGAAACCTACGAGGGACCTGTAAGCAGATAATATGGAGGAGATCATTCAGGAAGATAAACAGGTATTTCTGTACCTGAACAATTTAGGGGATCCAACTTTTGATCAGCTATGGATGCTAATTTCCAGTACCTGGATCTGGGTTCCTCTTTATATTATATTCCTTTATTTTTTATACAAAAATTATAAACTAAGATCTTTAGTTTTTATTCTTATATTTATTGCACTTGGAGCAACGGTTTCAGATCAGCTGGCTAGTGTTTTCAAATATGGGGTGGCAAGATTACGACCTTGTCATGATCCTACCTTGGAGCATCATATGAGAATTGTGAAATGTGGCGGGCAATTCGGATTTTATTCCGCTCATGCTTCCAATACATTCTTTTTAGCAGCCTTTTTAAGTATCGTACTGAAAAATAAGGTTAAATGGTTTCCATATGCTATATTTGTGTGGGCTATAGTGGTTTCCTACAGCCGAATATATTTAGGAGTGCATTTCCCGATTGATATTTTGGTGGGGGCGTTTGTTGGATCTTTATTGGGAGTGATATTTGGTGCACTCGCCAAAAAAGTAATCAACAAACAAAATATACCTTCATGAAAAAATCTTTATTACTTTTAGTTTCCCTTGGATTTTCGCTAAACATTTACGCTCAGGATAAAATAAAAGCAGAAGAATGCTTTAAAAAAGCCGATTATAAATGTGCAGAAGAACAATATTCCAAATTGGCGGAAAAAGAACAGATTCAGAAATTTCAATCTGAATATTATAACAATCTGGGAACAGCGCAAAGAAGATTAGGAAAAACAGAACTTGCCTTTAAATCCTATGAATCAGCTTTAAAAGCAAACCCTTTATCAGCTCCTGTATATGCAAATATTGCCTCATTACACAGTCAAAAAGGGAATAAAGTAAAAGCGCTGGAGTATATTGAAAAAGGACTTCAGGTTGATGATAAAAATCCTGATTTCTATCTTACCCGTTCCAAAATCTATGACAGTCAAGGAAAAAAAGACCTTGCAATTAAAGACCTCAATCAGATTCTGACCTTTGCGCCGGATCATTTATTTGCACAAACCGGATTGGCAAATCTGAAAAAAAATAACGGGGATCTTGAAGGTGCTTTGAAAGATTATAATCGACTTATTGCTGAGAAGCCAGAGTCATTGCTGTACAATGGTCGTGCTGATGTTTATCTGAAAATGAAAAAATATAAAGAAGCACTTACAGATGTCAATAAAGCCATATCGATTGATGCAAAGTTTTCCCAATCTTATGTAACCAAAGCATTGATTTTATTTGATACCGCCAAACCTAAAGAAGCTTGTGAATATTTAGATAAAGCAGTCGGATTAGGCTATGAAAAAGCCGTGCTTGCTAACTTTTATGCTAAATGTACCAAGAAGTAATAAATAAATGACAGAAGGAAATTTACTTCCTTAAAAGTCATTTTTTAACCATCAATAAAAGCAGCTGAATAAGACAGATCGTTACATTCTGCTGTTTTTTTAATTCAGTAAAGTAAATAGACATGTTGAATATTGTTCTTGTAGAACCTGAAATTCCTAACAATACGGGAAATATTGGAAGATTATGTGTAGGAACTGAGAGTAAGTTACATTTAATTCATCCGTTTGGATTTGTGATTAATGATAAAAATCTAAAGCGGTCCGGATTAGATTATTGGGTGCATCTTGATGTCACTGAATATGCCAATGTAGAGGAGTGGGTGAAAAGTATTCCTGATCCGTCACGTGTTTTCCTGATGAGTTCTCATGCAGAAAAGTCTTATCTTGAAAATAATTTTCAGGAAGGTGACTGGCTGGTATTTGGAAAGGAAAGTGTAGGATTGAGCAAAGAAGTGCTGGATCAGTTTGAAAATCATTTAACCATTCCGATGTCTAACCTTATCAGAAGTTTTAATATTGCAAACTCTGTCGCTTTTGTAGTGGGAGAAGCAAAAAGACAAATAGGTTTAAAGAACTAATTTTAATACCATTATCCTGTGAATTTTAGTCAATTAAGCCGGATAATGGTATTTCCTGTTAATCATTATGGTATGGTTTCCCCTGTAGAATCTGATCCGCTCTGTAAAGTTGTTCAACGATAAATAATCTGATCATCTGATGAGTGAATGTCATTTTAGAGAGCGACATCTTTTCATTAGCTCTGCTGTACATATCCTCTGAAAAGCCGTAAGCTCCACCGATAAGAATGTGTATTTTTTTTACAGAAGAATTCATCCAGGTATCTATTTTCTGAGAGAATTCACGGCTGGTAAACTGTTTCCCTTTTTCATCAAGAATGACCACAAGGTCGTTTTTATCAATGTGATTCATAAATAACTTAGCCTCCTCTTTTTTGAGAAGGTCCGGAGACAGATTTTTAGCATTTTTTACATCAGGAATTTCCGTAATTTCAAAATTCCAGTGTTTGGGAAGACGGTTAAGGTAATAATTGATCAAAGATGTAATTTCCTTATCATCTGTTTTGCCGATACAAAGTAAACTGATTCGCATTGTGAAAAATTTCAGGTGGCAAAGATAAGGGTTTTAAAGTTTAATATTCCCATTCAATCCCTGCTACCTATCATTGGTAATCTGTGGTCTATTTAATTTAATTCCCCTACCTTTGTAAAAAGACAAGCAAATAGATGGGTGTAAAGGTTCCTAATTTTATTTTGAAGATTCAAGATTTTTTTGATGACATTCATATTCCTGTATTGGGGATATCGCTTTGGCAGATGTTTCAAATCTATATTTCGGGTATTTTCAAAGGGAAAATCGGTAGAAAGGCAGCGGCTATTTCATGGAGCTTTACCATAAGTTTATTCCCTTTTCTTCTTTTCCTTCTTTCCGTATTGCCATATATGCCTCACTATGACAAGTTGCAGTTTTATATCTTTGATGTATTGATGCATAATGTATTCCCATCCAATATGGAAGGGGATGTAAGAGGGTATATTGAGACCAATATCATCCCGAATATGAAGGGGATCAGTAATCTTACCATTGTTTTGGCGCTTATATTTGCGACAAACGGTACTTTTTCTTTAATTAATGGGTTCAATGAAAATACAGAAGAAAAGCTGAGTGATGTAAAGGAATTTATTCTTTCATTCTTTATTACTATAGGATTTATTACGATTGTATTTCTGGCGCTTTTCGGCATCTATTATTCTGAGGTGGTAATGAAGCTATTTACCCCTGCTTATGATGTTTCATGGCTGGTAGACAACCTTTCCAGTATTATTGGATTTGTATCCTTTCCGTTGTTTTATTTCATTCTTTTGACCTTATTTTATTGGCTGGGAACCGTGAAGATTATCAGATTCAGACAAGCTATTCCGGGCGCTATACTTACCACGATATTATTTGTGGTTACTACCTATATTTTTGCAATTTATGTAAAAGATATTGCCCGATATAACGTTCTTTACGGGTCTATTGGAAGTATGATCCTGTTGATGGTTTGGGTGAATGTCAATGTGTATCTTCTGTTATTTGGAAACGAATTGAATATGGCGATCCGAAAGCTCAGAATAGAGAAATTACTTTCAGATGAGATTCAAAAGGAAACAACAGGGTATCATGCTCAAATCACGGAACCTGATTTTAACAGTGGTGAAGAGCACCAAAGAAAACTTGAAAACAATAAAAAAGATTAGTCTTAATAATAGATTATTGTTAAAAATAAATCGGGGAATCAATACAATTGATTCCCCGATTCTTATGTTATTCTTTAAGTTTAAAATTAAATGGACCTTAGTCCTCTTCTGGTTCAGCATTTCCTTTTGAGCTTACACTTAAGATGCTATATCCTAAAATAGCTGCAATAAAAGAGGCGATCAGAATAGCAAATTTAGCTTCATCCTGAATAAGAATTTCTCCTTTAAAGGAAAGTAATGCGATGAAAATAGACATGGTAAATCCAATCCCGGCAAGTAAACCTACACCAATCATTTGAGTCCAGTTACTGTTTTGGGGTAAAGAACTAAGCTTTAATTTAATAGCAATTAAAGAGAATAAATTAATTCCGATAAGTTTTCCGAGAACTAGCCCGCAGATGATTCCCAATCCTAATGTGCTTGTAATTCCCGCCGCCATTTCACCTGAAAAAGTAATGTTGGTATTCGTTAAAGCAAAAATAGGCATGATTAAAAAGCTTACAGGAATATGAAGCTGATGTTCCAGTTTTTCCAATGGTGAAACTTCTACATTAGAGGTATTTGTCGGAATGGAAAAAGCAAGTAAAACACCTGCTATTGTCGCATGAATACCTGAATGATGCAGAAAATACCATAGGAATAGCCCCGGGATAATGTAAAATATTGTTTTGGTTACTTTTAAAAAGTTTAAAATAAACAGAAGTGCTGTTACTGCAAAAGATAATAAAAGATAGGTCCAATGGATCTGATCTGTATAAAAAATCGCAATTACAAGAATAGCTCCTAAATCATCTACAATAGCTAAGGCAGCAAGGAATATTTTAATGGAGTTAGGGATTTTCTTTCCCAGCATGGAAATGATCGCCAGTGAGAAGGCGATATCTGTCGCCATAGGAATCCCCCAGCCATTGCTGTATTCTGTTCCTGTGTTGAAAATACTGTAAATTACTGCAGGAACAAGCATTCCGCCCACTGCTGCAAAAATAGGTAAGGAAGCATTTTTAAAAGATGAAAGCTCACCTTCTACAAGCTCTCTTTTAATCTCAAGACCCACCAGAAGAAAGAATACTGCCATAAGACCATCATTGATCCAGATGCTGACAGGATATTCAAGTCCAAACAGATGGGTTCCAACTTCTTTATCTAAAAAGTGCTGAAAGCTTTCTGCGGCTGATGAGTTTGCAATAAGTAATGAAATAAGCACACAGAAAATAAGTATGATTCCTGATGCCTGACTGTTATTGAAAAAATTTTTAAAATATTGTGATAAATTCATATTTATGATTGTACTCGTCTCACCCTGGAGACTCCATTAATACTTTTAAGTTTTTTAAAGGTTTCTTCTAACTGACCTTTATTTTTAACTTCAAGATTGATGTTTCCGGTGAAAACGCCATTATTGGATTCTATGGACATGCTTTTCATATCCATTCCCATACTTCCGCTGATGACGGTGGTAATATCATTGATCATACCCATTCTGTCAAGCCCCTCAATTTCAATTTTTACTCTGTTTTTGAAGCTTTCTGCGTTGACCCATTTTGCAGGAATGACACGATAGTCATACTGTGCTCTAAGGTTGATGGCATTAGGGCAGTTGTCGCTGTGAACTTTAATTCCGTCAGAAATAGTAATGAATCCGAAGATTTTATCTCCGGGAATTACAGTACAGCATTTTGCATATGTATAATTCAGCTTTTCCTCATCTTTCCCAAAGACAATCATGTCTAGGTTTTGTTCCTTCGGTTCCTCGAATTGAACATTTTTGGAAGGAGATTTTCTGAATCTTGAAAGTAAATTGTTGAATACGTTCTTACTTTCAATGTATTTTCTTAAACTGCTTGCATCCAGTTCATTACTTTGGAATTTCAGGAATAGTTCCTGTGATGATTTTAAATTGAAGAACTTCTGTAATTTATTGATCTCTTCATCATTGAAATTGATTTTCGCATGACGAAGCTTTCTTTGTAAAGTTTCTTTTCCTTCTTCTACCAGCTGGTTTTTCTGTGAATTCAGGTAACTTTTAATCTTAGACTTTGCTTTTGAAGTAACAACAAATTCAAGCCAGTCGGACTTAGGTTTTTGATTCTGAGAAGAAAGAATGTCTATCTGATCTCCATTCTGAAGAACATAAGAAATAGGAACCAGTTTTCCATTGATTTTAGCTCCTAAACACTTCATTCCCAAATCGGAGTGAACGGAGAAGGCGAAATCTAAAGCGGTTGCATTGGTTGGTAAAATTTTAATTTCTCCCTTCGGCGTAAATACAAATACTTCTTTTGAATAAAGATTAAGCTTAATATTATCCAAAAGTTCAGATGTAGAAAGATTCTGCTGCTGTTCTAATACTTCACGGATTTCCGTAACCCATTTTTCAAAATTACGGTCATCGGAACTTTGTTTGTAGCCTTCTTTATATTTATAATGTGCTGCAACTCCTTTTTCAGCAATCTCATCCATTCGTTCTGAACGAATCTGTACCTCAATCCACTTTTTATCAGGACCTAAAACCGTTAAATGTAAACTCTCATATCCTGTAGAACGAGGTTGGGTGATCCAGTCACGCATTCTGGATGGGTTACTGTGATAAACATCTGTAACTATGGAGTAGATCTTCCACGCCAGAAATTTTTCATTTTTAGCATCAGATTTATAAATAATTCTGATCGCATAGTTGTCAAAGACTTCTTCAAATGAAACTCCCTGTTTAAGCATTTTCCTGTAAATGGAAGAAATAGCCTTAGCACGACCTTTGATTTTAAAGTTTAATCCTTCTTCACGAAGTCTCTCAGAAACTTCTGTTTTGAATTCTTCGATATATCTTTCACGGCTTTCCTTGGCGAGTTCCAATTTCTCCGTGATCTCATTATAAACTTCGGGATTATTATACTTTAGAGAAAGGTCTTCAAGCTCAGATTTGATATTATACAACCCAAGACGGTGCGCCATTGGAGCATAGATATACACCGTTTCTGAAGCAATTTTTTTCTGCTTGTCCGGAGCCATGCTTTCCAGCGTTCTCATATTGTGAAGACGGTCTGCAATTTTGATCAGAATCACTCTGAAATCTTCAGATAATGTCAATAACAGTTTTCTGTAATTTTCAGACTGAACAGAAATATTCTGATGATTCATGATGGAGATTTTCGTCAATCCATTCACAATATTGGCAATCTTATCCCCGAAGATTTTTTTAAGATCTTCGTACGTATAATCGGAGTCTTCAATAACATCGTGCAAAAGTGCACAGGCAATGGAAGTAGCACCCAAGCCAATTTCTGTCGCTACAATTTTGGCTACAGCGATAGGGTGGTAGATGTAAGGTTCTCCAGACTTTCTCCTTTGATCTTTATGAGCATCCAACGCAATGTCAAATGCTTTTCGGATGAGCTTATTGTTTTCCTCATCCAAAGTCCTGTATGTATTAGAAATCAGATCCTTATATCTGGCAAGGATCTCCTTGTTTTCTTGTTCTAAATCGTAACTCATTTGTGCAGATGCCTATATTTAGACGAAAATACGAAATTTTTTGCTTTTTTCAAACATAAAAATCCGTAGCGCCCGCTACGGATTTCGGTTATCAGATTTTATATCGATTAGAATTTTACCTCTGAATTCATACCATCACTTGAAGTTTTAATCTTAATATCCGGGCTGTTGTGGATTTCAGCCCTGTTTCTGGCATCAATGTACTTTTTAAGAGTGTCATAATTTGCCTGATCGATACTCATATTTTCAAATAGATAGGTTTTTATTACCGTATTCTGCAAAAAAATGCTCCGGGCACTTTCTGCCTGGCTATTATCTTTTACTGCAACGCTAGCCAGGTACTGAGCGTTGTGTGGGTCACTGCTAAGGTATATAATATAATCTGAACTTGGGAATCCTGAGTTTTCCAGATCATTTTCCAGCTTTTTGTAATCGCTATGGTGCTCAAATAGCCCAGCTAATATATTTGACATAATTAATGGGTTTTAAAGTTCTGATTAAAGTTAGTAATAATTTTTCTATTTTTTAGTATTAATCTAATAAAATTCACTTATTGATGTTTTATCTATAAAGTAATGTTAAAGTGTTTAATAATATCTATTGAACGTGTGTTTGATTTTGAAAATTAAATAATTTTAATGTGTTTTTGATGGCTTTGTAAATTGTCTCTAATGAACGTAGAATGAAAGCAATTACTGTCTGTTAACTCTAATTTGGCTTCATAATTTTAGAGCTTAATTGCGTATTTCTTTAGGATTATTTTTGATTATAATGTCATAGAATTTAATTTCCCAAAAAAATAAAAAGACCGTTTCTATTGTGAAACGGTCTTTATTTACTATTTAATTTTTAATTAAATTCTTTCGTTTTTAATTTCTTCTACAATTTCCGGGTTCAATAATGTACTGATGTCTCCAAAGTTACTGAAATCACCTTCAGCAATTTTTCTCAGGATTCTACGCATAATTTTACCTGAACGTGTTTTCGGAAGCCCTGAAACAAACTGTATTTTGTCGAGTTTCGCAATAGGACCTATCTGGTCGGAAATCAATTGATTGATCTCTTTTTTAAGATTTTCCTTATCACGCCCTTCTCCGGTTTCTTTAAGCATTACGTAACCATACAATGCATTTCCTTTAATGTCATGCGGATATCCTACGATTGCAGATTCTGCTACGGCAGGGTGTTGGTTGATACTATCTTCAATAGGTGCAGTTCCTAAATTGTGTCCGGAAACGATAATTACATCATCCACACGTCCGGTAATTCTATAATAGCCTACCTCATCTCTTAAAGCTCCGTCGCCGGTAAAATATTTACCCGGGAAAGCTGTAAAGTAAGTTTCTTTGTATCTCTGATGGTCGCCCCAGATTGTTCTTGCAATTCCTGGCCATGGAAAACGGATGCATAGGTTTCCTGTTACCTGATTTCCTGTAATTTCATTGCGTTTATCATCCATTAAAACAGGTTGTATTCCTGGTAAAGGTAATGTAGCGTAGGTTGGTTTTGTTGGAGTAACAAAAGGGAGAGGGGAGATCATAATTCCTCCGGTTTCGGTTTGCCACCATGTATCTACAATCGGGCATTTTTTCTTTCCTACATGATCATTGAACCAGTGCCATGCCTCATCATTGATGGGTTCTCCTACAGATCCAATGACCTTTAGTGAGCTCAGATCGTGCTTGTCTACCCATTCTGCGCTTTCCTTTGCTAAAGAACGTATCGCAGTTGGTGCAGTATAGAACTGAGTAATTTTATGTTTTTCGATTACTTCCCAGAAACGATCCGGCTCCGGATAAGTAGGTACACCTTCGAAGATTACTGTGGTAGCACCATTCAACAATGGACCGTAAAGAATGTAGGAGTGTCCTGTGATCCATCCGATGTCTGCAGTACACCAGTAAATGTCATTTTCTTTATAATTGAATACGTTTTTAAAAGTATACGCAGTGTAAACCATGTAGCCTGCGCAGGTGTGAAGCATCCCTTTAGGCTTTCCGGTAGAACCTGAAGTATAAAGGATGAAAAGAGGATCTTCAGAATCCATGATTACCGTAACGAAATCCGGTGAAGCTTTTTCGTAAAGGTCGGCTAGCCAGTAGTCTCTTCCTTCTTTCATTTTAATTTCGTTGTGAGTTCTCTTTACAACAAGCACTTTTTCAACAGTAGGTGTTTTTTCCAGGGCTTCATCTACGATACTTTTTAAGTCTAAAACTTTACTTCCTCTGTAGCTTCCATCTGAGGTAATAACCATTTTAGCTTCACAGTCATTCACTCTTGAAGAAACGGCAGAAGCTGAGAATCCTGCGAAAATAACAGAATGTACAGCTCCTAATTTAGCACAGGCAAGCATAGTAACTGCCAATTCAGGAATCATAGGAAGGTAAATACACACTCTGTCTCCTTTTTCGATTCCCATATCGCGTAGAACATTGGCTGTTTTGTTGACACGGGTATATAATTCGTTGTAGGAAATATGTTGTGCTTCTTCTTTCGGATCGTTCGGTTCCCAAATAATGGCTGTTTTTTCTCCTCTTACGGTAAGGTGTCTATCGATACAGTTTTTGGTGATATTAAGCTTGGCGTTTTTGAACCAGGTGATCTTTGCTTCATTCATGTCATACTTAACGACCTTACTCCATCTCTGGTACCACACAAAGTTTTGATCTGCTACTTTATCCCAGAATTTCTTCGGGTTTTTAATAGACTTTTTATATTCTTCAAAATAATGCGGTAAATCTTCTATTAAGTAATTTCTCATATCCTTTTTCGTTTTTTGAAATTTGAATTGTATTGTTAATTTGTTAATCTTTTGCTTGATTTTAATTTTCAGACATTCTTTTAACAGTAGGTCTCAAAATTTTAGATTGGTAATCTTTAAGCTCAGAAATGATACTTAAATATATGTTTAATTTTTTGGTTAACCCCTATATTCCCTGATTTTCTCTTGAATTTCTTCAATGATTTTTTCATCATCAATAGTGGACGGAACCTGAAAATCTTTACCGTCCAGTAATGTTCTGATAAGTTTACGGAGTATCTTTCCCGATCTTGTTTTAGGTAAGCGTTTGACAACCATTGCGTTTTTAAGAAAAGCTACCGCGCCTATCTTTTCACGAACCATCTGAATAATTTCCTTTTCAACATCTGCTTCCGAAATAGTGGTTCCGTTTTTTAAAACAATGGCTGCAAAAGGTACTTGTCCTTTCAGCTCATCGTCAATACCTACAACAGCGCATTCTGCAACATCAGGATGTGATGAAACGATTTCTTCCATCTCAGAAGTAGAGAGTCTGTGTCCTGCAACATTAATGACATCATCCACTCGTCCCGTAATGAAAATATAGCCGTCTTCATCCTGTATCGCACCGTCGCCGGAGAAGTAATATCCTTTGTATTGGGATAGGTAACTCTTTTCAAAACGGTCATAGTCTTTCCAGATTCCAAGCAAGGCACCTGGGGGAAGAGGAAGTTTGATCACTAAATAACCTTCATGATGCGGATCAAGTTCCAGCCCGTTTTCGTCAAAGATTTTAATGTCATATCCCGGAATTGGTTTTCCGGCAGAGGCTCTTTTAATGATATAATTTTCATCAAAGGTCAATAATCCCAGCATAGGCGATCCCGATTCTGTCTGCCACCAGTGATCAATAGCAGGAACTCCGATGTGTTCTGCAAACCAATCCAAAGTAGCAACATCACATCGTTCACCTGCTAAAAACTGTTTTTTGAAATGTGACAGATCATATTTTTTAACCAATTCTCCATGAGGATCTTCTTTCTTTATTGCTCTTATGGCGGTAGGAGCCGTAAACATGGCAGACACTTTATATTCCGAGATTATTCTCCAGAAAGTTCCTGCATCTGGTGTCATAATGGGTTTTCCTTCAAATACTATAGTTGTATTTCTGTTGAGTAAAGGTCCGTAGACAGAATAACTATGTCCCACTGCCCATCCGAAATCAGAAGCCGCCCAATAGGTTTCACCAGGCTCAATACCATACATGTATTTCATAGAGAACTTTAAAGCGGTTGCATAACCACCTGTATCACGTACGATGCCTTTTGGTTTTCCGGTAGTTTCCGAAGTATAAAGCAAATAGAGCGGGTGAGTGGATTCTACGGGTATGAAGTCGGCAGGTTCGGAATTTTGAACCAGTTCTTCGTAATCGAGAAGTCCTTCAAACATTTCATGTTGATTATCTACCAGTTTTCTGTTGTAAACAATGATATTGTCTACTTTATCCTGTGCCAGCTCAATCGCTTTTTCTACTAATGGGAGGTAGGGAATCCTTTTGGCGATTTCTATTCCTGCCGTTGCAGTGATTAAAACCTTAGGCTTACAGTCATCAATTCTTACTACCAATTCATGAGGGGCAAAACCTCCAAACACCACATTATGGATAACTCCAATTCTTGCACAGGCTAGCATAGCAAAAAGCGTCTGCGGAATCATTGGCATGTAAATAACAGCGGTATCGCCTTTTTTCAACCCTAGGGAAGCTAATCCTCCTGCAAATCTGGCAATTTCCTCTTTTGCCTGGTGGAATGTATAGCTTTTCTTTTGTCCGGTAACCGGGGAATCATACACAACGGCAACCTGATCTCCAAATCCGTCTTCAATATGTTTGTCAATGCATAAGTAGCACATGTTCAACTTGCCATCAGAAAACCATTGAGGGTAATCATTATCATCTTTTGAAAGGATCTTTTGTGGGAATTCAAACCAGTGGATTGCTTCAGCCTGTTCCTTCCAGAAATTTTCTTTGTTTTCTATGCTCTGTTTAAATAAAATATCGGTTTTCATATCAATAATTGTGTATTTGGAGGGTAACGTTTTCATTTAAAACATCTCTTCAATCTGCTGCATCAGCTTTTTAATTGAGTAAGGTTTAGTTACATAAGCATCAGCGCCCATTTCTATTCCTTTTTCAATATCTCTGGGATTATTTTTGGCACTCAGGAAAATTACTTTAGTATCTTTCAGTTTATCATTTTGTCTGATGATATCTAAAGTGCTGTATCCATCCAGATTAGGCATCATGATATCCAGAAGTATAACATCAGGAATCATGGTCTTTAAGAATTCAAGAACTTCTGTTCCGTCGCGGGCAATGAAAACATCATAGCCGTTTTTCCTGAAGCTGTATTCCAGCGACATTAGTATTTTATGCTCATCATCTGCAATAATTATCTTTTTCATAAAGGCTTTTTAAAGGTGTTCAACTTCATTTTTACTCTCGTGTATTATCTTTTCAGGAAGGCTGATGGTAAAGGTGACTCCAAGTCCGCTGTTTTCAGCTTTTATACTTCCCTGGTGTGCCTGTACTATTTTTTTTGAAATGGCTAATCCAAGTCCGCTTCCTGTTGGTTTTAAAATGTTTTGATTTTTAGACTGATAAAACTTATCAAAAATCATTTCAAGATCCTCTTCGGGAATATGTTTTCCCGTATTGAAAATAGTGATCATTAGCTGATGGTCTTTTTCAAACAGCTTAGTCTGTATTGTTCCTTGCTCATCTGTGAATTTTAGAGCATTTCCCCAAATATTCTGAAATAACTGGATCATTCTTGCTTCATCATATTCAAATATAAAATGATTCAAAAGATTAACCTCACTTAAATGAATGTTTTTCTGCTGTATCAGATGGAGTAGAGGATTTAAAGCCTTTTTGTAGGTTTCAATAATATTATTCTGTTGAATATGTAATGAAATCTCACCGTGTTGCAGCTTATCAAGATAAAGAATGTCGTTAATAATTTCACTCAGCCTATCAGATTCTGTAATAATATTATTTAAAAACTCTCTTTTGATATCCAATGGAATATCGTCATCATCTGCTAATATTTCCCCTGCCGAACGAATCGCCGTAATGGGAGTTCTCAATTCATGAGCAACAGAATCTAGGAAATCGTCTTTCTGACGGTCTTTCACAATAAGGTTTTCATTGGCTGTTCTCAGGTCATCTGATAGTTTTTGTAATTCTTCAGATTGTTCCGTAAGTCTTTTGTTTAAGCTGATGTTTTCTTTTGATTCTTCCAGGATATTTAAAACTTCTTTTAAAGATATTTTATCTTCTTTCGTTACCCCTTCGATTAGAATTTTGGCAGATGCCGTTCCGATTCTTCCTGCTAACAGATTTTCTGAGAATTTAATAAACCTCGAATCAGCAGTTTCGGTTTTAGAATCAATATTATATTTTAAATTAAAAATCCTGAGTGCCTGCTCAGTTTTATTTTTACCTAAAAAACGTTCCAGGATGTTCTGAATATCAGAAATATAAGCGGTTCCTCTCCAGATAAATGCATTCTCATGATTTTGAATATATTTGTCAATGTCTACATAAAGCTCGGCAAAGTTTCTTTCACGGTAATTTCCTTTAGTACTTACAGAAATAATCGTAAACAAACCCGTATTCACTAAAAGTGACCAGAAGAAAATCTGTGGAATCCTTGCCAGATAAGGAATGGTAAAGAAATCAAAAGAATCATACATATCTCTTAATACCCCTTTGAATTCTTGGTTGTAAGAGAAATAATACTGTGGAATAATCAATCCGAAATAACAGATGGCAAGTCCTGCTGCCAGTCCGATCACGGCACCTTTATAACTTCCTCTTCTCCAGAATAAGGCTCCGAAAAATGCTGGTGCCAATTGGGCAATTACCACAAAAGACATTAATCCTACAGAGTCCAGCGATTTTCTGATGATAAAGTATTTATAGAAAACAAAAGCCATGATGATCAAAGCGAAAATACTGAACTTTCTGATATTGGTAATGCTTCTTGTATTTTGTTCCTCATTCTCGGATTTAAACTTTCCAAGCAATCCGTATGGAATGATCAGGTTGTTGGAAAGCATGATAGATAGAGTGATGGCAGAAATAATAATCATGGAAATACACGAACTCAGCCCACCAAGAAAAACCAAAACCGTGATTAATGTATTATCAAAATGCTGAGGGATTAAAATAGAGTAGAATTCAGGATTGACTTTTTGTCCGTCAAAAATTAATCTTCCACCCCACGCAATCGGAAATATAAATATCGTGAAAATCAATAAATAAAGCGGAAAAAACCAGATCGCTGTTTTAATGTGTTTCTCCTGTCTGTTTTCAACAATCGCAGTATGGAATTGTCGCGGAAGAATACAGATTGCAGTGGCAGAGATCATACATAAAACCATCCAGTTCATGGCTCCTTCAATACCGTTGAAAGTGTTTTTTTCTTTAAAATCTTCAAACTGGCTCGCCTTCTGGTAAATGTCTGTGAATCCGTCAAAAACATAATAGATCACAAATAACCCAAGAATAATAATGAAAAACAGTTTCAAAAAACTTTCCAGCGCAATGGCTGAAATGATTCCCAAACGCTTTTCCGAAGCATCTACATAACGTGTTCCGTAATAAGATGAAAAAAGAGCAATAAGAATAACAACGAAAGTCGCATTATCCGTCAGAATATCCTGTGACATTGGAGTTTCCGTTACCAAATGAAAGGTTTCAGAAATTGCTTTGATCTGTAACCCAATGTAAGGAACTATAGCAAGAAGGCAGACAATTGTAATGATAGCACTGAATTTTCTGCTGTTTCCGTATCGTAAGGATATAAAATCCGCAAGACTACTGATTTTATTGACTCTGGAAATCCTTACAATTCTCGTATTTATATAAATCCATGCAGGAATAATCATGATGGGACCAATGTAGATAGGAAGGTAATTTAATCCACTGGTAGCCGCTACGCCAATGCTTCCGTAATACGTCCATGCCGTACAATACACAGCTAATGACAGTGCATAAATATAAGGATTGTTGATCCAAAGCTTACTTCTTTTCTTCTCTGCCAGGTGAGCAACTAAGAAAAGGAGAGCCAGATAAAACAGAACCACGAAAAATAAAGCGAAACTACTCATCATGTTTTTTTACGATTACAAAGGAAATCACGATGGAAATCATCCAGACAACGAACAGATAAATCAGAATCATAGGATAGCCTAAAACTTCCCGGTCACTATTGAAAAGGAGCGAAATAGGAATGCTGAAGGCAATCATCAGTCCGATGCTCAGAATAATCAGCTTTTGTTCGTGTCTTTTTTTCATAAATGATGATTCGTAAAAGATAATTGATGAACAAGCATCTTTGCCGTTCATCAATTATCCTGTAGCTTTTTAATTAAATTTTGTCGTCAGAATATTCCCCCGTTATAGCATAATATCCGAAAACAGCCATTCCGCCAGAGATAATCGGCATCAGTACAAATAAGATAATAATACCGAAAACCAGATCTTCCTGTTTTCCCGAAGCTATCTTGGGGATTCCCATTACAGTAATTCCGAAATATCCCACGATCACTGCTATTGCGATCCAGAGAATACCTAATATTTTTTTTAGTCCGTTCATTTTAGTAGTTTTAAAATTAATAAAAATTTGAGTGAATCAGTGATTAATCGTGAAGATTATTGTTCTTATTTTTAAGATAAATTAATCCGATGATGAAACATACCGCTGCAACCCCAATCGGATACCAAAGCCCTTCCAGATACCAGGTAGCATGTCCCGCATCTTTTCCTGTGGTAACCAGATAAGTTGCTACAGCCGGTAGAAGTCCCCCGAATACCCCGTTTCCAATATGGTAAGGTAAAGACATTGAAGTGTATCGGATTCTTACCGGGAACATTTCAACAAGGAATGCAGCAATAGGACCGTAAACCATTGTTACAAATATCACCTGTACAAATACCAGGAAGACTAAGTACCATTTTGTGTCATCACTTACTTTTACAGATTGAGAAACCTTTGCTTCTTCAGCCTTTCCGTCTTTTATTACCGGACCGCTTGGAGACCAGTGAACAATACTGTCTTTCTTGATTAAAGTTCCGTCCGTGAAAAGAGTTTCTTTGTGGAAAGTAACAAGGCTGTCTGTTGCAATATTATTGTGAATTTTGGCTGTTCTTTTTTCTGTAATTCCGTTGGATGCAATCACTTTATTTTCAAGATTTACACTTTTGAACATGCTGTCATAAATAGGTCTGTATGCTAAAATTGCAATAAGCATTCCCGTCATCATTACAGCTTTTCTACCGATTTTATCAGAAAGCCAACCGAAAAACACAAAGAAAGGAGTTCCTAAAAACAAAGCTGTAGCCATCAGATAATCTACCTGGGTAGAATCTATGTTCATTACTTTTTGCATGAAACTCATCGCATAAAACTGTCCTGTATACCAGATTACCCCTTGTCCCATTGCCGCTCCGAAAAGAGCAAGAAGAACAAATTTGAAGTTATATTTATTTCCGAAACTTTCCTTTAATGGATTTTTGGAAGTTTTTCCCTCACTCTTAGCTTTAGCGAAAAGCGGAGATTCTTTCATATTCTTTCTGATGATATAAGATACAGCAACCATTAAAATTGAGATCCAGAACGGAATTCTCCATCCCCAGCCATCAAACTCTTCAGGAGAAAGTGTGGTTTTGGTAATTAAAATAACAATTAGTGAAATGAAAAGCCCTGCTGTAGCAGTAGTTTGAATCCATGAAGTCCAGTAGCCTCTTCGATGAGGTTGTGCGTATTCAGCAACATAGGTTGCGGCACCTCCGTATTCCCCACCAAGTGCTAAACCTTGTAATAGTCTAAGAATTAAAACGAGCACAGGAGCCATAAATCCAATCGTTTCATAGCTTGGGATACATCCTATCAGAAACGTAGAAAATCCCATGATCAGTAAAGTAACAAGGAAAGTGTATTTTCTCCCGATAAGGTCTCCCAGTCTTCCAAAGAATAGAGCTCCGAAAGGTCTTACTACAAATCCTGCCGCAAAAGTAGCAAGCGTAGATAAAAATGCAGCTGTAGGATTATCCGCAGGGAAAAATTTAGTTGCTAAAACAACCGCTAAACTTCCGAAAATGTAGAAGTCATACCATTCTATAAGTGTTCCGAGAGAAGACGCAGTGATCACGCTCCATATGGTGCGGTTTTTCTGCTTATCAGTCATATTCTCGTAGCTTTCGTGATGATTTTCGCTCATATTGATTCGTTTTTGATGTTATTGGAATAGGATTTTGATTTGAATTTTTTTGAACTGTTAAGAGGTTTTAAGTAATTAAAATTCTTCATTATTCTTAATGGTTCAGATTTTACAGGTAGATTTGGAACTGTACAATGAATTCTCCTTTAGAAGATGGTTTTTCAGTAGGATTAGTATAAACAGGTCTCGTTGAATATTGTGTGGTAATTTTTGCATGATGCCCATCAATAAACCAATTGGCTCCTACATCAAACTGGGATGAAGATTTTTCGAATGCTTCAAAATTTTTGTGAGTATAAGCCGCGAAAGGCTGTATTCTGATTTTGGGCTTTTCTGCCTGACTTGGTAATAGTAAACCAGCTTGTGCGTAGATAATATTACCTGTTCCGATAGTCGGCTGTAGATTTCCCGGACCAGCAATGGCTTTATTACCTATGAAATTAGGATCTGTAGCCGCAATATTCATTGTTCCGAGATTTCTTACATAATTAGGACCAAAATTATAATTGTAATATCCGGCATACGCTGAAACTGCCATTTTGTTTTTAGCCTCTCCTAAAGGAATATCTGCAAATGCATCTACGGCAAAAAGGCTGATGTCATGCTTTTCAATATTAGAATTAACAGAAGTTCTCGTTCCGTCTTTCTGGTGATAAAAACCTGCGCCTACATTGAAAACTTTCTTCGTTCCCAGATACGAACCTACTTTGAAAGGTAATGTATTGGATTCTTCATCAAGGAATTGATATTCAACATAACCAGCCTTTGAAAAATTAGGGTTTCCGTTGTTATCTACTGCTACAGCCTTTGAAGGATCTGTTGTATTTACCGGAGTAAGATCTGTTGCAAAAGGTTTATTTAAGCTAAAACGATATTCAAGCTTGCCGTATTTTCCTTTGGCAAACATTCCGATTTGTCTTGCAAACTGATCCGAATTGTCAATTAATGGCCACGAGAAAACGGGTGAGTCAACGGTAAGGAAATTCAAAGTAGAAGCCATTGTCATACGGGAAAGTCCCATGTAATAATGAAGTCCCGCCCCTAAAGATAAACTGAATTTTCCTGCTTCTCCAGGTAAAATAACTGCGTACTCATTCCAGGCATCATGAAAAAATAACTGTGTTTTCTTTCCGTTTCCATAACCTCCTGTACCTGTGGTTCCTGTAGCGCCGCCATTAATGAAGGTTTGGTTATTGATCCCGAAATGTAAGAGGATCATATATCTTTTAGAGATTTGTGCGTATGTTAAAGCACGTAATCGCCTGTTTCCCATGTTCCAGGTATTGTCTGTAGCTTCACCACCAACCATACTTCCTGGATTCATCTGGCTGTTTCTCAACCAAAGCTGATCCCATAAAATAAATCTGATGAATTTGTCTCCCTCAGGATTGAGGTTTACTTTGAGTCCACTGCCATAATCAGGAGAGCCTTGTGAATATACAGAACTGCTGATTAAGGCTATTCCAATGAATGTAAGTAATTTCTTCATAAATTATTAATTTTTGGCGTTGTTTTTTGTGAAAGCCAAATTGGAATTAATAATTTATTTACGAAAATTTAATATATATTACTGCTAATAATATAGTTATATAAGGAAAAATAAAATTAAATACTCTGCAAAGTCTATTATCTGTCTGTCTATTATCTATTTATATATCTCTTATTTCTTAAACCTTTCCCACTTAATCAACATATATTTATCTGCAAACTGAGTGATAATAATACCCGAATTTTTAATATTCTCTTCCTTTGCAATGTATTCTATTAATTCATTTTGTTTCAGGATTTTATATACAGGATGAAATTCTGAATGAGGGGGACGGGTAATATTATATTTTTTGATCCATGCGCTGATGGTTACATGAGAAACACCGATAATTCTCTCGATTTCGCGATAGCTTAAGCCTTCCAGATAAAGTTGTAAAGCTTTAGTGACATAATAATCATCAATCTGTTTTCCAAGTTTTTTAACCGTAAAATAATAGTTGCAATTCTTACAATGAAACCTTTGCTTCTCATTGATAATTCCGCTTTTAACGATCTTATTGCTCTTGCATTTTGGACAGGTATTTTCCATAGCTATATTATTTTAGCAAATATATAATAAATTAGCAAAAATATATTTTCGAATAAAGATAATTTTACCTGTTTAAATTTTTAAAACAAAAAAAATATCTTTTTAATTTGGTTTTTATAGAAATTATATTTTAAATTTGCCAAAAAATTTAGATAAATAAATGGAAATAGAAATTTCCTCATGCGAACATCTAGTGTATGTGAGTGAAATACAGCAGGAAATGTATGATTCTGCACAGCGTAGAGGAACGGGAATCGCAAAACGTTCCATAGAATATTTGAGTAAAAAGATTTCAGAAGGCAATGCTGTGGTTGCTACTGAAAACGGTGAGTGGGTAGGCTTCTGCTATATAGAAACCTGGTCACATGGGAAATTTGTGGCAAATTCGGGATTGATTGTATCTCCCAAATTCAGGAACGGTGGAGTAGCGACTCAGATCAAACATAAAGTTTTCCAATTATCTAGAGAAAAATATCCTGAAGCGAAAGTATTTGGGTTAACAACAGGTCTTGCGGTAATGAAAATAAACAGTGATCTGGGATATAAACCGGTGATCTATTCTGAACTGACTCAGGATGAAGAGTTCTGGAACGGTTGTAAGAACTGTGTGAACTATGATATATTAATGAAAAAGGAACGCAAAAACTGTCTTTGTACAGCAATGTTATTTGTTCCTGAAAATGAAAAAAAAAATGAGGTTGTAAACAATCAGCCTGAAAATAAATATTATGAAGAAAAAAGTCATCTTAGCGTTTAGTGGAGGTTTAGATACTTCTTACTGTGCTAAATATCTTAGTGAAACACTGGGGTATGATGTGTATGCAGTCACTGTAAATACCGGAGGTTTTTCTAAGGAAGAGGAGAAAGAGTTGGAAAGAAAAGCTTTAAATCTTGGGGTAAAAGAATACAGGTGCGTAGACGCTCAGGAAGATTATTATAATTCTTGCGTGAAGTATTTGATTTTCGGGAATGTATTGAAAAATAATACCTATCCTCTTTCTGTGAGCGCTGAACGTACAATTCAGGCACAGGAAATTGCAAAATATGCAATTGAAGTATCAGCAGATGCCATTGCTCACGGAAGTACGGGAGCAGGGAATGATCAGGTTCGTTTTGATTTGATTTTCCAGGTGATGTGTCCGAATATTGAGATCATCACGCCAATCCGCGATATGGCTTTGTCTCGTGAAGAAGAAATTGATTTTCTAAAAGCACATGGCTATGAAATGGAATTCCATAAAGCACAATATTCAGTGAATAAAGGACTTTGGGGAACCTCTGTAGGAGGAAAAGAAACTTTAACATCGAGAAATTATCTTCCGGAAGAAGCATTTCCATCCCAAGTTCAGGAAACTCAACCTTCAGAATTGGAGATCGAATTTAAAAATGGAGAAGTAATAGCAGTGAATGGAGAAAACTTTGAACATTCTGTATATGCTATTCAAAAGATAGAAAAACTGGCTTCTGCTTACGGAATTGGACGTGATATTCATGTGGGAGACACAATTGTAGGAATTAAAGGAAGAGTTGGATTTGAGGCAGCGGCAGCATCAGTAATTATTAAAGCGCACCATTTATTGGAAAAACATACGCTTTCAAAATATCAGCAAATGATGAAGTCTCAATTGTCTGACTGGTATGGAAACTGGCTGCATGAAGCGCTTTTCTTAGATCCTGTGATGAGAAATATTGAATCTTTCTTAACGGACTCTCAGAAAACGGTAAGTGGAAAAGTATTTGTAACCCTTCATCCTTACAGATTTGTTTTAAACGGAATTGAATCCGATCATGATTTAATGTCTGATAAATTCGGAAGCTATGGAGAAGCAAACAGAGCCTGGACGGGAGATGATGTAAAAGGATACACAAAAATTGTGAGCAATTCCCTAAACATTTATCACCAGATCAATAAAAATATCAACTAAAGTTCCGAAGGAACGATTTAATACCAAGATAGGACGCAGTCCTATTAGTTTAAATATGAAAAAAACAGTAGGAATAGTTGGTGCCAACGGTTATACAGGAAGTGAGTTAATACGCTTACTGGCTTTTCATCCCCATGTGACATTGAGTTTTTTATATAGTCGTTCGAATTCGGGGACAAAAATTTCGGATCTGTACCCGGATTTAACGACGGTTTGTGAAATGGTTCTGACCAACCAGACAGAAGAAGTAGATATTATTTTTCTATGTCTTCCTCATAAAGAAAGTCAGAATTGGTTAACTCAAAATTCGGTACATGAAGAAACGCTGGTAATTGATTTGGGAAATGATTTCCGTCTGGATGGAAATTTTGGAAACAGAAATTTTATCTACGGCTTACCGGAAATCAATAAAAAACAACTTTCGGGTTCAAAAAGTATTGCCAATCCGGGATGTTTTGCCACTGCGATTCAATTGGCATTATTACCATTATCAGAAAAAGGATTGTTGAGCGATGTTTTTACCACAGGAATTACAGGTTCCACGGGAGCCGGACAATCTTTGCAGGCAACAACTCATTTTACATGGAGAAATGATAATGTATCAGCCTATAAAACTTTGACGCATCAGCATGTAGATGAGATTTTACAACAGTTGATTTCATTTAATAATAAAGAAGTAAACCTGAATTTTGTTCCATGGAGAGGAGATTTCGCGAGAGGGATTTTTACAAGTTCTACCGTGAAAACTGATTTGGAATTGAAAGAGATAGAGCAATTATATCAGGATTTTTATGCAGAGGAGCCTTTTGTTACAGTAAGTGAAAGGGCGATTGATTTAAAGCAGGTTGTCAATACCAATCGCTGTGTGATTCAGATTGAGAAGAATGGGACTGTTGCCGTTATTCATTCAGCGATTGACAATTTGTTAAAAGGAGCTTCAGGACAGGCGGTGCAAAATATGAATATTGCGATGGGCTGGGAAGAAAATATAGGTTTGAATTTAAAGCCAATAGCATTTTAATACAGTAATGTACCAACTGATATTACGGGGAAAACTCGAAACTCGAATCCCGTATCATTAATCAATTATCATTTATAAAAAGACATGAATTTATTCAACGTATATCCATTATTTAATATAAACCCGGTTAAAGCTCAGGGATCTTTTCTTTGGGATGATAAAGGCGAAAAATATCTTGACTTCTACGGAGGGCATGCAGTAATTTCTATTGGTCACAATCATCCGCATTATCAGAGCAAATTAAAAGAGCAATTAGAAAAAATTTCTTTCTATTCAAACTCTGTTCAGAATGAATTGCAGGTGGAGCTGGCTGATAAACTGGGAAAACTTTCAGGATATGAAGATTACAATCTTTTCTTATGTAATTCAGGAGCAGAAGCGAATGAGAACGCATTAAAACTGGCTTCTTTTCACAATGGAAAAAGCAAAGTGCTTTATTTTTCAGGATCATTTCACGGAAGAACTTCTGCAGCGGTTTCTGTAACGGATAACCCTAAAATTGTTGCTCCGGTAAACTTTTCAGAGCGATTCATTAAATCGGAATGGAATAATATCCAGCAGCTTGAGGAAACTTTTGCGGTACACGGAAATGAAATTTCTTCCGTAATTATTGAAGGAATCCAAGGAGTAGGAGGGATTATGATTCCAACAGCAGAATTTTTATCTAAAATTAAAGAACTGTGTGAGAAATATGATGCTGTTTTAATTCTGGATGAAGTACAATCAGGATATGGAAGAAGCGGATACTTCTTTGCGCATCAGGAATTTGGAATTCAAGCAGATATTATTACTACAGCGAAAGGAATGGGAAATGGATTTCCGGTTGGCGGAGTCTTAATCAGTCCTAAGTTTCAGGCGAGTAATGGATTGCTGGGAACAACATTTGGGGGAAATCACTTAGCTTGTGTCGCTTCAATTGCCGTTCTGGATGTAATGAAAGATGAAAATCTTATCGAAAATACTCAGCAAATGGGCGAGTATATTGAAAATGAAATTAAAGATTTACCACATATTAAAGCAATCCGAAGGAAAGGATTGATGATCGGAATAGAATTCGACAGAGACTGTTCAGAAGTAAGGAAAAGCTTACTTTTTGATCATCACATCTTCACCGGAAACTCTAATGATAAAAGTGTTTTAAGGATTCTTCCGGCACTCAATATCAAAAAAGAGGAAACGGATCTTTTTATCAATGCCTTGAAAGAGGTATTAGAAGGTATCTAAATAAAGTAGTTGACCTTCAAAATTTTTAAACCACAAAAGTCACAAAAGATTTTAAACACTTAAGTGATTGTAAGAGACTACTAAACGTTTAAGAAGTACACTTAAGTTTTCGAAAATATTTGATTTTCTTCTTATGTGAACTTTGATATGCTGTTTCATTTTAAACTAGCTTAAGTGTTCTAAAGTGTTTAAATAAAAACTTTTTCCCTTTGTGGTTGAATTAACAATTAATAGGTAAAGGAAATCTTTAAAATCAATACAAAATGAAAAAATTCACAGCTGTAAGTGATGTAGAAAACTTACAGGAAATCATAAAAAAGGCTTTAGAAATAAAAGCAGAACCACTTTCTGAAACAGAAAAGGGAAAAGGAAAAACAATTGGTCTTGTCTTTTTAAATTCAAGCTTAAGAACCCGTTTAAGCAGCCAGATTGCAGCACAGAACCTTGGTTTGAACGTTTTAACACTAAATGCAGCACAGGAAGCATGGAATCTAGAATTTTCCGATGGAGCAGTGATGAACGGAGACACCGTAGAGCACATCAAGGATGCTATTGAAGTGTTAAACCAATATTGCGATATCATTGCTGTGCGTTGTTTTGCAGGAATGAAAAGTAAGGAAGACGACGTGAATGAAAGTATACTGAGTCAATTTGAGCAGCATGCAAAAGTTCCTGTTGTTTCATTGGAATCGGCTACCCGTCACCCATTACAAAGTCTGGCAGACTGTATTACGATTACAGAAAACTGGAAAAAAGATCATAAGCCAAAAGTTGTATTAACCTGGGCGCCGCACATCAAACCGATTGCTCATGCTGTAGGAAATTCTTTTGCAGAATGGATGCAGGAAATGGATGTAGAGCTGGTAATCACTAATCCGGAAGGATATGATTTAGATCCTGCTTTCACAAAAAATACAACAGTTATTCATGATCAGGAGGAAGCATTGAAGGATGCTGATTTTATCTATGTGAAAAACTGGTCTTCGTTTGATGATTATGCAGCAATGCCAGAAGTAAAAGAAGATTGGATGCTTACAAACGAAAAGCTGGCAAATACTAATAATGCTAAAGTAATGCATTGTCTTCCTGTTCGTCGTAATGTTGAATTGAGTGATGAAGTAATGGACGGAGAAAACTCTATCATTTATCAGCAGGCAAAGAATCGTATTTTCTCAGCACAAGCAGTATTCAGTGAGATTTTAAATGAATTAAATGCTGACTAGCTGTTCCTGAACCATTTGACAGGGATAGAAAACCCAACCAGATAAAATAAATCCAATGAGTCCTAAAGGGACGATTTAACCTAAGATAGGAATTCATTCCTAACAATTAAATGAAAAAAATGAAACAGAAAATATACATCATAAAAATAGGCGGTGCGCTCATTGATGATGAACGATTGCTGGATCAGTTTTTAGATCAGTTTTCCGATATTAAAGAAAAAAAGATCCTTGTGCATGGCGGAGGTAAGTTAGCAAATACGCTCGCAGATAAACTCGGCATAGAGCAGAAGATGGTCAATGGAAGGCGGATTACAGATAAAGAAACATTGGATATTGTAACGATGGTATATGCGGGGGGAATCAATAAAAATATCGTTGAGAAATTACAGCAGAAAAAATGTAATGCTATTGGATTTTCCGGAGCTGACGGAAATCTGATTAAAGCTAAGAAAAGAGAACATCCTGAAATCGACTTTGGATTTGTGGGGGATATCACTAAGAAAAGTGTGAATAAAAAGCTGGTTTCAAAATTGATAAAGCTAGATCTTATTCCTGTGTTTTCTGCAATCACTCACGATAGAAAAGGAAATCTTTTCAATACCAATGCAGATACGATTGCTTCTGTGATTGCTCAGGCTTTGTCTGAAAAATATGAAGTGGAATTACTGTATTGTTTTGATAAACAGGGAGTGTTGGAAAATGTAGATGATCCGGATTCTCTTATCAAAAGCATTTCTGAAGAAGATTTTACAACATTGAAAGAAGAAGGAAAGCTTCATAAAGGGATTTTGCCCAAACTAGAAAACGCTCTCGGAGCAATAAAAAATAATGTAAATAAGGTATTTCTGATTAAAGAAACCGAATTAAAAAATCATATAGAGAATCATCATGCAGGAACTGAAATCTGTTTATAATAAAGAAGAATTGTTGAATAACGCAGTCGGATTGCTTAAGAATTTGATTGAAATTCCTTCATTCAGTAAAGATGAATTCAATACGTCGGTAGAGATTGAAAACTTTTTCAAGAAACATCAGATTCCTACAAAACGTTTTAAGAACAATATCTGGGCGGTGAATAAGCATTTTGATGTATTCAAACCATCTGTATTGCTGAATACCCATCATGATACTGTAAAACCCAATAAAGCTTATACGCTTGATCCGTTTGTACCCATTGAAAAAGATGGAAAGCTTTTCGGATTGGGAAGCAATGATGCCGGAGCGTCTCTGGTTTCCATGGCACAGGTTTTTTTGCATTTTTATGAAAAAGAAGATTTAAAATATAATTTAGTGATTGCATTGACAGCGGAGGAGGAGATTTCAGGTTTTGACGGAGTCGAGGCTCTGTTTCCACAGTTACCCAATATCGAATTTGCCATTGTAGGAGAGCCCACGCAGATGAACCTGGCAATTGCCGAAAAAGGACTGTTGGTAATTGACGGAGAGATGAAAGGAACTCCTTCTCATGCTGCTCATCCCAATGATGATAACTCGATTGTGAAATGTATGCAGGATCTGCAGGGAATTTTAAACTTTAAATTTCCCAAAGTATCAGATTATCTGGGAGAGGTTAAGGTAACCCTGTCGGGAATCCATGCCGGAGTACAGCATAATGTAGTACCAGAGTCCTGTAATTTCACACTGGATGTAAGGGTTACAGATGAATATTCCAATAAAGAAGCCTTCGAAATCATCCAGTCACAGATGAAATCAACACTTACGGCAAGATCATTCAGATTGAATTCTTCAAAAATTGAAATGGATCATCCGTTCGTAAAAGCAGGGATAGAAATAGGAAGGACAACCTATGGATCACCCACCTCATCAGATCAGGCAATTATTCCATGCACTTCTGTGAAAATGGGACCTGGTGACAGTAGGCGCTCACACACAGCGGATGAATTTATCTATATCAGTGAAATTGAAGAAGGAATTGATATTTACATCCAGGTTTTGGAAAAAGTGTTATAAGAAGGGATGGGAGAAGGATGGATGAAAGGAAGTTATTATTGTTTACAATTAACTTCCAGCCTTTAGTTTCATGCTTCCAGCTTACAATATATTTTGACTAACGCTCAGCAGGCATTTAAAGTTTACGTTTTTAATAAGGATTTATGCAAACAATACGATTAAAAATAGTGGCTTTATATAATAAGGAAATGTTTTTTTATAGTTAATAGTAATTTAAGGAAAGTCTTGCTGGGCTTGTCAAAATCAATCAAATATTTTAAATCAGATCATTTTAGAATCGGGTCACGATAATATATGATCGTAGAAAACCAATACTCATTATGAAAAAGATATGGCAAAAGGACGACCTCGCCACCAATATATTAGTCAATAATTTTACCGTAGGAAAAGACCTTGACTTTGATGAACGTTTAGCGAAATATGATGTTAAAGGTTCTATGGCACACTGTAAGATGCTTGCAGAAACAGGAATTATTTCCAACGAAGAATCAGTACAGATGCTTTCCGTATTGAACGATATTTTAAATAAAATAGAAGATGGAAGTTTTGAAATTGATAAAGATGCTGAGGATATCCATTCTCAGGTAGAAGCGATCCTGATTGCAGAATTAGGCGATACAGGAAAGAAAATCCATACGGCACGATCAAGAAATGATCAGGTTTTACTGGATATTAAACTGTATTTATTGGACGAAATTCGTGAGATTACGGCACTTACTGATGATTTTTTCCAGATTTTAATTCAGCTGGCAGATCAGCATAAAAATATTCTGCTTCCGGGGTATACCCATTTACAGATAGCAATGCCCTCATCATTCGGACTATGGTTTGGTGCGTATGCAGAAGCACTTTTGGATGATGTTGAGATGTTGTTTTCAGTAAAAAATATCATTAATAAAAACCCATTAGGTTCAGCAGCTGGTTATGGTTCTTCATTCCCGATTAATCGTGAGAGTACAACTTATAATTTAGGATTTCAATCAATGAATTATAACTCTGTATATGCTCAGATGACTCGTGGAAAGTCGGAAAAATTATTGGCAATGTCAATGGCTACTTTAGCAGGAACCCTTGGGAAGTTTGCGTATGATGTTTGTCTCTATTTAAATCAGAACTTTGATTTTATCAGCTTTCCTAAAGAATTTACGACAGGCAGCAGCATTATGCCTCATAAAAAGAACCCGGATATCTTTGAGCTGGTTCGTGCACGATGTAACAGAATTCAATCATTACCTAATGAACTGATTCTGTTGACTAATAATCTTCCATCCGGATATCATCGAGATGTACAGCTAACAAAGGAAATTCTTTTCCCTGCAATTGATTCCTTGAAAGAATGTCTGGAGATCTTAAGCTATACTTTACCGAATATTCAGGTTAAAGATGGGATTTTGGAAGATGAAAAATATAAATATCTTTTCAGTGTAGAAAAGATTAATGAAGAAGTAAAAAGTGGCGGCTCTTTCCGAGATGCCTATGTAAAAGTGGGGCAGGAGATTGAAAATAATGAATTTGATTTTGAAATCGGAGATTTGGATCATACCCATCAGGGAAGTATTGGCAATCTTTGTCTTGATAAAATAGAATACCAGTTCAATAAACTGAAGAATAAATTATTGGGTTAAATCTGAACCATTAAGATCATAAAACTTAAGCTGACATAAAAATCTAAAATTACTTTTAGAATACGCCTTATGTTTTATCGTTTGTAAATCCTTAAATCTTATTTGCTTAAGTGGTCTTAATGGTTGGATTTTACTTCGTTCTTTGAATTTGATGATTGATTTTTTGAAAACTACTCAGTTGTAAATTTATCGAAGATAAAATCTTTGCGCCTTTATAACAAAACAAGCTATTTGAAAACGCAAAGGCGCAAAATGATAATGATATATATTATTTTCAGCAAGTTTAAAATAAAAAAGACCTATTCCAGATCAATTTTAAACTTGGTAGATTTTTTTACCTCATGGAGAACGATGGAGCTGTGGTATTGCCCAATATTGGGAAGGTTTGAAATAACGCTTACCGCAAAGTCATTATAAGAATTAATATCTTTTGCGATAATTTTCAACATATAATCATATTCTCCGGAAAGACTGATGATCTCCTGTACCTCGTCATATTTTATGATGTTCTTCTCAAAGGTTTCCAATACTTTCTTGGATTGCTCCTTAAGACGAACATTACAGTAAACGACGATATTTAAACCCAATTTTTCACGGTTTAAGAGACCTACATACTTTTCAATGATCCCCTGTTTCTCCAATTGTTTGATTCTTTCGTACGTTGGAGTAAAGGTAAGACCTATCTTTTCCGAAATTTCTTTAACAGATAAGGTGGAGTCTTCCTGTATTATGCTGAGAATCATTTTGTCTTTTAAATCCATAAACTAAATTTGAGTTTTAACAAAAATATTAATTTTAAATGAGAATAAGGAATTCGTAAGTTTTTAATTTATTTTAAACTTTATTTTTGTGGGTTCATAAAATTGTTGTATCTTTGCACCTAATGAATAAAAAAGCATTTATATCATTAGATTTACCGGGCGAAAGCGCCCTTTACGATATTTATTGTTATTAGCGAAGATTGTTGTCTTCGCTTTTTTTATGCCCAAAAATAAGAATTATGTTTACGATTACAGAACTAAGTACCGAGAGAATCAACAGTATACTGACAGAAGCAATGGCTTTTGCAAATGGTAAAACTGCCAAAATTGAAGGAGAAGTTTTTTGCTCAAACCTTTTCTTCGAAGATAGTACAAGAACAAAAACAAGTTTTGATATTGCAGAAAGAAAATTAGGACTTCAGGTTGTTCCTTTTGATGCTTCACACAGCTCAGTCAATAAAGGAGAGAGTCTTTATGACACGGTAAAGACCATTGAAAGTCTGGGAGTAAATTTAGTTGTGATCCGTGACAAGAAAGACCGATATTTTGAGGAATTAAAAAATATTAAAATCCCTGTGATCAATGGGGGAGACGGAACAGGAAACCACCCGTCACAATGTATGCTGGACCTATTAACAATCTATCAGGAGTTTGGGAAATTTGAAGGGTTAAAAGTAGGAATTGTAGGAGATGTAAAACACAGTCGTGTGGCAAATTCAAATGCCGAAGCTTTAAGAAGATTAGGAGCTAAGGTATACTTCTCAGGACCAGAGCAATGGTTTGATGAAGGAGCATTAATCAATGGAACCTATCTTTCAGTAGATGAGCTGATCGCTGAAGTAGATGTGCTGATGTTATTAAGAATACAACACGAAAGACACGACGCAGCTATGAGTTTCTCTGCTTCGGAATATCATAAAAGATATGGTTTGACCAAAGAAAGAGAACAAGCAATGAAAAAACAAGCAATCATCATGCATCCTGCACCAATTAACAGAGGAGTAGAGATAGATTCAGACCTTGTAGAATGTGAACGCTCAAGAGTCTTTAAACAAATGCAGAATGGTGTCTTCGCAAGAATGGCAATCCTAAAAGAAGCATTAGAAGAAAAAGGGTTTACCTTTAAATAAAAGAGCCAAGGTAAAAGTAAAAAGTATCGAGGGCTCCGTAGGAGCGACCTGATAATAGCCATGGATGAAACCCATGGAAAATAAAGAACATAACAATTGTGAGCCCTGTAAGGGCGACCTATTAATAACCAAGGGTGCAACCCTTGGGATATAAAAAAGGTAAAAAAATAGAAAATCTAAATAGAAAAAATGAAGAAAAAATTAATACTGGAGTCCGGTGAAGTGTTTCATGGAGAAGGTTTCGGAGCAGAATTGGAAACTGCAGGTGAAGTAGTTTTCAATACCGGAATGACAGGGTATCAGGAATTGATCTCTGACCCATCATATTGCGGTCAGATAGTTTGTATGACCTATCCGCTTATCGGGAATTATGGTATTAACCGTGATGATTATGAAAGTATTGAGCCGGCAATTAAAGGACTTATCGTAAAAGAACTTTGCGATCTTCCTTCCAACTTCCGTACTCAGATTACTTTAGATGAATTATTTAAGAAGAAAAACCTTTCAGGAATTTCAGGAATTGACACAAGAAGACTGACAAGAATTCTTCGTAATTCCGGTGTAGTGAAAGGAAAAATCGTGAATGCTGATGCTAATGAAGCAGCAGTTGCAACAGAATTGAAAGAAACTAACTTCCCAACTAATCAGGTGGAAGAGGTTTCTACAAAAACGCCTTACGCAAACCCTAACAGAGGTTTCAAAGTAGTATTGGTAGACTTCGGTGCAAAATTAGGAATCATCAGAGAATTATCTCAAAGAAACTGTGACATCATCGTAGTTTCTCAGGATACCACTGCTGAAGAAATCTTATTGATGAATCCGGACGGAATCATGCTTTCCAACGGTCCTGGTGACCCGGAAGATGTACCACACGCTTTAGATATGATCCGCGGATTACTCGGAAAAGTTCCAATCTTCGGAATCTGTTTAGGACACCAATTAATTGGACTTGCTTGTGGAGCAAAAACATTTAAATTAAAATTCGGACACAGAGGAGGTAACCACCCGGTATTGGATTTAGCGAAAAACACGGTAGCAATTACTTCTCAGAATCATGGATATGCAGTAGATCAGGAAAGTTTAAAAGGAACAGACCTTATCGAAACGCACATTGCACTAAACGACAGAACCAACGAAGGATTAAAACACAAAATCCACCCTTGTTTCTCCGTTCAGTATCACCCTGAAGCAAGCCCTGGTCCGGAAGATGCAAACTACCTGTTTGATGAGTTCATTCAAATGATGGAAGACTTTAAGAAGTAAGATCTAAGAGCCAAGAACCAAGAGGCAGGAACCAAGATTTAAGATAGAAAATATATGCACAACTTTGAAAACTTACTTTTCTGGCAAAAATCTATTGCGTTGGCAAAAAATATATACATTATTTGTCAGGAAATCAATAGTGATGAAAAGTATGGTTTAATTTCACAGATTAAAAGATGCACTATCTCTATCCCGTCTAATATTGCTGAAGGTTCTGGAAGAAATAGTAATAAAGAATTTAATCATTTTCTTGCTATTGCTTTAGGCTCTGCATTTGAATTACAAACTCAATTAATTTTGGTTAAAGAGTTAAATCTTTTAACAGAAGAAAAAGTAAACATCTTATTAAAGGAAGTTTCCGAAATTCAAAAAATGATTTACTCATTTAAAAATAATTTAAAATAAAGTCCGGTAATCTTGGCTCTTGGTTCTAGATTCTTGACTCTAATAAAAAGAAAAATGGCAAAACGTACAGATATAAAAACAATTTTAGTAATCGGATCAGGACCTATCATCATTGGTCAGGCAGCTGAATTTGATTACGCAGGAACGCAGGCTTGTCTGTCTTTAAAAGAAGAAGGCTACAAGGTAATTTTGATTAATTCAAACCCTGCAACAATTATGACAGATGTGGAAATCGCTGATAAAGTATATATCGAGCCGATTTCATTACAGTTTGTAAGTCACATCATCAGAAAAGAGCGCCCGGATGCATTGCTGCCAACTCTTGGAGGGCAGACTGGTCTTAATATGGCTGTTGAATTGGAAAAATCCGGAATTCTTGAAGAATGCAAAGTGGAAGTATTGGGAACTAAGCTTTCTGCGATCAACAGAGCAGAAGACAGAGACCTTTTCCGTGAATTGATGAGAGAATTGAACGAGCCGGTTCCGGAATCTGACATTGTAAATACAGTAGAAGGTGCATTAGCTTTTGCAGATGCAATTGGTTACCCTGTAATTGTTCGTCCTGCCTTTACGATGGGAGGAACAGGTGGAGGTATCGCAGCCACTGAAGCAGAATTAAAAGAGATTGCTGAATTAGGACTAAAACACAGCCCGGTTACACAGTGCCTTATCGAGAAATCAATCGCAGGTTTCAAAGAAATTGAGTACGAAGTAATGCGTGATGCAAACGACAACGCGATTGTGGTTTGTAACATGGAAAATATTGACCCGGTAGGAGTTCACACAGGAGACTCTATCGTAGTAGCGCCTTCTCAGACCCTTTCAGACAGAGAGTATCAGTTGCTGAGAAACGCTTCTTTAAAAATCATCAGAGCCTTAGGAATTGAAGGTGGATGTAACGTACAGTTAGCATTAGACCCGCATTCATTCGATTATTATATCATTGAAGTAAACCCTAGAGTATCCCGTTCATCAGCGTTAGCAAGTAAGGCAACAGGATATCCGATTGCAAAGATCGCTGCAAAAATTGCAGTAGGATTAACACTGGATGAAATCATGAACCCGGTAACAGGAAAAACATACGCATGTTTCGAACCTGCTTTGGATTATGTGGTGACTAAATTCCCAAGATTCCCATTCGATAAATTCGAAACTGCGGACAGAAGACTTTCAACTCAAATGAAAGCAACTGGTGAAGTAATGGCAATCGGAAGAAACCTTGAAGAATCTCTACAGAAAGCGATCCGTTCATTAGAAACAGGAATCAAGCACTTAGGATTAAAAACAAAACAAGCGCAGGCACTTACGGCTGAGGAAATCGAAAGAAGAATCAGAGTGTGTGATGACGAAAGATTATTCATCATCGGAGATGCTTTAAGAAGAGGATACGATTGGGAGCAAATCGTAGAATGGAGCAAAATTGATAAATTCTTCATCTGGAAACTTAAAAAATTAGTTGACTTCGAAAAAGTAATCGCGGCTAACAAATTTGACAAAGAAACATTAATCGAAGCTAAAAGATTAGGCTTTGCAGATATCAATATCGCAGTTCTTTGGGATGTAAAAGAGCGTGAAGTTTTCAATTTCAGAAAAGAAAACGGAATAATGCCGGTATACAAGATGGTAGACACTTGCGCCGCTGAGTTCGAAAGTGAAACGCCATACTTCTACGGAACTTACGAAGAAGAAAACGAAAGTGTAGTTTCTGATAAAGAAAAGATCATTGTTTTAGGTTCAGGACCTATCAGAATCGGACAAGGTGTTGAGTTTGATTACGCAACCGTTCACTCTGTTTGGGCAATCAAAGAGATGGGTTACGAAGCAATCATCATCAACAACAACCCTGAAACAGTTTCTACAGACTTCTCAATCTCTGATAAATTATACTTCGAGCCGCTAACGGAAGAAGATGTAATGAACATTATCGAGCTTGAAAAACCTAAAGGAGTAGTAGTACAGTTCGGAGGACAAACAGCAATCAACCTTGCAGATAAATTAGCTTCTCACGGAGTACAGATTTTAGGAACTTCACTGGAAGATCTTGACAGAGCTGAAAACAGAGATAAATTCGAGAAAGCTTTACAGGAAATGGGAATTCCTCAGCCAAAAGGAAGAACTTCCACTTCAAAAGAAGAAGCCATCAAAATTGCTAACGAAATCGGGTACCCGGTATTGGTTCGTCCAAGCTACGTTTTAGGAGGTAGAGCAATGGAAATTGTATATGCAGAAGCTGAATTAGCTCACTATATGGAGCATGCGGTAGATGCTAGCCCTGAACACCCAGTTTTGGTTGACAAATACATGGTTGGAAAAGAAATCGAAGTAGATGCCATCTGTGACGGTGAAACAGTAGTGATTCCAGGGATTATGGAGCACATCGAAAGAGCAGGAGTTCACTCCGGAGACTCTATCGCGGTATATCCACCACAAAATATCTCTCAAAGTGAAATCGATACTTTAGTAGACTACACCAAGAGATTGGCAAAAGGATTGAATGTTATCGGATTAATGAATATCCAGTACGTTCTTTTTGAAGGAAATGTATATGTAATCGAAGTAAACCCACGTTCTTCAAGAACAGTTCCTTTCTTATCTAAAATCACTGAAGTTCCAATGGCTAACCTTGCTACAAAAGCAATTTTAGGACAAAAACTGAAAGATCTTGGATATGAAAACGGATTAGTTCCAAACAAAGAAGGTGTATTTGTAAAAGTACCTGTATTCTCTTTCTCTAAACTGACAAAAGTTGATATCTCTCTAGGACCTGAAATGAAGTCTACAGGAGAAGTAATGGGGAAAGATACCACTCTTGAAAAAGCTCTTTACAAAGGATTGGTAGCAGCAGGAAGAAAAGTTCCGATGCATGGCTCCATCTTATTCACAGTAGCAGATAAGCATAAAGAAGAAGCTGCTGATCTGGCTGCAAGATTCCATGAAGTAGGTTTCAGAATCTGGGCTACAGAAGGTACAGCGAAATTCTTCGAACAAAAAGGAATTCCTTGCAAAATAGGATACAAAATCGGAGAAGAAAACGTAAACCTTATCGACCTGATCCAGAAAGGAAAAGTTCAGTATGTGGTAAACACTACTACAAAAGGGAAACAAGCAGAAAGAGACGGATTCCAGATCAGAAGAATGAGTGTGGAAAACGGAGTTCCTTGTTTAACTTCAATGGATACTGTAGAAGCGATTCTAAAAGTAATCGAAAGCATGAGTTTCAAAATGGAGACGATGTAATTTCGAAACATAAATATTTTAATCCCGTAAGTTTTCTTACGGGATTTTTTATTGGGAAAAATTCATCAATTAAAGTAATCTGTTTATTTTTACAAAAACCATCTAAATTTCAGTAGAATGAGTATAAAGTCAATTACGATAATATTCTTAAGTTTTATTCTTGTAACGGTCCTTTCAGGGTGTTCTTATTTAACTGAATTTTATATTCAAAACCGAACCGGAAGCAAAAAAATAATAAAGATCAATTATAATTATTCAATCTCAAAATCAATTAATAAAGATCCTGATAACTTTAGATTTAATTATGAAATAGGAATATTATCTCCACGAGCTTTTCGAAAAGTCAAGAATCTGAAGTCGCTTGAAAAAATAGAAGTGAAAGATTCTGCTATTGTTCTGGAAATTCCGCCAAATTCAACAATAAGAATTGATAAAAGCCATAACGGAAGATGGAGGTATATGATAAAAAGTATTGAGGTTGACAGAATGGTTTTTAGTCTTACAGAATTGCAGAAGAAAACTAAATTTATTAGTAATGATTATGTTTATAAAATTGAATAATACAGATATATTAAACCTCATAGGTTTTTAAAACCTACGAGGTTTGGAATTTTAGCATCAAATTATTATCAAAAACAGTCAACCTAAATGGACAAAAAAGCAATACAAATTTTACTCAAAACTATAAAAACCTCTCAGGATGAAAGCTTAGGAGATTGGTTTTATTGGGATTCTTATATGAAGTATATTACAAAAGAGGATTTTGAATATGCCAAGAAGAATTCTGTAATGTACGATCAGGAAGATATAAGCCATGATGAAATTGGAAGAAGAATAAAAACAGCAGTTGCCAAAATTAAAAAAGAAGAAGTTGTAGACGCCTTTCTTTACAGCTTAAGTACAAGACAGTTGGAGTATCGTTCGTTTTTATCAAGTTACTGCATTGGCAAATCATTGGTAGAACATAGTTTTATACCAAGTCCGGAGCCTAATGAAGGTATTTGTACCATTTGTGAACTTCATACTTATGAATTTGAAGATCCTATTGAGTTTAACACCATCAATTATTTCAAATATAAAGATGGAGCTTGCTTTGATAACTTAATTCAGGTCCTATTTGATCTGGAACAATTCCCGAAACTCCCTGTTGTAAAACCTGTTGAGAATGACTATGAAATACTAGCGGATTTGAAAAAAATAATTGAAGCATCTGAACCCAACGATAGAATTTCTCAGCTTAAGAAGAAAATTTCTAAAACATTCAAATCTAATGATGAAGAACGATTAGGAGTCCTGGAAATTTTAGGAGTAATTGGCATTTTACATGATGACATACACTTTGGGTATGACAAACAATTCGTTACTTATCCCGAGAGAGAACACAGACCTGTAAGAAATGATGATGTAGGCTATCCTGCACGATGGTGGCAAGGAAAATTCGGAATTGATCATGAAAAATGGGAATATTGGTTTGGAAGAAAATAATGCGTTTATTTTTCTTGTTGATTTATCTAAGAGGTTGTAAATTAGAGGGTCATAATATAAATAACCAAATACTCTAAAAAACTAATTAAATCCCACCAAATTCAAAATAACCATGGCAGAATATCAAGCAAAATCCAGCAATTCTTTATCATTTGAAATAACAAAAGAAGATCAGCTAACAGGAAAAATTATCTATAGCAGCTGGTTTAAGTTCAATGCTGTGATTGAAATGGCAGATCATAAAAACTATCAGATAGAGCCAAAGGGATTTTGGGGAACAACCATTGAATTAAAAGACGGAAACAGAGTTCTTTTGAAATTCAGAATGAATTGGAATGGTGAAATAGTAGTACAAACCTATTTTGAGGGAATAAAAGACAGTTTTGTATTCAAGCACAGAGGTATTTTTAAAGATTCATTTGTACTCACAGATAAAATAGGAACTGAACTTTTAGTGATGAAGCCCCATTTTAAATGGAACTCAATGAACTATGAATACCAGATATCAACCTCCGAAAGTTTTGAAAATTATACTCATAAAGAAATACTTTTACTCACCTCATTACACTGTGCCAATTATTATATGTCTACAATGGTAGTTGTATAGGAAATAGTGCTAAATTTTATCAAAAATATAAAGTGTAGATCAAAAATAACATGCTATAATATCATACAGTATTGAAATAAAGGGTTTGTGAATTTTCATAAACCCTTTATTTATGGGCTTTTTTATTAATGTAATTTTATGATTTGTGTCATATTTTTATTTAGAATCGATAAAAATAAAGTACTTTTGTGACACTAAGCTTAATTATAAAAATGAAAAAAACTATTATTTCTGCATCTTTTTTAGCAGTAACCATGTTGAGTGCACAGCAAAGTGACACCCTCAAAGTAGCTGAGATCCAATCCGTATCCCTACAAGGAACTCACAATTACAGAACTAAGAAATCCGAATCAGTAGCAAGACTTCCCTTGGAAAATCTTGAAAACCCGACGGTTTACAATCTTGTTCCCAAAGAAATCATCAGTGAAATGGGAGCTGTTGACTTCAATACAGCAATGGCATCAGCGCCTGGAGTCGTAGTTAACAATAGTGTCAACGACAGTGGAAATGATATTTTTCTGAGAGGATTCAGTTCCAATGCAAGTTTCAGAAACGGGTTGACCCAAAACCCAAGAGTACAGTCGGAAATTGCTAATATTGAAAGAATAGAAGTAATCAAAGGACCGTCCGGAACTCTATTTGGTGGAACTTTGGCAAACTATGGTGGAGTGGTGAATGTAATAACCAAGAAACCACAGGAAAACTTCGGTGGAATTATCAATTATACTACCGGAAGCTGGGGAATGAGCAGAATTACAGCCGATGTGAATACTCCTTTAAACAAAGAAAAAACTGCGCTGGCAAGATTCAATGTAGCTGCCTATTCCCAAGACTCGTTTCAGGATGCAGGATACAGTAAAGGACTGTTTTTTTCAGGAAGTATTTTGTATAAAGTAAGTGATAAAACGACAGTAACATTAGACACAGAATTCCATGCTCCGGAGAAAACATTGAACGCTTATGTAAGAAAGTCTGATAACCTGACCTTCCATTCTATGAAAGATCTTTCAGCCATTCACGGGAGATCTTTTACAAGTAATGATATCGGTTCCAAAAGAACCAATTTTGTAACCATGGCGGAAGTTACCCATAAATTTAATGATCAATGGATTTCCAGAACATCTTACCAAAGAGGAGAAGCCAATGAAAATGAATCTATATTCCTTGTTTTAACCTATCTGGATAATAATACGGTGAGTAGAGGAATTCGTCCGTTTGATAGTTATAAGATTACCACAGACAATATTCAGCAGAACTTTATTGGCGACTTTAAAATAGGAAAATTGAGAAACCGTTTGGTTGTGGGATTAGATTATTATCAGCAGACTTCTAAAAATCAGTATGGAATGTTTAAAACATCAAAAGAAGATACAAAAGGCTCTGCTTTTGCTCCATATGATGTCATTAAGCTGGATGAATCTTCAGCATGGCAGCCTATCTCCAGAAGCATGGTGGAAAACCTGGAAAGAATCCCCAATAATCCCAATAGTAATGTAAAACCAACCAACTTTGATGTTACACAATCAAGAACATTCAGTGTGTATGCATCTGATGTACTTAATATTACGGATAATCTATTAGTAATGGCAAGTTTAAGAATGGACCATTATAAAAATGACAATATTGTAACCAATGGTGTAGAAGGAAAAGGTGAATATTCCCAGACTCAGTTTGCCCCAAAATTCGGCTTGGTTTATGAAATTGTTAAAAACGAAGTTTCATTCTTTGCCAATTATGTAAATGGTTTCAAAAATGTAGCTCCAACAAGAGATCCTAGAGATAAGAATGGAAATACTTTTATTGAATATAAGCCTGAACAGGGAAATCAGTTTGAAGCCGGGTTTAAATTAGATTTACTGAATAAAAAATTACTAACCACAGTAAGCTATTACAATATGAAAATTAAAAACCGTTTAATGGCTGATCCGTCAGGAATTACCGGGCTTTATATTCAGGATGGTAATATTAAAAATCAGGGTTTCGAGGTTGATATTGTTGCAAACCCGGTTAAAGGTTGGAATATCGTTGCCGGATACGGTTATAATGATAATAAATTTGATGACAGAAGTATAGATGCAGGAAAAAGAAGTGCCTGGACTCCAAAGCATGTGGCAAATTTCTGGACAAGTTATAAGATCATGAATGGCACTTATGAAGGAATTGGTTTCGGAGCTGGATTCAATTTTGTGGATAAAGCATATATCAATATTATCAACCATTTCTTAGCACCTGCCTATACCTCTGTGGGAGCTACCATTTTCTACGATAAGAAAAAATACAGAATAGGTCTGAAAATGAATAATGCTTTGAATCAAACCTATTGGAACTTCTACGGACAGCCACAGAAACCAAGAGAAATTCTTGCAAATTTTGCATTTAAATTCTAATAACCTTAAAAACAAAAAATAGCTGTTGGAAAACATAAAGACAGAGAATATAATGTAACAAGCTATTTTTTGCCACGAATTCACGAATTATTTATTAGTGCATTCGTGGCAAAAAAAAAAATCATTCACGTTGAAATCAAAGGTTACGCAGATAATTGAGAAATTTAATTTTATTAAAAATCAAGATCAGTAGCAATTTCTAATAACCTTAAAAACAAAAATAGCTGTTGGAAAACATAAAGACAGAGAATATAATGTAACAAGCTATTTTTAGCCACGAATTCACGAATTATTTATTAGTGCATTAGGCAAAAAAACAGATGATTGTGTAGAACTTGAATCTTATAAAAAAAAATCTTTGATTTGCTAGCGCCTTAAAACAGCATGTTATTTTTATTTCTTCGCGCCTTTGCGTTTTCCAACAATCATAAAAGCAATCTTCAGATTCAGATATGGAAAATAAAAAAACTAACCCCAAGAAAAAACAGGGAAAATCCCTGACCAAAAGAATTACAGGCTGGCTCCATCTATGGCTGGGACTTGTCTCAGGAATCATTGTACTTACCGTAACCCTTTCAGGAACCGTGTTTGTGTTTTGTGACGAGATTGTAGACCTCTGTGCAGGAAATGCAAAATATATTCAGGTTCCGTTGCATGCAAAAAAAATGACGCCTGAAGAATTACTTGTTAAATTTCATGAACAGGTTCCGGATAGAAAAGCTTTTTATTTTGATACCTACAAAGAAGCAAATAGAACTTTCCGTGTAGCATCAGCAAGCCAGCCTCCCAAAGATAAAAATGCAGAGAAAGCAGAAAAACCGAAAGGAAAAGGTCGTGGTCCAAGAGGCGTTTTTGCCTATCATTATCTTGATCCTTATACCGGAACAATAACCGGATCTACAAAGAGCTATGAATTCTTTTATGTTGTTGCACATATTCATGCTCAATTGCTGGCAGGTAAATTCGGGAAAACAGTGGTGGGAATAGCATCCATTATCTTTTTTATTCAATTAATTGGGGGATTGATTCTTTGGTGGCCCAAGAAATGGAACAAAACAACAAGAACTACTGCATTTAAAATCAAATCCGGAACAAAATGGAGAAGAAAAAATTACGATTTTCATAATGTCTTTGGGTTTTATTCATTGCTTCCGGCTGTCTTTATTACCATTACAGGATTAATCATGGCATATAAGGTATTAACAGATCTTACCCAGACTGCGTTTGGAGGAGTTCCGGATGCCCATAAGATCGCTGAGAAATATGATCCAAAATATGATCCCGATAAAAAAGCACTATCCTTTACAGACTTTATTGATAGAGGGTTTAAAGAAATTCCAGAGGCTAAACAGATTAGAATGAGCATTCCTAGGAAAGATTCTGCGACGGTTTACAATGTAGTGGCTGCCAAATTTATCGGATTGAAAAGTATTATTGACGGGAAAAGTAAAGAAGTCAATAAATATACCGGTGATGAGATCAATTATCCAAAAGAAGTCCTGATGCACGAAGTGATTGAACATATGAACTTTGACCTGCACGTGGGATATTGGGGCGGAATGTTCGGGAAAATTTTCACTTTCATAATCGGAATTATCTGTACCAGTTTACCAGTTACCGGATTTTTGATCTGGTGGGGAAGAAAAAATAAATCACCAAAAAAGAACAGAGAAATTAAAAATATTCATCAACATAGAAAAGAATCACACCATGAAGAATTGGTTTAAAATTGTACTTTTATCAGCATTTTCATTTTTTACTCCTGGAAAAGCTCAGGAAAAAGTAACCATAGGAGAGAAGCATAATGTATTTTCTAAAGTTTTACACGAAAACAGAGAAATATGGGTCCATCTTCCGAAAACCTATAACGATCAGGAAATCAACCCTGCAAAATATCCGGTAATTTATCTTTTAGACGGAGAAATCAACTTTGAATATTATACAGGACTGTGTGATTTTATCGCCAGAACTCCTTATGCAGACATCCCGGAATGCATTGTTGTAGGTATTAAGAATACAGAACGAACAAGAGATCTAACCCCTACAAAGTCACAAAAGAAAAGCCCTGTAAATCCCGAAGTAACCCTTTTTTCTGATAGCGGAGGCAGTGAAAACTTTGTGAAATTTTTACAGGAAGAACTGAAACCTTTTATCAATAAAAACTACAGAACTCAGGATTATTCAGTATTGGTAGGACACTCTTTCGGAGGATTATTTGCCATTAACACTTTTCTGATGCATCCGGATTACTTCAATGCCTATGTTGCAAATGACCCAAGCTTATGGTGGGATAATAAATTGACCATTACAAGAACTAAGGAATATCTGGAAAAAAATAAAAAATTTCCGGCGAATAAAATGTTGTATGTTTCCCAGGCAGATAACGAAGAAAAGCAGAAAAACTGGAATTCAGACATGACACAGGCAATAGAAGAATTCAAAGGAATAGTAGAAAAAAACGGTTCCCTGAATTACAAACACACCTTTTTCCCAGGAGAAGTTCACGGAACAGTATCTTATCCGGGAAATTATGAAGCTTTAAAATTTATATTCAAAGGTTTTAGAACAGATATTAAGCAACTGGCAAAAAATCCAGGGCTGTTGGAAGAAGATTACAAGCAATTTTCCAGGAAAATGGGAAAAGAATTCTTGCCATCAGAATCCTATCTGAATGTAGTGCTTAAGTTTATGAAAGGCAATGATTTCAAAGAACCTGAAGCTTATTTCTTGAATCTGAAAAATAAACTGTATCCTAAGGTTAAATAATTGATATATAATAAAAAGGATGAAAATAGGGGTGTTGATGAATGTTCAATGCCCCGTTTTTTATCTGATCTCAAAAATTGTCCTTATAAAAATAAAAAGCAAACCTATACAATCACAGGCTTGCTTTTTAATATTTAAAATATCTACTGATTTTAATGTCTGTTATCACACTTTATTTCAAGTTCCGTTTTATCCTTATCTATAAAGGTAATCATTGGGCAGCCAAAAGACGGAGATGAAAAATTAAAAACCACAGGAGCCTTTCCTTTAAATAGAATACCTGTCCATTGGGCATAATTATGAGCATCATCATTTTCCGTTTTTTCAAGCGGATAAAATTCTATGCCATCATCATTTACAAATGTTTTTTCAAATACTTTTTCATTGCGATCATTAATGACCACCAATTTACGTTCCTGTGTTCCGTATTCTTCAAGAAGATCCTGTACATAGTAGGTCAGATTATCATATTTGGATTGATAGATGCCGCCATATTTAAGCTTTGATCCTGAGAAATATTTTTTCTGAACATCAATACCTGCTTTTTCCCATTTGATCATTTTCATTTTGTTTTCTACAAAAGGGTTTTTATTTCCAAAATAGGCTAAAGCATTTGAATATTTGTCGAAAATATCCATACTTTTCTGATTATCAATCTGGAATCCTACCATATAAGAATCAGAATCAATTTCTTCTCCTTCTGTAGTGTATGGGGAAAGATAAGCCACCGTTTTCAGTTTATTGACGGGGATTTTTTGCAGCTTATTCGCGCCGTAGTTGTAAAGATATAATGTGTCACTTTCAGCAATATGGCTTCCGCTAAGCACTTTTTTTCTGTATTGATTATCCAGTTCTACATATCCCATATTGGAAAAAGGAACTTCCTTCTGTTTTTTTAGAAATTCTGTCGGAATAGCCTGTTCATCACGATAAACATCAGATACAGAGATGAAAGAATCCATAAGTTCGTTACGCTGTATCGTAGAAATGTTGAAAACATTGAAATTCTTAAAATCTATTTCCTCTTCCGTTTTTACCGTCTGTACAGAATCTTTTGTAATTGTTGGCTGATCCTGAACCGGTTTTTTTTCATCTTTTTTACAACTGATAATTACCAGCGGCAAAAATAAAAGCGCTATGGCTGTATTAATCTTCATTATTTAAGAATATTTGAATTTTGCTGTTGAATTATATTTTATAATAAGGTTCCGAATAGTATTTACTGGGCTTAATGTACGCTATATTTCTTTTAGAATCAAAGATCCAGATGAATCTGCGAAGCATGTCTGCCCCAAAATAACTTACATTCTGAGTTTTAAGATCGCCTGCAAAAAATCCTATGGAAAGATCCTTAAAAACAAAACGATCAAGCTTGAAAAAAGGAAGAACAGCCTGCTTCGTAATCAGACTTTCGCCTCTTGAATTTTTAAGTGTTTTTTCTCCCAGAACTTTTAATTTCTTATCCAATTGTTGCTTTTCCGTAAAATCATTACTGTATAAAATTCCTCCTGAATAACCGGATTGAAGAGCAAAATAAGCTTCCTGCTGCCGAACGCCGTCTACCACATTATCTGCCGAAATATAAAAAGCCTCATGACTCATTATAATATGAATCGGTTGGAATCCTTTTAAATCCGGCTGCTTTTCATCATAGATCACAAATTGATTGTTGTCATAATCAATTTTAAAAGTTTTACCTTCAAAAAGTACTGTTCCGATTTTGCCGTCTGCCTCAGGTCCTGCCAACTGATGATCTGTAAAACTGATATTTTTCCAGCTCAGGTTTCCAATATCAATCGTGTTATCATTACTTATTTCCTCTTTATTAAAGATTATATGATCTGTATTGCGCTGTTTGTCAGGTGAAATAGCACCATCTTTCATTGCAATCTGAAACATGAGATGCAATGAATCTTTTTTGTTGACAAGCGTTTTTACAATGATATTATTAGATTTTGTAACCCGAAAAGGAATGGTTTGCTGAGACTTTGCAATGAAGAATCCTGCAGACAGCAGATATATGAAAATGATTTTTTTGAGCATTATTCGTGATTGGTGTTTAAACCTTTAAAATTACCCATTATCTTTGGAACACCAAAAAAAAATGAAATGGTTGAAAATTTACTTCAAAGCAGAATCTCTTGGGAAGAAAAAGAATTCAGCCGAAATGAATTTCTGAAGATTCCGGGAAGTACAGATACTCATATCTATTTTATAGAAAAAGGAAGTGTAAGAATTTTCATGACCGATGAGAGTGAAGAAAGAATCATTCGTTTTGGCTACACGGGAAATATTATCGTTTCTCTGGACTCATTTCTCTCCGGAAAACCTTCCGATCTTTCCATTCAGGCGATTAAAAAGACTAAAGTGAAAACAGCCGAAAAAAAAGATTTCTATGAATTTATCAATGCCAGTGAAGAAAACATGAAATTCTGGATGAAGATTCTGGAAGATTTGGTATTACAGCAATTGGAAAGAGAAAAAGACTTATTGATCAATGCCCCTTCAGAGCGTTTTGAACGTGTATTGAAACGAAGTCCGAAGCTATTTCAGGAAGTTCCCAATAAATATATTGCCAATTATCTGAGAATGTCACCAGAAACCCTTTCAAGACTTAAAAAATCTTGAGTTCAATCAATATTTAAGAACAAAATGATTCGGAAATTTGTCAAAAAACAGCAATGAAAATTTCAACCATACAATTGTTAAATGACTTAAAAAACAGAACTGGAAATCATTTACAATATGCCGGAACACTTTTGCTCAAACCTGAAAATGAATTGAATTTCAGACCTTCCGCAGACAGTTGGAGTGTATTGGAATGTCTCGAACATTTGAATCGCTACGGAGACTTTTACATTCCGGAAATTACCCAAAGAATCTCTTCCTCCAAAACTTCATTCAAATCAGATTTCAAACCCGGAATTCTGGGGAACTATTTTGCAAAAAGTATGCTTCCAAAAGAGAAACTCAATAAAATGAAAACTCTTAAAGCAATGAATCCCATCCATAGCCAATTGGATAAAGAAATAGTGAAAAAATTTATTCAGCAGCAGAATCAATGGCTTGAATTATTAAATAAAGCAGAACAAATTGATCTCGAAAAAACAAAAACATCAATCAGTATCTCAAAACTGATCACTTTAAAGCTGGGAGATACCTTTCGGTTTGTGATTTATCATAATGAGAGACATATCGTTCAGGCTGATCAGGTTTTAAAGAATATATAAAATTCAATACATGAATTCCAAAAAAAGAGTAATTTTAAACTAATGGAAATCATCTACCAAAAAACAATACAAACTCCATTGGGAGAAATGATAGCATGCGCTGTAGACCAGGGAATCTGTCTGCTTGAATTTACAGACAGGAAGAATATTGAAAAACAATTCAAAACGTTGTCAAAAGCTTTAAAAGCTGAAATAGTAGAAAAAGAACACATTCATTTTCAGCAATTAGAAGAAGAACTGAGAGAATACTTCGATGGAACAAGAATGCAGTTTGATATTCCTTTATTTACAACCGGAACAGAATTCCAGGAAAAAGTATGGCAGCTGCTCCGTGAAATTCCCATGGGAGAAACCAGAACCTATAAACAACAGTCCGAATTTTTAGGAAATCCAAAAGCTATAAGAGCTGTAGGAACGGCTAATGGAATCAATAAAATTGCTATTCTGATTCCTTGTCATCGTGTTATTGGCTCCAGTGGAGAATTGGTGGGCTATGCAGGAGGAATCTGGAGAAAACAAAAATTATTGGAGCTAGAGAAAGCTATTTTATTTTGATTTTCGTAATTTTAAACAAAAATTTACACGTGAAAAAGTTATTAATAGCAGTTTGCATTTCAGTTTCAGGGTTTGCTTTAGCACAGGATTATTCCGTACCGGCTGTGAGCCCGCGTCAGAAAGTAGAGCAGCAGTTTTCTATGTCTAAAATTTCCATTGACTACGGAAGACCTGGAGTAAAAGGACGTAAGATTTTTGGAGAACTGGTTCCTTACGGTCAGGTTTGGAGAGCAGGAGCTAACTCTTCTACAAAAATTACATTCGGACAGACCGTTAATTTTGGCGGGAAAAATGTTCCGGCAGGTACTTATGGATTATTTATCGTTCCTACAGAAAAAGAATGGAAAATTATTCTGAATAAAGATTTCCAACAGTGGGGAGCTTATACCTATGATCCTAAACAAGATGTTGTTGATGTTACTGTGCCGGTAAATAAACTGGCAGACAAACAGGAATGGTTTGAAATCACCCTTAACCCAACAGATGAAAACACAGGAAATCTTGTGATCAAATGGGATATGAATCAGGCTGAGATTCCGTTGAAACCAGCAAAATTAGATACCGTAATCAAGATTTCTGATAAGCTGAAAGAAATCCAGAGAATAGAATCAGATTCTAACAAAAAGGGCTAAGAAATGAATTTCTCTGTTCAACCTGTTTTAGAAAATGAAGAATTTCAATTAATCCCCTTACAGCAAGGGGATTTTGAATCTTTATATGAAGTGGCTTCCGATCCTAAGGTATGGGAGCAGCATCCTAACAAAGACCGTTATCAAAGAGAAATTTTTGAAAACTTTTTCAGAGGTGCTATAGAAAGCAAAGGCGCTTTTAAAATCATTGAAAAATCTACCGGTGATGTATTGGGAAGCAGCCGTTATTACGACTTTGATCAGGATGATAACCATATTTTCATAGGATATACTTTCTACGGAACAAAGTCCTGGGGCAAAGGAATTAATCCCCAAGTAAAAAAACTGATGCTGGATTATATCTTTCAGTTTGTAGATAAGGTTCACTTTCATATCGGGAAAGAAAACTTTCGTTCCCAGAAGGCGTTAGAAAGATTAGGAGGTGAAAAAATAGCAGAAGAGGAAGTTGCCTATTTTGCAGAACCTACCAGAACAAATTTTGTATACGAGATCAAAAAAGAAAATTGGATATGAAAAAATATAAAATTCAGCAATCTCCGTTCGTAGTTCCTACTACTGATGGGAAACTGATTGAAGAACATTGGGGAAACTCTACAGGGAATTCAAATGTTTCCATTGCTCATATGGTAGCACCTCCGGATTGGAGTGAGCCGCATCAGACACCGGAATTTGATGAATTCACTTATATTATTTCAGGTAAAAAACAGTTTGAAATAGACGGGGAGATTGTGGTTTTAGAGAAAGGACAAAGTATTCTTATCGAAAAAGGAGCAAGAATCCGTTACAGCAACCCGTTTTCGGAAGCTTGTGAATACCTTGCGATCTGTCTTCCTGCATTTTCAATGGAATTAGTGAACAGAGAAGTGGAAGGAGTGGACTAGAGGCTCCAATTATGGATAATACTTTAACGATATAAATAAAAAATAATCTTAGAAATAAGGTTATTTTTTGTTTTTAAAATAAAATGGTTATAAAATCTTTAAAAAATAAGATTGGAGAATCAGCCAGTTAAATATTACGCATGATAATATCAGAAAAGATTGTCTTTCGTTTTTAAATTATTTTGTAAGTTCGCGCGCTGAAAACTATTACCGTTTGAACTTTTATTAAAATATATGAAAAACAAGTTATCAATTGTATTATTAATTGGAATCACACTTTCTACAACCTCGTGTGCTACTATTTTTACAGGAACCAGTGATAAGATCACTTTCAACTCAACTCCGGAAGGAGCTACAGTATTTCACAAAGGAATTGAAAAATGTGTTACTCCTTGTGTTACTCCTATTTCAAGATCACTGAGCAAACAGACCGTAACTTTTAAGAAAGAAGGTTTTAACGATCAGGAGGTGAAACTTACTAAGAACTTCAATCCGGTGACATTGCTGAATATCCTTCTGGGAGGGGCTATCGGTGTAGGAATTGATGCTGCTACAGGTTCTTTAACTAAATATTCTCCAAAAGCATATAATGCTGAACTGGAAGCAAAATAATTCTGATTAATGATCAAAATAACAATGTACCAATAATTGATTGAAATTGGTACATTGTTAAACTGTTAGATTGTTTCATTAAATAAAACATTATTTCAATATTTCTTTCAGGAACATCAATGTATGATTCCAGGCTCTTTTTGCCATTACTTCATTATAATCCGGTGATTTAGGATCTGTAAAGGTATGCTTTGAATGAGCATAAGTGATGATTTGCCAGTCTGCATTTCCATCATTCATTTCTTTGATGAGGTTACTGTAGTCTTCCGGTGTTACACTCTTGTCATCAGCCGGGTTTTCAACCAGAATTTTAGGACTCAATTTTTCATTTTTTCTGCTTTGATCTCTTCCCAGACTTCCATGAATAGAAACCACCCCTGCAACAGGTAAATTCCCTCTTGCTGACTCTAAAGCTCCTGTTCCGCCAAAGCAATATCCGATAACGGCTGTTTTACCGGGAACTGCACCATTTTTCTTCAATTGTTCCAAAGCAAGAGAAATTCGTTGTTGATATTCCTTATAATTCTGTTTGTAGTATCCTGAACTCTTGGCTGCTTCTTCATTATTGGCAGGAATCTTTCCTTCACCGTAAATGTCTGCAATAAAAGCAATATATCCCTGTTTTTCAAGTTCAAGAGCTGCGGTTTTAGCTTCCTCATCAATACCTTTCCAGGCGGGAAGAATCAAAACTCCGGGAAGCTTTTTTCCTGCATTGGAAGTTACTAAGCCATTCAGTTTCTGGGAACCGTCCTGATAGGAAACTGTTTTAAGATTTTGACTGAAAAATGTGCCTGAAGCCATGAGAAATGTGGTTAATAAGCTTGATTTAAGAAAATGCTTATTGAGTAAGTTCCCATTTTTGATTGTTGTATTCATATTTTTTTATTTTGTCGAGGTATTCAATTTTTATTTGGTGATGTTTGGGAAAAGTGACCCGTATAATAACAGGAGAGGTTTCTTTTTCTCTCTTTGCTGATTTTAGTTTTATTCTTCCCCGGCTGTCTTCATAATCATAGTGGCTCATCAGGTAGGAGAACAATTCAGGAGCAAGTACCGCTTCATAATCCTTGACCATTGATTTGGGTATTTTTGAAGAAATATATACACTACTTTTATACTTTTCGAAAAGATTTTCAATTGCACTTTTGTTCCAGAATCTGGTAATGAGAAAGTTGTATTCATTCACGCTGAAATCACTGGAACATCCTTTGGTTACAACTTCATCCATTGGACCATTATCTATAAAATAAACATAGAGAAAACTTTTATACAATTGTTCTTTGGATACATCATTTAAAATGTTCTTATTGATAAGGTTATAAATGTTTTCAATATTTTCGTTGTCAACCTTAAACTTTTCAAAAGCTTCTTCATCTTTTTTCCTGAAATAAGCACAATTTTTTTTGATTGTTTCAGGGCAGCCGTAGTTTTCCTCTATGCCTGCAATTTCAGGACACTGATCTTCATAATCCGGTACGCCGTCTTTGTCTTTATCCGGAAATGGGCAGCCATGATTTTCTGTAGAACCAGCCTCTGTAGGGCATTGATCAAGATAAAATAATACATGGTCCTTATCCTCATCCGAAAGACAGGTTTTTTTATTGAATTCTTTACGGCATTTCTTGTATGCTTCCTGATTTTCAATTTTTTGAGCTTGGAGATAAACTGTCGTAAAGAATAATAACAATAAGGCTTTTTTCATATTCATAGAAAATCCTCAACTAAATTAATGAAAATAACTTAATTGAGGATTTTAAATATATTATTAGGAAATATTTAGATTTCTACTCCCAGATTTGCAAGTTCCTGCTTCAGATCAGTATCCTGTAAAACATGAATTGTATTGAACCCAAGTGATTTTGCCATTTCAATATTCTTCGAATTATCATCGATGAAAACAGATTCGTTTGCCTGAATATTATATCTTTCTAATAAAACATGCCATATTTTAGGATCTGGCTTAATCAGTTTTTCTACTCCTGAAACCACAATTTTTCCATCAAAAATCTGAAAGAAATCATAATTTTCTAAGGCATAAGGGAAAGTTTCCGCAGACCAGTTGGTTAATCCAAATAAGTGATAATCAGTATTTTTTAATTTTCTGAGAATTTCAACATTCTGAGGAATATCGCTTTTCAGCATTACAGTCCAGTTATCATAGAAAGCTCTGATCTCTTTTTCCCACTCCGGAAATTTCTTCACCTGAATTTCTGTTCCTTCTGCAAGACTTCTTCCACGATCCTGTTCAATATTCCATTCATCCTGAGCGATATTTTCAAGAAAATATTCCATTTTTTCATCATCTTTGAAATAATCTTTAAAGAAATATCTTGGATTCCAGTCCATTAAAACTCCACCGAAATCGAATATAATATTTTTAATTTTCATATGTATTATTGTATCTGTTTCATTCCTTATTGCGGTCTGTAAAACACATATTTTTCATCCTCATAATAGGCATTAATATGCTGAAGACCATTTGTGAGAATAATTTCTCTGGCTCCGATAATAGAATTGTATCGGGCGGTCTGTTCAAATGTTTTTTCCGTAAGTTTTATCTGAGGTGCTTTACATTCAATCAAAATTACAGGTTCTGTTTTTTCGGTAACTAAAAGATCAACTCTTTTGGTTAATCCGTTGAGAACGATCTTTTTTTCAGTGATCAGTGCCGATGTGGAGTAGGATTTTACAGTAAGATAATAGTGTATCCAATGTTGTCTTACCCATTCCTCAGGAGTGAGCAGAAGATAAGTTTTGCGAACCAAATCATAAATAAAAAACTTATCTTTGTCTTTCTTGAATTTAAAATCAAAAGTTTCCTGAAAATTCAGTTTTGGAAGTTCCATTAATAAGATGAAAGAATTAGATTTAATCCTCAAAAATATTAAAAATAAAGAAGTTTTACCTATTTATTTTTTCCACGGAGAAGAAGCCTACTTTATTGATGTCGCTGTAAAAGCCCTTGAGCATAACTTTTTGGAGGAGGATGAAAAAGCCTTTAACCAAACCGTTACTTACGGAAAAGATACTTCATATCAGGAAGTTCTTTCTCTGGCGAGACAGTTTCCGATGATGGGAGATAAGCAGGTGATTATTGTAAAAGAAGCTCAGGATCTGAAATTCAATGAGGATGAAAACAGAATTCTTGAAGCTTACGTAGAAAACCCGATTCCATCCACAGTACTGGTGTTTGCTCATAAACATAAAAAGCTGGATAGCAGAAAAAAAGCAGCAAAAGCACTGGATAAGGCAAAGTTACTTTTCCTTAGTGAATCCGTAAAAGAAAGTAATCTTCCGAAATGGATCTCTGATGAATGTATCAAGCTTAATATCAAAACAGCTCCCAATATCTCTCACCTTTTAGCAGAATATCTTGGGAACGATCTTTCAAGAATTGCTAATGAACTGAATAAACTGAAGATTATCCTTAAAGAAGGAGAAGTTCTGGACGGAACCATCGTTGAAAATCATATCGGAATCAGTAAGGAATACAATATTTTTGAACTTCAGAAAGCTTTGGGAACCAAGAATGCCAATGCAGCTTTTAAGATTGCTCATTTTATGGGGAAAAATCCAAAGAATAATCCTTTTGTAATGATGCTGGCAAGTCTTTACAACTACTTTTCCAATGTCATTATTTATCAGACCATGCCAGGGCAATCACCACAAACTATTGCTTCACAAATGGGGGTAAATCCATATTTCGTTAAAGACTATGCAGAAAGTGCGAGGTTGTATCCTTTAAAACATGCTACAAGAGTCATTTCTATTTTAAGAGAATTTGATATGAAAGGAAAAGGGCTTGGTGCTGTGAATATGGGAGAAGCTGAACTGATAAAGGAATTAGTATATAAAATTATCAACGTAGATAAAATTAAAATGAAGGTTTGATTTTATGTTTGAGAGTAGGAGAGTATTAGGCTTTAGGGTTTAGAGTGGAAAGGTAGTGAATACTGAATTTAAGACAGATAGATAATAGACAGATAGATGATAGACAAGGGATATAGGTCTTACATATAAAGAAGCAGTTCTAAACCTGAACACGCATCCCGTACCTCGAAACCCGCATCTCGTACCCTCATTGACAATCCGCATATCTCTTATTGACAACTATCATTAAAATAACTTTAAAAAGATGGCAAAAATTACGAAATTAGCGGTCTTAATTTAATTAAATCTTTTTTGAACAAATAGATTATGGAGCAAAACATTTTAGATTGTGTGATCGTTGGATCCGGACCTTCTGGTTTCACAGCTGCTATTTATGCAGCAAGAGCAGACTTAAAACCTGAATTGTATACAGGTTTGGAGCCAGGTGGACAATTAACTACAACTACTGAGGTAGATAACTTTCCAGGGTATCCAGCCGGGATTACAGGTCCTGAAATGATGATGGATCTGCAAAAACAGGCAGAAAGATTTGAAACTAAAGTTCATTACGAAATGATCACTAAGGCTGAATTCTCTAAAGAAGTAGGCGGTGTTCACAAATTGTATGCAGGTAACAAAGAGATCCTTGCCAAATCGGTTATTATTTCTACAGGAGCTACAGCAAAATATTTAGGTCTTGAAGACGAAAAAAAATACGCAGGAGGCGGAGTTTCTGCTTGTGCTACCTGTGACGGGTTTTTCTACAGAGGAAAAGATGTTGTCGTAGTAGGAGCGGGAGATACAGCTGCTGAAGAAGCTACTTATCTTGCAAAATTATGCAGAAAAGTAACATTATTAGTAAGAAAAGATGTATTCAGAGCTTCAAAAGCAATGGTTCACAGAGTAGAAAGTACCCCTAATATTGAAGTGAAATTCCACCATGAGTTAATCGGGATTGAAGGAGAAAACAGCTTGGTAGAAAGAGCTGTGATTATCAACAACCAAACTCAGGAAACCTCTACAGTAGATGTTGAAGGGATCTTCATCGCTATCGGACACAAACCGAACACTGATATCTTCGTTGGTCAGGTAGATCTTGATGAGAACGGATATATCTTGACAGAAAAAGGTTCTTCAAGAACGAATCTTCCGGGAGTTTTTGCTGCTGGTGATGTTCAGGATCATATCTACAGACAGGCTATTACCGCTGCAGGAAGCGGATGTATGGCAGCAATGGATGCAGAAAAATACTTAGCTGAATTACATTAATATTCAGTTTTTCGATACAGCGAAAGCGTGCCTGAGGGTGCGCTTTTTTATTTTGAGCTGAGGCTGGGTGGATACTTGTGAATATTATGGGCAAACTATAAAGACACAAGAATATTTTGAGTTTGCTTCATAGATGATTTTAACAATGTTTTACTATGTTTTTTGCTACTAATGCACGAATTTTAAAATATTGGTTCGTCTTTTAAACGCTTGCTATAGAGATACTATTCTATGCTTAAATAAGGCTATTTGATATTTTATGTGCAGGAATAATAATTTAAAAATATATTTAGCAGTATATAATTTTATCGGAGATAAAATCTTAGCGTCTTAAAAACAGTATCAAAAGTAAAAATAGCGCCCTTGCGATTTCCAACACCACTTCTTTAATCATTATCATATTGTTGGAAAACGCAAAGGCGCGAGGATTTATCTACATGGCATATATTTTAAGGCGCAAGAAGATTAAAGATCTTCAGCAAGAATAATGCTGATTTGTTTGCCATGAATGCTTAATGAATTTATTATTCGTGCATCCGTGGCAATTATTAGCAGTATAGAATTTTATCGTAGATAAAATCTTAGCGCCTTAAAACGGTGTGTATCTAATATTCTCTTGCGCCTTTGCGATTTTCCAATATATTTCATTACTGATTGCTTTGCTTATAATGAGATATTTGTAAAATATATTTTTAGCAGTATATAATTTTTATGGTAGATAAAATCTTTGTGCCTTAAAAACAGTGTCTAAAGGAAAAAATAGCACCCTTGCGATTCCCAATATCATTTCTTTAATCATTATCATATTGTTGGAAAACGCAAAGGCGCAAGGAATTTATCTACATTGCATATATTTTAAGGCGCAAGAAGATCAAAGATCTTCAGCAAGAATAATGCTGATTTGTTTGCCACGAATGCTTAATGAATTTATTATTCGTGCATCCGTGGCAATTATTAACAGTATACAATTTTATCGTAGATAAAATCTTAGCGCCTTAAAACGGTGTGTATCTAATATTCTCTTGCGCCTTTGCGATTTTCCAATATATTTCATTACTGATTGCTTTGCTTATAATGAGATATTTGTAAAATATATTTTTAGCAGTATATAATTTTATAGTATATAAAATCTTTGTACCTTAGAAACAGTGTCTAAAGGAAAAATAGCACCCTTGCGCTTCCCAGTATCACTTCTTTAATCATTATCATATTGTTGGAAAACGCAAAGGCGCGAGGAATTATCTACATGGCGTATATTTTAAGGCGCAAGAAGATCAAAGATCTTCATCAAGAATAATGCTGAATTGTTTGCCATGAATGCTTAATGAATTTATTATTCGTGCATCCGTGGCAATTATTATTAGCAGTATACAATTTTATCGTAGATAAAATCTTAGCGCCTTAAGACGGTTTGTATCTAATATTCTCTTGCGCCTTTGCGATTTCCAACAAAATTTGCATTAACATTATGGAAGCGTAGTTAAAACATTAATATATTTGTGAAATTTCAAAATGATTTGAAATTATATTCCATTAATACAACTTAATAAGCAATAGACATGAAAAAAGTAACGGCAATAGGAGGTATCTTCTTTAAGTGCAAAGATCCGGAGCAAGTAAATGATTGGTACAAAACCCATCTTGGCGTAGAAACCAGCCCATACGGAGCAAAATTCGATTGGAAAGATATGGATTCCGATAAAAAAGGATACACATTATGGAGCCCTTTTAAAGAATCTACCCAATATTTCGAACCTTCTGAAAAAGACTTTATGATCAATTATCATGTGGAGAATATTGAAGCATTGGTAGAAGAACTAAAAAAAGAAGGAGTAACGATTCTGGATGAGATTGCTACCTATGAATATGGGAAGTTTGTGCATATTATGGACCCTGAAGGCAATAAGATAGAATTGTTTGAGCCGGCAGGAGAATAGCCTGTTTGAATATAATCAATAAAAAACTGTTTCTAAGCGAAGCAGTTTTTTTGTTATTAATGGTCATGTCCCATTTTTACAAGTTTTTTTGAAGCGTTGTTTGTAGCTTTGTAGTATAAATTGTATTGATGAGATATTGTATAACTATGTTGTTGATCTTGTTTGGTTATTTTGCAGAGGCGCAGAATTATGCAGCATTAGCAGATAAAGCGGCAGAGATAATGGATGATGCTAAAGATGAAGCAGGATACAAAAAAGCACTTGATCTATATGAAGAAGCATTCAGAATGTATCCGGGAAATAAGGAGGGAGAAGGACTGTATAACGCATCAATTCTCGCTTCAAAACTTAAAAATAATAATAAGGCTTTTGAATACCTTACATTGCTTTCCCCAATAAAAGGAGAGGGATACAGTTTTCCAGGCTGGAATTATATTCTTGAAGAGGATGCAGAGAAGGAATATAAAAATTTACTGTCAGATCCAAGATGGAAGGTCTTGAAGCAGAAGGCTAAAGAATATAAAGAACAGTTCTATAATGAATTGCAGAAAAAAGAAAACGAATTTTTCAGTATCAATAAAAAACCACTGAAAAACAAAGGAAAAGCAGAAGATCTGTATCAGGAAATAAGAAATTTTAACCCATATCAATCTAAAAAAGATCGTGATTATTCTATAGCATTCAAGGTCAATGATTCGGCTAAGACTTCTTTTTTTATTCATCTTCCGCAGCATTATAATCCTCAAAAGAAGTATACATTACTCTTTTTTCTTCATGGGGCGGTAAGAAATAATGAGCTGATAGATTATCAGTTGGCTGACTGGAACTTAGGCGGATGGAACAGGTATTACACAAAATATGCAGATCAAAATGATGTGATTCTGGTTTTTCCAAGAGCGAATAAACAATACAACTGGATGCTGTCTGATGATGGATTTTTTATGATTCCGGAAATGCTTAAGCAGATAAAAAGGACAATTAATATTGATGATAATAAAGTTTTTGTAGCGGGGCATTCTAATGGGGCAACAGGTTCTTTTTCTTATCTCATGAAACAATCCACACCGTTTGCAGGATTTTATGGATTTAATGCCTATCCAAAAGTATTTACCGGAGGAACGTTTGTGGAGAATATTAAAAACAGATCTTTTATCAATTTTTCTACAGATGAAGATTATTATTATCCGCCAAATGCCAATGATGATTTTACAAAATTGATGAAGAGTATAGCTGCCGATTACCAGGAATACCGTTATAATGGATTTCCACACTGGTTTCCGCAGTTCGATGAATCGGAGCCTGCCTATCAGATTCTTTTTAAAGATTTGAAAAACAGAAAAAGAAATCCGTTTCCAAAAGAAATTTCATGGGAATTTGATGATGAAAGATACGGAAATGCAGACTGGATTACCAATATAAAATTAGATACCCTAAGCAAGGACTATAAAACGCATAAAGAGTTGAACTTTAAGATCAATAAATGGCTGGCTTATGATGATAATGACAGTTTGAAGGTAAAAGATGTAGATAAAAATGCATTTGATTTTCCAAGGAAATCCGGTAAAATAAAAGCAGAATACAGAAATAATGTTTTCCGTGCTGAAACTTCCAATATTCAATCTTTTTCAATCAATATTTCACCGGAAGCAGTGGATTTGAAAAAGAAAGTAAAAGTATATATCAACGGGAAGCTCTATTTCGACGAAAAAATAAACTATAACCATGAATACTTACTTGAGAATTTCAACAAAACTCAAGATCGGGAGCAAGTCTGGATCAATCACATTGATGTGAAAGTATAAGATCTTACTGACTTCCGGTAAAGTAAAAAACCTGTCTCTTTTTTGGGGACAGGTTTTGTTTTTATATAATTGAAAAATAATTAATCCAAAATATAAATTTTCTTTTCCTTTAAATTAAAACCAAGCTTTTTACCGAGCCAATTGATGCTGGTTTTACCTTCATAGATTAACCCTTCCACAAAAAATACGTTCGGATCATCTACTTTCGCAAATGAATTGGAAACAGAATTTACACTTCCTTTATAGAATTTACTGGTAATGGCAGGATTAAATTCACTTTTCTTCTCCATAAGTTGTAACCCTTCTTTTTTTATGCCTAAAGTACTCATCAGCCTTTCACTCAGCCAGAAAGAATCATTACCCGCACCGGAATCCAGCAGTACATTGATCTTGATATCATTTACCTGAATATATGTGGTAATATCCAGTGATTGATCTGCGTTCGTTGAAAGCTGAATATCTACCACTTTCTTTCCGCTTAATTTTTCTTTTGGAAATACAATTTCCTTGGTAGTGTAATCTATAATAAACTCTGTATCATAAAGCATTGGTAGAGAAATAAGTCCGTCTATTCCCTTAATCTCCATATTGTGGGTAGCATACCAGATGTCTTTGAACTTTTTACCATTAAAAGTGATCTCTTTTGATTTAAACATGGGTACCGTGATTTCTTCGCCAGTAGCACGGAAGGATGTGAGGAAATTATACGATTCCTTTTGGCTGAGGTCTTTGGAGAAGTTATTCAGGAAAAGATTAACTCCGCCGCCGGTATCAAAAATAAAGTTTCCTTTTTTACCTTCCACTTCAGCCTGTACAATAAGATGTCCGGATGGTAGTATGTTAACAGACGATTTTTGTGCAAACGCAGTAGCAGAATAAAGAAATGCAGATGCAACAAGGGCTGATTTTTTGAATGATTGATTGAACATAGATAATAGGGTTATTGTTTTTATACTCTCCATCATTAATTGATGAATATTGCAAATATAGCATATTCTTAAAGTGGAAAATCTAAAGTCTATAAGTGCTTTTTAGCTCTCTTTGGTACTTTATGGAGGGACTGGCGGCACTTACGAAACGGTCTTTAGGCACTTATTGAAGCCTCTGAAGGTAGTCTTTATACTTGCTTCAGCCATTTCAGAAGTGGAAATTGCCCCTTGTTGAAGTGGTTTTACCCCCTTGGGTAAGGGGGTATCGGGGGTTATTAAACTGCCTTCAGATACTTATGGAAGTGGTGGGAGATAGTTATGGAAAAGGGTAGTGGCTTTTTAGTTGTATTAAACGAAGAACGGCTGCCATTTGGCAGCCGTTTCTGTATATTTTTGTAAAGACTATTTCTTTTTTAATTTAGCATTTTCAGCTTTTAAAATCTCAATTTGTTCCTTTAAAAGTTTGATATATTCCTGCTGATTTTCTAATAGATAATTTGGAATATTGCAAAACTGATTATAATTTATACTTGCATTATCATTAAAGCTTGAGCTATCGTTAAGGGTAGTATTCTGATTATTTTGAGCATTTCTTTCCTCTTTAATATCATCCACTGAAACCTCTAATGCTTTAGCCAATTTTTCCCACTCATCATCATATATTCTTACATCTCCATTCTCTTTTCTGCTGTAGTTGGAGACATCTGTTGCAATAATATCAGCAATCTGTTGCGGTGTATAGCCTTTCTGCTTTCTTAGAGTTCTTAGTTTTTCCATTGTCATAGGATGCCTGTGTTTTTACAAATATAGAAAAAATGTATGGTCTGTGAGGAGCAAAAATTATAAAATGTAAAATTGATTACAGCAAATCGAATAGTTTTATTATTGATGATCTGTTATAATGTTTCTTGAATCCTTTCTAAAAGGTTTCCGGTCATGATAATAAATGTCTTCATACTTAAAGTAAAATCCCTACATTTAGCAACTAATCAAAAAGAATATGGAAATAAAAAAAGTCATCAAAATAACACACGTTACCGGAACCTACACCATTGAGGTTCCCGATGGAAAACTTAATGATATGAAAACCCAGCTGGACAGATGCCTGAACGATGAGCAAGGGGCTATTGTGGTAAAGGGAGAAGATGGTGATCAGTTTGTATATCCGTCTGATCTTTTAAAAAACAGCTTCATTACAATTACAGACAGAGATAAGTGATGTACTTTGGGAAAATAATTCCCTTGATTTCTAGTCTATTATTAAGTTTTGTTAAAATTTATGTTACTAAAGTTTTGCAGGAATTAAAAATCGTTCTATATTTGCACCACTGAAAACGACGGTATAGTCGCACTTGAGGAGAGTTGGCAGAGTGGTCGATTGCGGCAGTCTTGAAAACTGTTGACTGTAACAGGTCCGGGGGTTCGAATCCCTCACTCTCCGCAATAGTTAAATATAAACCTACTGATAATCAGTGGGTTTTGTTTTTTATTAAAGTTTTTCTTCTCCACATTTTCCCCACATTTCTTATATAACAAAGATAGTGATTTCTTATCTCAGTAAATTTTCAGGAACAAAACTAACTGCTGTATCTCTCGAAAAATCCCCAAACTAAAAATATTTTATCTTTTTTCGGAAAAACAAAGATAAGCCCGATTTCAAAAAGAGGGGGTAATACCAAAACTAAAACAAAGGGAGGGGCTTGTTGTTCATATAGGTAGTTAAACTATGTATAAAGAGTTAACTCATGTATTAAAAACGGGTTTTCACATTCTGGATAAAACCAGAGTTCTATTGGTGTCTTTTTGGCTCCATTCTTAATAGCCATTTTTTCCAGATTCTCCACTGAAAATATGTAGTCTATAGTAAAAGAATTGTTTTTGAGCCATTCTGAGGGTGTTTTTATAGAGTTTTAAGCTTGACTATGGTTTAATACTGATGAATCCCTAAAAGTGGCTTAAAATAAAAATGATTGGCTTTACCTGTCTGCGGTAGAGCCAATCATTTTAAGTTGAAGATATTGAGTGTAATTACTGTTTAGTAAAAATCAAATCTTTTGTTTCAGGAAGATAAATGTTAATGTCTGTTCCTTGTGGGCATTTACTGTTATCAAGAATCATATCGTTAGGTCGATATTCCCATGAAATTTGTGTAGAGCTTATTTTTTTTAATTCGATAGCTCCCCAACCTACTTTACAGTTCGTTCCTCCATAATTAAACCATACGACATTTTTAGTTGGATATGTCCCACGACTATAAATCGAATGTAATAATTGGTTAGGTTGAAAAGTCATATTTTGTGTATCTTGAAGAATGTTTCCTACAGAATTTTTTACAATATATCTTATAGATAATACATCTTGATAAATCTTTAATGATTTAATATATTTCATAGTTTCTTTACTTATGAATAATTTAATTTCATTTCCTTGAAAGTTAGCCTTGTATTCTCCTATGTAAGGATTTAATTCATTGTTTAAATCTTTTATATATGAACCTTGTGGTATTTCTTCAAAATTGGTGTTAAAAGGCTAGGTCTGTTGTGCTCTGCAGGAAATTGAAATGATTAATAGAATTAAGTATGCTATATTTTTCATATTTTTTATTTTTTTAATTATTTTAATTTTAGGAACAAGATGTAGCAGTTGTTGTTCCATCAGTATTTTTAATTACCATTTTTACAGTTCCATCATTTTCTGTTCTTTGTAAATTAACTTTTCCATCTAATCCCATATCTTTGAGAGCTTTGAAAAAGAATTTCTCAATTGCTTCATTACTCATATCTCCAGAAGAGGGTTTGTACATTCCATATCTAGTTTGATATCTATCGGTGTATTCATCCAATTGCTCTTGAGAAAAATTAGTCAATGCATCCTGATAAGTTCCATTAAACCAAATAACATAATGCATGCCATTTGGAGCAACCATTCCAACAAATGCATTATTTACGTTTAAAGGATTGGAAGTCGGCTGTGCCCTTGCAAAACTTAATAATTGGTCTATATCTGGTGGTGATAACATGGGTATTCCTGTTGGAGTATGGTTGTGATAACCTCCTGCATATCCTGTCTTATCTCCAAAATTTACACTGTGGGCACCACCGCTTATTGTTGATGAGGGAGTACCATCAATTTTGAATTTCACACCTTTTTCTCCACCTATAGTAGATTGCGCTTTCAGTTCATCAATTTTCGGCTGTACTCTGTTTTCATCAGCATATTTTGAGTTCTTTCACAAGGATTGTGAGATTCCTGAGGATAAGGGTATCCACCAGGATTTCCTCCTCCTCCGCTAGGCATACCACCTCCAGTGGAGCCTCCACAATTATCACCTACTTCTACGCTAAGACAGGGTAAATAAGGACCTGTACCTTTACATCTTGTTTCATTATAAGAAAAGGATTCTCCTGCACTCCCATCATCATTAGTCCATGTCCATGTGACTTCTACAGTATAGCACAAAAGCCCTTTAGCATTTTGATAAGTATTGTCTATAATTTTTCCTTTTAATTTAAATTCTGATAATACTGTAGAGGATACATGATTCTTTCTGTACTGCAGAGAGTTGGTTTTCTATTGTGGAATAGATGGTTCAGGAACTATTTTTAAGCTATCCTCTGGGTGTTTATCAAAATTTAGTTGAACTATGATAAAATACTGATGAGTGCCTTAAAGTGGCTTAAAATAAAAATGATTAGCTTTACCTGTCTGCGGCAGAACCAATCATTTTATCTTTTATTTCAGAAAACTTCTGATGATTCAATTTGATTATTGTCTAGTTAAATGTATAATCTCATTATTAGGTAATGTAGTTTTGAAATTACTACAATCCTGTTTAACTATATCATTGTCTGGATGGAAATTAATTCCCATTAGATTTGGAGTCTCAGGTTTTATCCACATATAAACATATCCATAATCAATACATCCGATTTTACCACCTCCAAAACGCATTAAATAGACTTTTAAATCTTTTTGTAACTTATGTCCGTAAAAGCTTGTGTTATCATCTTGTTGAATAAAATTATTAAACTCAATGAGACCATTAGAATTAGTAATTTTTAATCTACCTATAAGTCTATCTTCTTTTAGACTATCTTCAAAACCAAAGTTTTCTTTTTTAACAAAATTGAATTCATAATTTTTACCTTCACGTGTGCCTTTCCACGTTCCTACATATTTGTTCAATAAATTATTAATATCTTTCACATATGTTGCTGTTGGGCAGCTTCCTGGTTCGCATTGCGCCATTGTTTCAAGTGAAACAGTCTGTCCTATACACGACGTGAAAATTGCAAAGCAAATAATACTTAATATATTTTTCATAATTTTTTATTTTTTAATTATTAACCTGGGCATCCAGTAGTTACTTTAGCTTTTTCGGCAGTTAGTTTTATTTCATAATTTGTGCCATTGGAATCCATTTTGTAAAGGTTCGTCGCCTTTACATTCATTTTTTCACTAATAAAATTCAAAAATCCAGTTTCTAAATCATTGTTATATTTAGCCATATAAGTAGGAAAATCTTCAGTAAATTTATTTATTTGTTGTTTTGTGAAGCTTTTAATCTGATACTGATTTCCTGTAAATCGAATTTGGTAATTTCCTTTGCTTGTTACCATTACAGCATATACATCAGATAATGGTCTTCCTTGTTCTTGAGCATTTCTAAGCATATTCATAAAATAGGCTATATCAGCAGGGGAAAACATTTTTATTCCTATTCTTGTTTCTTCAATTCCATCAGAATTTACATATGTATAGTCATTAATATGTGTATGGAGATATGCCATTATATTTTTATTTTCTGGTGAATCTGGGTCTGGGAGCGAAAGAGTATTGGAAGTTTCACTTTGTCCTGCTGTATCTTTGTAAGTATAATTTCCATCAGCTCTTTGGATATAACCAGTTTCTCCTTTTAGACTTGTTTTCCCTTCTAAATTGATAATATTACTTTTAAATGTTGTATTATTTCTTAGCGTTTTTACTTTTGCACAATTGTCGGTAAATTCTTTAAATTCAGGAGTGTACGGGTATCCACCAGGATTTCCTCCTCCTCCGCTAGGCATACCACCTCCAGTGGAGCCTCCACAATTATCACCTACTTCTACGCTAAGACAGGGTAAATAAGGACCTGTACCTTTACATCTTGTTTCATTATAAGAAAAGGATTCTCCTGCACTCCCATCATCATTAGTCCATGTCCATGTGACTTCTACAGTATAGCACAAAAGCCCTTTAGCATTTTGATAAGTATTGTCTATAATTTTTCCTTTTAATTCTTTTCTTTCTTTAAAAACCAAAGTATTGAAAAACTCGTTTGAACCCCTATCTTCTTTTCTTTTAAAAAAGACTCTATCGCCCTCTCTATAAGCCACAAGAACAAAACTTACTTTTCCATTTTTAATAACGGGAGCTTCTAAAAAACTTTCATCAAATGTTCCCATTGTGAGTGCGTAATCCCAGTTTACAGTCCAAAGTTTGTTGTAAAGTAACTTTTATTTGCATACTCATCGAAAACAGCTTTTACATTTTTGATATACTTTTCATCTTCTTTCCAAAGGCTTTTAGAAGTGTATTCTTGGTTTGGGGTTTCTGTGGTTACAGAAGATATATCATCATGAATACAGGAGTGCATTGACATTGTGAAAGCTATTATAAAAAATAGCCTCAAAATAATTTTCTTTCTCATAGTTTTTTTTGATTTTGTAAATTAAATAAATTTTTCTTAGGTGTGTTTTCATTATTAATAATTGTTTTTCATATTGTTATGTTTTAAATTAGTGAAGTGAATTTTCAGCTTGCAATTTAAAAAAATCTTTAATTCAAGGAGTAAGTATTTTCCCCATATTTTGAATTAATACCTTTCTTTTTTACAAATCTATATCTGCTTAGAATGAAAATTCTAAGGCTTTTTTATTGTTTTTTTGCCTTATATTTTCTCATAGAAATGTTCTATCTTTCATTCCTCTGAGCCGCATTCTGAAGTTTTAAATGTATGTTTCTTTTCATAATTTACTATTGATTTTGGTCATCATTTCCTTCGCATTTGTATTTTGTGGATTTAATTCTAAAGATTTCTGATACATCTTAATCGCATCTTCCTTTTTACCAGATTGTAATAAAGCTTCTCCATAACTGTCATATACATTCCAGCTTGTTGGAAATAATAATGTAGCTACATGAAATGTTTTCAATGAATTCTCCAGTTTCTGAAGTCGAAGAAACTGATATCCCAACCTGTTAAAGTCTCTTTCAGTAGCTTCATAGCTTCCTGGATCTTTCAAGTATTCCTGAATCAGCCGATCTGCTTTTTCTTCGCTTCCATTTTCAATAAAACTTCCATAAATTCTCGAAAGGCTTTGACCGGGAATACGATAAGGTTTATTGTTAATTAAATTAAAAATAGCACTAGAAATAGGTAAAACAGGAGTGTTTCCAAAATTAGAAAGTAAAATTACACTTTGATTTTTAGTGATATTATACAACAAAATACTCGTTAACCCAGTGATAGAACCATCGTGAAAAACTATTTTTCCTTCGCTTTCATCCGTATACATTGCCCATCCTAAGCCATAGCTTAATTCTTTGCCATCAATAGTATAAGAAACAGTTGTTCCATTATTCAATTTTGTGGGAGTCAAGGCTTCTTCAAGTTCTTTTTTACCCAAAATCCGGTTATCGAATAATGCCTTTTGAAATTTTTGTAAGTCCAAAGCAGTACTTACAATTCCTCCATTTCCATAAAAATTACTTTTTTCTACAATGAGAAAAGTTTCTTTTAACGTGTTTGTATTAACTAATTCTGTCGAATAAAAGGTAGGATATAAATATGACTCAACTTGATTGGGACTTTTAATCTTTCTGTTCAGCGGAACAAATGAATGGTTCATTTTTGCAGGGTGGAAGATGTTTTTCTGCACATAATCAGCATAGCTGGTTCCTGTGACTTTTTCAAGGATCAAAGCAGCGATGCAAAAATTGATATTGTTATAATCCCACTTACTTCCCGGCTGAAATGACAGAGGTGTTTTAAAACGGATAAAAGTCGGAATAATATCCTGATTCGAAATGATTTTTTCAGGCTGTTCTTTAATGATCGTATCAAACAAATTGTATTCTTGCGCTAATCCTGAAGTGTTGTTCATGAGATGTTTGATTGTAATGTTGGGATAGGGGAAATCAGGCAGATATTTTTGAACAGGTTCGTTAATATTCAGTTTTCCCTTTTGCTGAAGCTGTAGTATTGCTGTTGACGTAAATGTTTTTGTGATGGAGGCAATCGGAAATTGAGATTGGTCGGTGATCCTTTCTTTTTTTTCTATATCTAAAAACCCATAATTGCTATTTAAAATAGTTTTTCCTGAATTGGAAATGACAGCACTCCCATTAAAGATCTTTTTTTCAGAAAGTGTGGTAAAGAAATGATTTAATTCCTGACCGGAAAGTGTATTGGTAAAAGCGGTTATCAGTAGTAAAAAGAATAGGTTTTTCATTTTAATTAGTTTTTAGAAGATAGATTTTGATTGATAGTATGACAACTGGGAAAATGAGATTATTACATTGATATTTTTTAGCCGCTATATTTTTTGATGTATGATATACTTACTGCAACTACAGAATCGAAGGGGCTAAAAACTTTCATAAGAACTGAAAAAAAGAGAATTTTGAACCTTGAAATTACAAAGTAATATCATCTGATTTTCACAAGTATAAAGGTTACTGCAACTACAGACTAGAGAGCGTAAAAAATTTTTATAGGAGCTAAGGAAAGATGAATTTTGAACTGTAAAAAAACAAGCAGGCTGAATATGTTTTCAACCAAGGTTAGGGAGGGGAAAGGTGATTGAAAGTCATCTCAATTTGAAAAGGAGGCTGTAAATGGTAAAACTTGATAGCAGAACCAAAGAATAACAGGATGGTGTGATCTGATAAAGAAGTCTGGATTATCATACTCAATTCTTACATCAATCCAGGTATTTCTTAAGTAATGACCCAATAAGAAATGCGCTTAGCTCATAATAGGATAAAAAGGGGTATCAAAAACGCTAGAAGCATCCGATTGTAAGGCGATCAGCTTATAAACTTTCCCCGAATTATCAATTTATCAAAACTAATTATCAATAATCAAATGAATACACCATTAAATACAATTTTCAGTTGGTTTGAGACTGGAGATTTTCCAACAGAAGCGCAGTTTAAAGCAACGTTTTTATCTTTTTATCATAAGGATGACATTATCCCTATTAAAAGTATTGAGGGATTTGAGGACCTTTCTCACTTATTTGCCAGTGCTGAGGATTTTAAAAAGCATTTAGCAGATCCGGCAGCTCATTCTGGATATTTGGCTTTACTAAATGCCAGTAATCTAACGGCAGCCCATGTTAATAACTGGAAAAGCAAGCTGGGAATTAGCAACGTAGCCACCATTGACGGTTCTGATCAACAAGGTAATGTATACACAAAAATACAGATCGATGGCTTCGTTAATGGATTCAAAGACGCAGATAAAGGCTTAGCATTAGAGATAGAAAAAATTAAAAAGCTACTATCCTCAAATGACCTGTCGCTAGATGAACTTCAGGAAATTGTCAACTTTATTAAAAAAAATCGGGATGATATTGAAGCCCTAAAAGCTATTTCCGGAGAATCAAGGGAAGATAAAGTAAAGCTGATACTTGACTACAATGGGCTGGGCAGCCCGAAAAATCAACAGGAATTTAATAAGCAGGTCTATGATAAGATTTTACTGATATCAAATACACCTACCAGTGCAGTAGTGCAGATTACAGAAAGTACCGTTTTCCCTAATCCTCTTGAAACAGAAAATGTGATCATTCAGGCTCGGGACAGTGTTACGGGTAAGAAGATAAATGTCGATGATTATGCAACCAACCAAATCATAGAAATTAAGATGTTTGGCGAAATTGTCAACCCTATTAATATTCTCATTTTAAAAGTTAAACCATAAAAAATAAAAAGCTATGAATAATAACGCAATAATAAGTAACAACGCACATCAGGATAATTTTTTTGGGGAACTGCAACGTACCCGTTTTCAATATTTTGATACATTTCCCAATACGGATAAAGCGCTTCCGGGTTGGGTAATTGATTATAGAAATGAGCTGCATCAGTGGAATGGAACCCAATGGATTAATCTGGCTCAAAACTACGTGCACCCAGATTATCCGCTTACCAATAACCCGTTTCAGACAGATCAGACAAGCGGTCTTCTGTTGCTAAGTCAGCTTTTGACCAATAGTTCAGGACATGTTATTAAAGTAGCAGGCAGAAATCTTACCAATGCAGATATTGTCTCTATTTTCCTGAATGATGCAACACAATCAGGTACTTATACATGGTCGTCTAATAAGATTAAAAGTTATATTGAAAACTTAGTAGGACAAAGCCTTACAGGGGCATTGATTTATCAGCCGGGAGGGTATACTCCTTCTGATACTAAAGGTTCAATGGCAGCTCCGTCTCCAGTTACTTCAGCTGGTATCAAAACGGGAATGGTATGGGTGATTACATCCAATGGATGGGTAGGTAATGAGCCTGTTTCTGTGGGTGATCATCTTATTGCCAATACTGATAATGCTTCCAATATTCCTAAAAATTATCAGATTATAGAAAAAGGTATTCCTGATATTGTAGATGCTACAGAAGCAGTAAAAGGAATTATTCAATTGGCTACAAATGATGAAGCCATTGCGGGAGTTGATACCACTAAAGCGATGACACCAAGCTCAACAAAAGCTGCTTTGGATGCAAAAATTAGATCCAAAACAATTGAAATTGGAGACGGTCTTTCAACAAGCTTTACAATTACTCATGATTGGAATACCTTAAATATTGATTATATCTGCTATCGTATTGCTGATAACAGAAAAATAAATGTAAGCTGTATGCCTGTAGCTAAAGATAAAGTACAGATAGATGTTTTGGCACCGCTTACCCTGAATGAATATAGAATTACCTTAACCGCAAGACTTGACTAATGGCATCACTAATAGCGCCCGAATATTTTAATAATCATATCGCCGTAGAGGGTGAGATTATTGTAAAAACAGTTTCAAATGATAAGGGCTTTGTTTTGGTATGGAACCCCATAACAAAAAAAATATCGCAAAGAACAAATTCAGAGATTATTGCAGATCTGAATTTGGTAACAGGTTCCAACGAAAATTTTTTCAGCAATAATAATATCTTTTCCCGTTCAATCGGAAGTGTAGCAACCACGTTAGATGCCGAATTGCCAAACGGAGGTTTCGTTTCATCTTATAATACCATTGGCTGGGGTGGAGCAGACAGACCAGATGGCGCTTCTTATGGAGGTTATATCAAATTTAAAGGGTATTGGCAGGATACCAATAACTTAGACTTATATTATAATAACGGACATGACGGAACTGATCCAAGGCTTTGGTTCAGAACTAAAGAAGGCATCAATGGGGTAAGAGAATGGTCAGAACTATTACATACTGGAAACATTGATTCTGTCAACTTAATTACGAATGACCAGACCCCGACAGATTTGTATGCCAAAGAAAATAAATTTGGATGGATAAATGGAGCCTTAACCGGAGCTGGAGGGATCAATTCATGGGTAGGTAATTATCTGTCAATAGGTGGAAATAACCAGGCGCATAAATCTCAGTTGCTTATTTCTAAATCTCAGTTGCTGTTTAGAGGTAATCATGGAAATGATGATTCTTCTTTTAATGAAGTCTATCATACCGGTAATTTTAATCCTGCTAGCTACTCACAAACCAATCATAGCCATCAGTCTTTACAAAGTCCTGAAATGGGTACTGTAGATGCAGATTCGTTATTTGAAGAAAATAAATTAAAATTTAGCCAAAAAATAGATAACGACTCCACTCATATGTTTTCGATGACTGATAATGCAAATTCTATTGTCAGTATTGCATCGCATCCAGGCGGATATGGGGTTCAGCTAGGATTTAATGGTGATGAAGGATCTTTTATCAGGAATGTTTCGGCTGGAAAATTCAAAGGCTGGAAACAGTTTGCATACAGAGATTGGGTTATGGCTCAGGTTAATAACCAATCACAAAATTTCGTTCCTTATTCAGGGGCAACACAGAATGTCAATCTTGGAACAAAAGATTTGGAATTTAATGATGGTGGAGCGATAAGTAAACGTCAAAATGATGTAAGAGTATTTAATAAAGTTTACCAGGGCTACTATGATTTTGGAGGGCATACAGGGATCTTAGCTCTTAAAATGCCACAAGTTTCGTCAGAACAAACGATGTTTAGTATTGACATTAATATTTATGGGTACGAAAATAAATATCTAGGGAAAGTAAACGTAGCCTTTTACAAATATATATCGGGTACTTTGGTTACTGATGGATCAAAGGCAATATGGGAAGTAACAGATAATTTCCCCACAACTACAGCAAGAGTTGGAATTGGAACAGATGGTTATGTCAGTATTTTATTAGGTGAAGCAGATACATTCTGGAATGGATATTTATCATTTGAAGTAGCCCGAGTTGAAACTAAATATGGGTATTATAATTTAAACTGGGATACAGGATGGTCTCATGCCTTAGAAACGAACTTTGATCTATACAATTCCAATATGATTGTTCTGCCTTCTGATGTAGTTGCTACAAGAAGCTGGCTGACTAATTTTGCGAATAATAACTACATCCCTAGAACGGTTCAACCGAATGATAATTTCAATAGTCTAGGAGGAAATTCCACTTCTGGAGTTTATAAAGCAGATAATGATGGAGGAGGAGTAAAGTATTTAAAAAGTACAATGTTACATCTGGGGGCACAGGAAGCCACATCACAATTACAGATAAAACATAATGATGGTAGTGCTGCTGCAGGAGAATTAGCCTATCGAGGAGGATATCTGGGGAATTGGACCAATTGGAGGGTAGCTTGGGATAATGTAAATTTCAAACCCGGTGATTATCAGACAAGAAATACGGAGGAAATTATATCCGCAGCCAAATCCTATTACAACAGAATACCTTTTAAATTCAAAAATAGTTCATATAAATCCTGGGCAATTCAAAAACCTACCAATAACGGATTAGTATTTGTACCATCTGTTACAAAAAATGCAGAAGATTGGGATTTTAATAACAGTGTACAATTCACAGATGCTGGTCAGGTTTCATCAAAAGGATTTAATAAAATCGGTTCTAGTGACAGCTATCTTTTAACCGGCGGCGGTGGTCATAGATTAGCTTCGGATTTTGTGTCATCTTCCGCGTTAGGAAATTATGTTGATTTAGATACTGAGCAGACTATTGGTGCTAAAAAGTATTTCTCGCAAGGACTGACTGTAAATACAAACTATGGTGGTTTGCCAGTAATAGGACAAAAGGATAATATACCATCTAAAGTTTCGTCAATTGATGAAACTTACGGAATGGGTATGGGAGTATTAAGTTCAGGAAAAGGTTATATACAACAGCAAAGATTTGATGGTACTCCTCATGCTTACGATTTGCTTTTACAGCCAAGTGGGGGTAATGTAGTTATTGGTCATAATCAAATGGATTATCACAGTGAAAAATTACAGACAGTTGGTAGAATTGTATCCACAGGTAATGAGATGAACTCTGTTAAAACTTATGTCTCTGTTCAGAATGTTGATGAAATAGTGGCAGGTCATACTCTTAATTGGTACAACACTTCCTGGAAAGTCGGTAATATGAGAGGCGGAAGTGATGATTCAAGAGGATACAATTTTGAATTTTCTACAGATGGAGGAGCTACATATCGAGAAAAGGTAAGAATACATACAGATAGTAATATTACTACACAAAATTATGGTAATTCTCAAGAGTGGAATCAGGCATATCAATGGGGAAATCATGCAAATGGCGGTTATCTTGAAGCAATGGAAAATGCTACAGGAGTAGGTTTCTTTAGTGGGAATTTTGATTCAGGTCCGTATGTTTATCATAAAACAGCTGGTTATCTGGCATTGGCAACACAAAATTGGGCAACTGGTAGATTTATTAATGTTGATGGTCAGCAAGATATTACCGGTCTTAAGATTATTAAAGATAGAGCAAGAAATACAGGCACAGGTTGGGGAAATACAAGTGTATCAACTGATTATTCTTTTCTGGTAGAAACTAAAAGTGGCTCAAATCCTGATAATCAATATACAGGATCCATTGGGTTTTTCTCTAATAGCGGAGCACAGGCTGGTATATACGTAAGAAGTAATGATGAGACTGGTACCTCTATGGCTTTTGCAACCACCAGTTTATTTTCAGCAGGACCTCAGATTGCTATGACTATTAACAATTATGGTGCTGTTGACCATGTAAGATCAAGACCAACATTTCAAGGGAATGTAATTTGGGATGCCGGTAATCTTACTCCAGCTATGATCGGTAATTGGAATAATAAGTTTAAAGACTTAAAGTATGTTGATGATTTAAATGAAGTGTCCGAATCCGGAATTTATAGACAGGAAGTACCTTCTTCAAAATTTAATTATACGACTACCTTAAACTTAAATTCATCTGATGGAAGGCAACAGTTGACTATTGAAAGAGGGGGGAATGGTATGAAATTCAGAGGAAGCAATTTCAATGCCGGACAAGATTGGGGAGATTGGAGAACTGTTTGGAGTGATTTGGATTTTACCCAAAACAACATCAATCAATGGAATAATGCTATATCATTAAACAATGAATTTACTAATTATACCAATAATGGTTTAGCTGTTGTTGACGCTTATAATGGAGTAGCATCTGGTATATACAATGTAAATGAGGGGGTTTCCTTAGTGGGCTTAGAATCAGAATACTATAAATATTCAAGTACTTATGGAAAATGGGAAGGTATTAATTTCCATAGAGGAAGCCATAATATTGGTATAGGTACAGAAGCTAATGATGCAGACAAAATAAATGTTTCAGGCTCAGTAAAGGCTGAAGGAAACTTTAAATCAATAGATGAAGATCCTAACACTTTATTTATTCCAAATGGAGAATTGGCAAGTCTTAAGGATGAAATTATCAATGAAAAGAGGAGAATAAGGCTGTCTCATGGAATGATTGAGCAAGATTCAAACCCAAATAACTGGGAATATGAATCTGAGAACAGAATGCTGGTTATCAGATGCAGATATGGTATACCTTTTCATTTAAAAAAATGTTATCGAGGGCAGCGAATATTGGTAATGAATGCTAATGATAGTATGGAACAAGAATTTATAATAAGACAGGCTGGTTTTAAATATAATATACCACCATATACTTCTATTCAATTATTTGTCTGGGATGATAAAACTGTTTATAAATATGCAGAAAATAAAATGTGGATATAAAAAACAGAAGAATATATAAAAATGTGGAATATAAAATGTAAGGACTTTTTTAAAACATAAACAGTTCATATTTTTCACTTTTTGCAAGCTTAGAAAGCATCATTAATTACAATGATGCTTTCTTTAATGCTGGACCCCATTTAAAAAAATAACTTCTTCTACTTTTAATTTATGTCTGGAAAATATGAATTTCAACCTTAAAATTTAACTGATTGTAAAGGATTCCATAAATTTATTTTTGTGTAGGACAATTACTTGGCTTTAAAATTTATAAAATAGTTTGAAAAGTTTGGCAGAAATTAAAAATCGCTTTATATTTGCACCACTGAAAACAACGATACATTCGGAGTTTCGGGAGAGTTGGCAGAGTGGTCGATTGCGGCAGTCTTGAAAACTGTTGACTGTAACAGGTCCGGGGGTTCGAATCCCTCACTCTCCGCTAAGAGAATCTTCAACAGAAGATTCTCTTTTTTTATTTATAAGTAATCTTTTTCATCATGAAAAAAATAGCACTTTCCTTATTTGCCCTTTGTCTATACACAGTTTCACAGGCGCAAAGTTTTGATCTTATTCCACTGGGAATTTATGGCGGCGAGCATGAAGATAATCTATCTGCCTATCTGGTGGGAGCTCCTAATGAAAATACATTCTTTTGCCTTGATGCAGGAACCGTAAATGCCGGAATCAGAAAAGCAATTGAATTAAAAAGTCTTAACGGTTCAGCAGAGGAAGTTCTGAAAGATCAAATAAAAGGATATTTTGTTTCCCATGGTCACCTGGATCATCTCGCTGGCTTGATCATCAATTCTCCAGCAGATTCTAAAAAAGATATCTTTGGGATCGCACCGGTACTTCAAATCCTGCAAAACCATTACTTTATCACGGATACATGGATTAATTTTGCCGATCAGGGACAAAAGCCAATCTTAGGAAAATATCATTATAACGAACTTAAAGAAGGAATAGAAACTCCGATACAAAACACCACCATGTTTGTAAGCGGTTACGAGCTAAGCCATGTAAATCCTTATAAAAGCAGTGCCGCATTGGTAAGAAAAGGCAACGATTATCTGCTTTATCTGGGAGATACTGGCGCTGACAGAGTAGAAAAATCTGATAAACTTGATCTTCTTTGGAAAAACATTGCTCCACTCATTAAGAAAAAGCAATTAAAAACAATACTGATAGAGGTTTCCTTCCCCAACAGTCAGTCCGAAAAGCTGTTATTTGGTCACCTCACTCCAAATCTTCTGACAGAAGAGCTTACCAAATTGAAAGAAAAAACAGGACAGAAAAATCTGGAAGGTCTTAATATTGTTGTGACACACAGAAAACCTACCGGAGATAATCCTGAGATCATTAAAGATGAACTGCTGAAAAATAATCCTTTAAAAGTAAATTATATTTTCCCGGAACAAGGTAAAAAAATTACTTTACCTTAATAATATATAAAAGATGAGACAGAGAATGTTTCATCTTTTTTTATTCTCTTTTGTTTTTACCACTCACATACTTTATACAGTTCAAAATTCTAAACCGCATAATAAAATAGGCGTGTAGCCTAATGTATAATCAATTTATTCTTGCATCCGTGGCAAGCTACTGACAAACTATTGTCACTCATTTTTCATAATTTTACGTAAAACAAAGACACATGGCACCCATAAACGAAAGAAAAACAATATCCGTCAATTCCAGTTTAGAATGGAGAATGTGGTTGGAAGAAAATCATGATAAAGAACAATCGATCTGGATTATTTGTAATACGGTGAAATCAAACCTACCTGTCGCCACCTGGAGTGATCTTGTGGATGAATCTCTTTGTTTTGGCTGGATAGACAGTACAAGAAAACCTATAGATCAGTATTCTTTCATGCAATTGTTCAGCAAACGAAAACCTAACAGTACCTGGTCAAAGATCAATAAGGAAAAAACTGAAAGACTTATAAAAGATAACCTGATGCAGCAAGCCGGATATGAAACCATCAGAATAGCAAAGGAAAATGGTTCCTGGAATATCTTGGATAGTGTAGAAGATCTTACTATTCCTGATGATTTAGAAGAGGCATTTAAAATTAATGTGGGTGCAAAAGATTATTTTTTAAGTTTGAGCAAATCAATGAAAAAAATGATGTTGCAATGGATTATACTTGCCAAAAGACCCGAAACCAGGCAGAAAAGAATAGATGAAATAGCATTACATGCAGCAAGAAAAGAAAAACCGAAACATTTCCAGTAGATTTCATTCTTACATCAGTTTTTCGAAAGTAACGGAATTGAATATCTTCTAAAATCATTTTCAGAGAAACGCTTTACAAAAGCATGAAAAAAAACTTTTACTTAGAAATTCTTTAACAGATCAGAATTCTTTAGAATCAACACCAGTGAAATTATTCATAAAAATACGTTGAGAGGATAGAGCGTTACAACAAAAATACTTATCCATTAAGGTAAAAGGAGCTAATGATCATCTTATCACCAGCCAAAGTAATACAGCAGCCTTCCGAAAATGGATTGAAGAATGAAAAAACATATGAATTTATTGATGATTTTAAAATAAAAGAGTTTTTGCATTATCCTCAATTTTTACATCTAATCCAAAAAAATATATTTACTTTAATGAAAAGCTAAGGTTTTATAGCTGTTTTAATGTAAAGTAGGATTCTATTTCGACAATTTTATCGGGAATTTACTATTATCAAGAAGACAAAATTTACTTTAACTTTGCCAATTGAACCGTATATGCCGATTATTATATTTTTGGCAATAATATTATATGGGTTAAGACTAATGATAAATAAGAACTTAAAAGAATTAGAGTATTAATTTAGCTAGTTGATATGGGTTATAAATTCTTAAATTTTAGATTAAGGAAAGTTGTTCACTATTCGTTAATTATCTGCATTTTATTGATACAGGTGATTATCGGAATATTTTTTTATAACGAGGTCGTTAATGAAAAGAAACTGCAGTTTATTAAAACTCAATTGGAGGAAAGCAGAGCTTTAGGTGGCTTAACGGATAATTCAAGGAAAGATTTTATGGATGCGCAGGGGCATCTTCAGACGTATATGGTCACTCAGGACAATAAAGATCTGCAGTTATATTTTGAATCCCTCAAAAAACTTAAGCTGAATTTTGATAAAATCGGTGAGTATGAAAATACAAGTCCGAGACTAAAAAAGAATCTGGCACTTCATAAGCAGGATACAGTGAAGGTAAATAAGCTGAAAACACTGATTGATTCCGTATACCAAACCTCTTTGAATCAACCTGCAAAGATAGAGGAGAAGCAATATGAACCACAGAAGTATAAAAATGACTTCGATGATTTCAATATTCAGACCCGTACCTATGCGGATACTATTAAGAAGAAAGGCTTTTTTGGTCGTTTAAAGGATGCTGTAACAGGAAAAGTAGATGTTCAGAAAGAAAGTACGGTAATTACCTTAACGAATAATAAAACTATAGATATTTCCCAGGTAAAATCCAAAATGGATAATACCCTGAAATCTATGGACAAGCATTATGCTGCTGAGGTAAAAAAAGTTCAGCAGGATGCGGCAAGAAAACAACGAGACAATCTGCAGTTTTACAGTAACTTTAATAAATTGCTGGTTTACAGTAACGGGCTTATCGATGTGTATGAGCGTGCTATTAAAGATTTTAAGTCTGAGCTTGAAAAGGAGTACAGTAAACAAAGCTCTAATAATAATAAAATCAGAAGATACCTCGTATTAGGGCTGATGGTTTTAATGTTTATCGTATCAATTCTGATCATGTACTTTACCAGAGTAGCATTTATCTATGAAAGAAGACTGGATGCAGCGAATAAAGAAATTAAAAACAACCTGAATTTCAAAAACAGAATTTTAGGAATGCTGAGCCACGATCTGAGGTCACCATTAAAAATTATTAATATCTTTATTGATAAGATCCACAGGACAACAGAAGATGAAACCATTAAGGATTATCTGAAGTCTATTAAGTTTACGAACAGTACATTGCTACTGCAGTCTAATCAGATTTTAGAATATACAAAGAATCAGGATGCGGAAAAGAAACTGATTAAGTCGGTTTTTAACCTTAAAGATGAGATCAGTTCTATTGTAAAAGTAATAACGCCCTATCTGGAGACAAGAAATAATAAGTTTGCAGTGACGGACAGAATTCCTGAAGATGTAGTTGTATTTTCAGATAATATAAGAATCAATCAGATCTTTATGAATATCCTGGGAAATGCCAATAAATTTACAGAAAACGGACAGATTGATCTTGTGATGTTTACCGAACCTGCCGGTAAGGATAAAATAACGCTGATCACAACGGTAGGAGATACTGGAGTAGGAATCTCAGAATCTGATCTGAAAAAGATTTTTGACCCATATTACCAAGGAACAGTTTCTGATGAAGTAGATAATCTTGGTGCCGGACTTGGGCTGAACCTGGTTAAAGAAATCGTAGAGCTTTTCGATGGTAATATCTCCGTTGAAAGTAAGCTACACAAAGGAACAAAAGTAACATTCAGGATAAATTTAAATATTAATAATAAATAATGGAAATGCCAATTGAAAACAGAGAGATCACATTCCTTTTAGCAGATGATCACAGCATTGTAAGACAGGGAATGGAGATTGTCATTACCGATATTGTTCCCAATGCTAAAATTTATCATACTTCATCTTTACAACAGGCTGTAGAGTTGGTAGAGTCTAAGGGAATAGAAATGGCAATCATTGATGCTCACTTCCCGGAAGGAAACAGTCTGCATGTTTTACCACAGCTTAAAAATGCCAACCCTGATATTAAAATTCTGATCTTTACAGGTCTTGAAGAAGATTTGTATGCGCTTAAATTCATTAAGGCTGGTGCTAATGGATATTTAAGTAAATTAAGTGAAGAAGAAGAAGTAAGAGAAGCTATCATCAATTTTATACAGAAAGGAGAGTATCTTTCTGATGTTGCCAGAAACTTACTGGTACAGTTTGTTTATAATCCGTCTCTTATAAGCCCGTTGAGCGGCTTGACCAAAAGAGAGCTTCAGATTGCTGAATTATATGCAGAAGGGCTTGGTAACCTTGAAATTGCAAACAATCTGGATATAAAACAAAATACAGTAAGCACCATTAAAAAAAATATCTTCGAAAAATTAAAAATAGATAACCTGGTTGAACTGATTGATCTTATCAAAACACATCATAAAATATAACGTTTTTTTAAGGACTGTTTCTCGCTTTTTAAAATATTGAAAGAATTTTATCGATAAATATCTACAATGCATCCGATTTGTATCTATGGGGTTTATAGATGATAATATTGCTCAATGTCGTTACTTTGTACTATAAAATTTACCAATGAAATGGAATTACTTTTTAAGCTTTTTCACTTCAGAATAGGTAAATCATAAAACTATACAAATAATAAACTATAGTTATATAAAAACGCAAGTGATGAAAATAAAATAAGAAGTGTATGAATACCTTTAGCGAGAACTTCTTGAAAAACCAAATGATCGATAAGAAAAAAAAACACAAATTACTATAAGGAAGTTCAATTGGTAGGTTATTAGTACAAAATAAAAAGGAGGCAGTTGACCTCCTTTTTTATTGTTTTATGTATTGCTTTTCAATATTTTATATGTTTTTTTGCCACGAATTCACGAATAAATTGATTATACATTAGTCTATATTGCTATGTGTTTTAAGAATTTTAAAGCAGAAAGGAAACATAGAATTACAAGAACGACAAAATTATTATTTTTAACTCTGCTGATTTTTACTAATAACGCGGAATTGCAAAAATATTCGTGCATCCTTGGCAAAAATATTTTATAGCCAAGGATGCACGAATGAATCGATTATAATGTAGTTAAAAACAATTCTATCTATAGCCTAAGCAAAGCTAGTTTTCACTTTTTCATATTATAAATTTTAATGGTTTAGATCTATGCTTTTGTTTAGAAGAATTAGCCAAACTTTTGAATAGCCTCCGTACTTACAGGAGTAAAGAAATTGATCATATTACCATCCGGATCGCAAAATAGGAGAGAACGGTTGCCCCAAGGCATGGTTGTAGGTTCCTGAATAATATGATTCGTTAAGCCTTTGATTTTTTCAAATTCAGTATCTACATTAGAAACTAAGAACTCTATAATGATGCTTATATGATTCTGGGTTTCTGACAATTGTTCTGCACCAAATAATTTCATCGTTCGCGTACTTCCTATCGCAAGCGTAATTGTATCCGTTGTAAGCTCTGCAAAATCCTCTGTATACCATTGTGCTGTGAAGCCTGTTACTTTTTCATAAAACTCTACAGACTGTTTGATGTCTTTGGTAATGATTCTTAATGATGCTAGTTTCATATAATTTTATATTTATAATTAATGCAAAACTAAGCCCAAGCTATGACAACAGAATGTCAGTAGTATTTAAATAATATGAAAAATAAAAGGATATTCCAACATGCTGAAATATCCTTTTTAAGTTTTATTGATTGTTATCTTCCTGAATCACAATGCTCTTATTTCTTTGGGTATGAGCAGAAAAATATCCCAAAGCTCCATTGCTGATGTTGCTTGGTGGATTGGATGGAGTAACTCCGCTGCCATTCGAAAGATCCAGAAGAGAGCTGTAATAGGTAAATACATTGGTATCTATACACTGCATTTCCACGTAGATTGTATCTTCGGCTACAACCTGGTGATCAGCACCCTTATTATCATCATTTGGAAGCATTATCGGGCGTTGATTAGGCAATCCGTTATTGATGTTATCTGAAAATGCATCAATATATTTTTTGCTAAGATTATTGATCGTAAAAGTAAACAGGTATCGGTTACCCAATGCCACAGGATCCGTAAATACCGGTAAAAGCGTATAGCTGGTTCTGTCTCCAAATTTGAATGAATCCTGTTCCAGACCTTCAAAATCCACAGCTTGGGGCATTGTGCTTTGAGCCGTATATTGCTGTCCTGCTACAAGTACCTTCATGGTATATGTTCTTCCAGGTACTCCAGTAAATGTCGTTGTCTGATATTTGCCATTGCCTATGTATTGCAAGGTTTCTGTCTGCCCCGTATTATCACTTAAAATAACCTGTGCATCGGCAACTTCCGGATATATATTAGGATTGGAAACAGCTACAGTTTTTGTAATTCTGACGGTGTAAGGTCCTGCCTGATCCGTAATATTGCCCTCAATAACGATCTTTCCGCTTTGATCAGCCAGATCCAGGTCTATTTCCTTTTGACATGAAGTGATCAGAAGCAGAGATAATATGATTAAAAAAGTATTTTTCATGATTTAAAATTTGAAATTATAGGTGATATTAGGAACCCAACGGAATAAAGAAGTCTGCATGGCGCGGGTAGTTCCCGGATTATTTGGATTATCTTCAAATGTGATAGTATACGCATTTTCGCGCCCATAGATATTGTAAATCCCGAAAGTCCATGATCCGCGGAAACGTTTATTGGATTCCGGTTCATAAGTGGCACTGAAATCCATTCTGTGATATGCAGGCATTCTGTCAGCATTTCTGTTACTGTATTGGAAAACTGTTTGTCCGTTCAGCTCATACTTTCCGGTAGGGAATGTCACTGCATTCCCGGTACTATAAACAAATAATCCCGATAAAGACCATTTAGTGTTCAGCTGATAGGTTGCAACCACAGAAAGATCATGCGTTTTGTCCATTCTGGCGTTGTACCATTCATTATTATTGATTCCATCGATTTTGCGTTCAGTTTTAGATAAAGTATAAGAAATCCATCCTGTAAGCTTTCCGCTTTTCTTTTTAGCAATAAGTTCAAGTCCGTAAGCCCTTCCTTTCCCAAATAAAAGCTCACTTTCTACATCAGCAGCAGTGTCAAAACTAATCTGGGCTCCGTTTTTAAAATCGATCTGATTCTGCATACATTTATAATAGATCTCAGCATTCAGCTCATAATTGTTGTTATTGAAATTCCTGCTATAACCTAAACTAATCTGGTCAGCAATCTCAGGTTTCACTGTATAACTGCTTCCAATCCACTGATCTGTAGGATTACCACTGTTAGAATTGCTTAAAAGATGCAGGTTTTGAGTATTTCTGGAATAGGCACCCTTCACACTGCTTACTTCATTGATACGATAGTTTGCAGAAATTCTTGGCTCGATATTCACATATGTTTTCCCGAACTTTCCTTTCTCAAGAAACTGGCTGTCGGTAAGAACTCCATTTTCATACGTATTAAATGTGTCGCCCCCTAAAACACTAAACATGGAAAGCCTTGCCCCATAATTGATGGTAAGAGCTTCCGAAGCTTTAAAATCATCGTTGATGTATAGAGCATTCTCCCATGATTTTCTCGGATTTCTTGGAAAGCTGCTCACACTTGTACCGGATGCACTGCTTGGTGTAATCGTATGGTAAATAGACTGTAGCCCAAAGCGAACCGAATGCTTATTTCCGGCAAACCATGTAAAATCCTGTTTAAGGTTCCAGTCCTGGATCTTAGAATTTAGCCCAAAAGTATTATCATTGCTTCTCAGACTGATTTTATAATCATAATTACTGTAGATAAATGAAGTATTGGAAAACAATTTACTGTTAATAATACTGTTCCATCTCAATGTAGCTGTGGTATTTCCCCAATCAGTTGAAAATGTATTTCCTAATCCCAAAACATCTCTTCCGAAATATCCTGAAAGATATAAGCGGTTATTATCATTGATCTGATAATTTGCTTTTAGATTCAAATCATAGAAATACAATTTATTGTCTTTGTATTCCGGAGAAGTTTTCAGAAACAAATCTGCGTATGTTCTCCTTCCTGAAACAATGAATGACGATTTTTCCTTTTGAATAGGTCCTTCCACACTTAGCCTGCTGCTGATGAGTCCGATACCTCCGTTGATATTATAATCCTTATTATTTCCATCCTTCATTTTCACATCCATTACAGAAGAAAGTCTTCCTCCGTACTGTGCAGGGCTGTTTCCTTTAATAATGCTGGCATCCTTCAATGCATCACTGTTGAAAGTACTGAAAAATCCCAGTAGGTGAGATGCATTATACACAGGAGCTTCATCCAACAGTATAAGGTTCTGGTCTGTAGCACCGCCTCTCACACTGAATCCGCTGCTACCTTCACCATTACTCTTAATCCCCGGTAACAGCTGGATTGTTTTCATGACATCTTTTTCTCCAAACAGAACCGGAAGCTTTTCTATATTTTTAATATTTAACGTTTCCGAACCCATTTGAGCTGACGTTAAATTTTTATCCTTTTTAATGCCCGTAATAATAACTTCATCAATAGCTTTTGAAACCTGTTCCTGCTGGCTAAGAGGAAGATCTAGCTTTATATTTTGGTTAACGGTTATTTGCTGTTCAAAATCTTTATATCCCGGATAAGAAATAACTACTTTATAATTTCCTTCAGGTAATGAAAGAGAATAAAACCCATATTCATTCGCGATTACATTGATGGAGGGATCCTCAGCTACTTTTACATTGACTCCGATCAGTAATTCGCCGTTCTTCTGATCTTTTACGGTACCACTTACCTGATATTTCTGCTGTGCCATAGTCCAACTGCTGATGCAGAGTGCAGCCGAGGCAGTAGCAATTTTTAAAAAAGATGTTTGCATTAAGTTTATTTTTTAAAGTAGTAAAACTCTTTGTATAGATTATTGTTTTGTTGGATTAGTTGAATAGAAAGGAAATTAGTTACATACTAAAGCCTGAATTATTTTATATAGCCACGGATGCACGAATTTTTATTAGCTGTAAGGATAAATATGTCTGAGAAAATAGAATATTATTCGTGCATTGGTGGCAATACAAGACCTATAAAGCTTGTGGTTTGATTCAATTTGCCATCGATTTAAATAATTCGACTTATATTGCTATAAAGAATTATTAGGAAGAAATATGGAACAGTTGAAAAAATGGTTCAGAAACAATTGGTCTACAGCGATTTTAGCTATTCTATTCATTATATTGCTTGTCAATCCGGACGCTAAAGCTTGGCTTATGAGACAGGTGGCTTCTACAGGATTGCTAAATTCAGGTATATCAGAACCGGAAACTCAGGAAACTGTTACCTATAGCAATTTTACTTTAAAAGACGAATCCGGAAGGCTTATTAATGTATCAGAATTAAAAGGGAAGGTAGTATTCATGAACTTTTGGGCATCATGGTGTCCTCCGTGCCGTGCTGAATTTCCTTCCGTTCAGAAGTTTTATGAAAAATACAAATCCAATCCTGATATTGCTTTTTTGACCATAAATCTGGATGATGATTCTGCGGCAGGAAAAGCATATTTGAAGCAAAAAGGTTTTACAGTTCCTTTCATAACTCCTGCAAGCTCTATTCCAAGGGAAATCTATGACGGCTCATTGCCTACTACCATTGTATTGGATAAAAGAGGAGCAATCCGTCTTCGACATACAGGATTAGCAGACTATAGCAAAGATTCTTTTTATAATGATATGGATGCATTATTGAAATAAATATAACCTATGAACGATTGGATGAATGAAGAATACCATAATGAATTTATATACCTTATTTTCTTTCCATGAACGAGAAGACTATTATTTTACTGTGATTGACAGGAAAGGAGAAATTTTTGATAAATTTAAACTGCCCGAATGCAGAGACTTTCCACTTAAGAATAATAGTATTCCCCTTAAAGAAGAATTTATAGAAAAGTATCAGCTGAATCTGGATACTTTTTTAAAAGATTATGATTTATATACCTGTTATACCGGCGGAGTAGGAGAACTCTTTTCACAAAAAGCCGTATCGGTCCTGAAAGAAGAGCTTAAGAATGAAATAGAATTTATACCCTGCATGTTGAAAGGGCAACCTATTCCTGTATATGCTGCATTGTTTCTAAAAACAGCATCTATTGTAAAGGATTTTGACGGAATGAGCTTTAAGTTTGAAAACAAAGTATCCTTCAATGCAAAATATGCTGTTCAGGATGAAAATAAAGGGATTGACTTTGTTACTCAGGCATTTGTAGAGCTGGTAGAAAAAAATAATCTTATTATAGAATGTAGATTACAATTCAATGGATAGAGAATTGGAAGATGGAGATCAAATATTTACTTTAAATATGAATAGAAAAACAGAATTAGGGGAATGATTTTATTTAAAATAGTATCTGTTGAAGCTATAGAAGCAGAGATATTACAGCAAAAGAAAGATATTCAAAATTTTCCAAAGACTATCAGCTTTCCTTTTTCGGAACAATATAAAAAGCTGGTAACTTCAATAAAAACTATTGAAATTTCTTCAGAAACCATTCTGTACAACACTGCTGAAGCGGTTAATGAAAACAGAGAATTTAAAATGCCGGATTATTGGTGCTTTGCCAGAAACGGACAGGGAGATCTATGGTTTTTAGATAAAAATGAAAATGTTTTGTTCTATGATCATGATTATGACGAAAAACTGCAACCCATGTACCTTAATTTCGGGCAATGGCTGCAAATGGCGTTTCTCATTCGGCAATTAGACGAGTATTTTGATGAGCATGACACGATTCCAGATTCCGTAAAACAATGTTTTTGTGATGCATTGAATACTATAGAATCTACATTGAGTCAGAATTATCCTTTTACCTTTTGAACACAAAGGATTGAAGAGAAGGATATTTTTGAGGTCTTTCTTGGGTTGAAACGATTGTAAACTCCGATAAAATAGACTATTTTTGAGTTAAATGAATAAAATACAAACACAGAATGAGCCATTTGTAGAAGTGTTTATAATAAAAAAGTAAATACCTACATCTGTATGGTGCGTAATACATAAATCAAAGAAATATCAAAATTTAATTAATATCAAATACTGAAACCATAACAATAATGAATATATCAGCATTAGAAAAGAAATATAACTTTCAATACCCGGAAATTTACAGACAGTTAAATGAAAATAATATGTTGGATTGGGGAGAAGCAGAAAGTGAATGGTATGCTACAACCTTTCCAAAATTAAAAGAAAATCCACCATTGCTTCTGTTTGGATATGATATTGAAATATGGAATGATGAAGAGCTCGTAGATACTTCCATTGAAGAAATGAAAGATGTTGAAGACTACAGAAATATTCATCCAAAGTATCAATTTGTTCCGTTTGCGGCTAATGGAGCAGGAGATTTATATGCATTTCAGTTTGATCTGGAGAAGAATGGTGAAGTTCCTGTGACGATTATTCCGCATGATGATGAAGAAGCTGAAGTGCTTGCCGGAAATTTTAAGGATTTTATATTTCGTCAGCTATTGGAAGCAGTCACAGAAGTAGATGAAGAATCCATGTTCTTTGAAGAAGATGAAGAGGAAATGAAAAATAATCTTCTCAATCAATTGAAAACCCATGAACCTTATTTAACTCCAAAACAGGTGGACATTCTCAAGAATATCTATCAGCGTGATATTTTTGAATATACCTATGAAGTATCTGCAGGTAATTCCTTTGAAACCGAAGGTCTGGTGACGTTTGATGAGGTAAAAGAAATTCTCGGCAAAGAAATAGCTTTTGATCAGCTTGATAAAACATTTAATTATACAGAATATTAATTTTATAAATTAAAACTCCTGCCAATCAGTATTGACAGGAGTTTTTTTATTCATGTTATCTTATTTTCTTACCTTTAATAGGTAAAACCATTATCAGTATATTATGAATATTCAGCTTTTTTCAAAAAATGCTTTAGTAGGAGGTGCTACTCAGGGAATAGGAGCCGGAATCGCTCTTGAGTTGGCAAAATGTGGTGCCAATGTCACTTTAATGGCTCGTAATGAAACCAAACTAAAAGATTTCATGGCTACATTGCCGGTGATAAATCCAGATCAGAAACATGAATATCTTGTGGCAGATTTTTCAGACTTTGAAAGCTATCGATTAATCATTACAAAATATTTTAGTACACATTCCATAGATATTCTGGTGAATAATACCAATGGTCCGGAACCGGGACTTTCCGTTGACAAGAATGTAGAAGATTATCAGAAAGCCTTTGATCTGCTATTTAAAACGGTTTGTGAAACCACTTTATTAGCTTTGCCATACATGATAAAACAAAAGAATGGTCGCATCATCAATGTTTCCTCACTCTCTGTAAAAGAACCTATTGGAAATCTGGCGCTTTCCAATTCTATCCGTTCAGCAGTTATGGCTTGGGCAAAAACCTTATCTAATGAAGTCGCTCAGCATAATATTACCGTGAATAATATTTTAACCGGATATTTTGATACCGAACGTATTAAAAAGCTCGTGAATAGTGAGTCTCAGCAAGCAGGTATTTCTGAAGAAGATATCAGAAAAGCCCGCGAAAATAAAATCCCGATGAAGCGTTTCGGAACCCCTGAAGAATATGGTCATCTTGTAGCTTTTCTTGCTTCAGAATACTCATCTTATCTTACAGGAACAAGTATTCCTCTAGATGGAGGATTGAATAATACATATTGATAAATTGAAGGAAAAGAAGATGTAGGCTGAAAGTAAAACGTAATTGAAATATAATCAATAGCTCAGTATTTTTACTGCTAATGATAATTTATATTAGATATTTAGGCTGACAGCGGCTTCCATCTTCTGGCTCTATTTATAAATTTATTAAAAAAAACACCTTTTCATGTAATAAATCTTTTCTATCAGTTGTCTTACTGATATTATTGGAAAATATTATATGAAAAATTGGTCTTTTAAACAATGGAACACCATTCTTGGTTGGTTCCTTTTTGCGATTGCATTCATTACCTATCTCTCAACGATAGAACATTTTTTGAGCTTTTGGGATTGTGGCGAATATATTTCTTCAGCAAGCAAACTTGAAGTAACACACGCTCCCGGAGCTGCCTTATTTCAGATTGTAGGGGCAGTAGCAAGCATATTTGCATTGGGAAACAGCAGTAATTATTCTATAGTGATCAATGCTATGTCTGCGTTGTTCAGTGCACTTACGATTTTATTTTTATTCTGGACCATTACTCATCTTTTCAGAAGGCTTTTAAATAAAAATTCAGAAGAGATTACCAGGCATCAGGAAATTTCCATTTTGTTTGCCGGAGCTATTGGTGCCCTATGTTTTACATTTTCGGATACCTTCTGGTTTTCGGCGGTAGAAGGAGAAGTATATTCAATGGCATCTTTGTTTATTGCACTTTTACTCTGGCTGATTACCAAATGGGAAAATGAATATCAGGCTGCAGATAACGAAAGATGGATTATTCTTATTTTCTTTATTATAGGGCTTTCTGTAGGAGTTCATATGATGTGTATGCTGGCGATTCCGGCAATATGCCTGATATATTATGCAAGAAATTATTCATTTACGTGGAAGAATTTTATTGTCGCCAATCTTATAACACTGGGAGTTCTGGCATTTGTGTTTAAAATTATTTTTCCTTTGATCATGACGATGTTCGGAAGACTGGAAATTTTCTTTGTCAACGGATTGGGAATGCCTTTCCATTCAGGAACGGTAGTCGCATTTATTCTGATGGTAATGATTAGTTTCTTTCTCATTAAATATGCCAGAAAAACAAAAAAGAATGTTTACCAGACCATCGTTTTATCTGTCGTATATATGATTATTGGCTTTTCATGCTGGATGGTGATCCCGATCAGAGCAAACGCAAATCCGCCAATGAACCTTAACGATCCTGATACGGCAATCGGGATGAAAGATTACTACAATAGAGAACAGTACGGAGACTGGCCTACAATCTACGGACAAAATTATACAGCCGCTCTTGATAGAAAAGGCTTGGAAAAAAATGAAGACGGCAGCTATAAAAGACAAGTAACCGGAGATATGTATGAGAAGGATGAAAAAACCAAAACATACAGAAAAACGGGAGAAAGATTCAATTATGTCTACAATAAATCTCACATAAGCTTTATGCCTAGAATGTTCAGTGAGGATAAAGATGTAATGGCTAACTATATTTCAATGTACGGAGCGCCGGATTTTACATTCAACTATGATAATGAAGATATAGCTGATAACCCACAGGCAAAACAGATTTTTGATGAGCTAAGAGCAAAATATGAAGATGACTCTATCACCGTGGATGATTATATGAAAGTGAAGCCCTATGATCTTATCAACGTCCAAAGACCTTCATTTGCACAGAATATGGACTACTTTTTTTCCTTTCAGAACGGATATTATTTTGTAAGATATCTGATGTGGAATTTTGTAGGAAGACAGAACGATCTTCAGGGACATATGGAAAATACGAATGGAAACTGGATTTCAGGATTTTCATTTATTGATGATGCTTTATGGGGAAATCAGGATCATATGCCGGCTAAATTTAAGAATGAAAGTACAGTGAAATTCTTCTTTTTGCCTCTTATTTTAGGGCTTATAGGCTTCTTTTTCCAATTGAACAGAGATTTTGGGAGATTCTATGCACTATTATCATTATTTATTGTAACAAGTGTGGGAATTGTTTTCTACACAGGAGTAAAACCATTTGAAGTAAGAGAAAGAGATTATGCAATGGTAGGATCGTTCTATGCGTTTGCCATTTGGATCGGACTGGGAGCAGGGAGTATTCTATGGGTTGTTCAATCTAAAGTAAAATCCAATACTGCCAATATTATGCTTGGGGTAATTTTGCTGGGAATCCCTTTTATGATGGGTTTCCAGAATTATGTTTCACATGACAGAAGTAAAAAATCTGCAGCTTATGACTCTGCCTACTCATTTCTTGCTTCCTTACCTAAAAATGGTATTATTTTCACTTATGCCGACAATGATACCTATCCGGTTTGGGGTCTCCAGGAAACTGAAAGATTCCGGGATGATGTGAAAACAGTGAACTTCACACTGCTTGCCACTCCATGGAATGTAGATCAGGTAAAAAGAAAAACTTACAATGCGGCGGCAGTTCCCGGTGGGTTAACCCACGAAGAATACAGAGATGGAGTAAACGATCAGGTATATCTTATGAAAAAGGAAGACTGGGAAGGAATGTTTGCTATGCTAAAAGATCAGGGAGCTCCGGATGCAGAGTTTCAGGAATTCAAAAAATTTCTTACTCAGGATTCAATGACGGTAAAAGAAGCTCTTCAATTTTTAAAACATAAATCTCCGGCTAAAGATGAGCTGTTGAAAATGTATTTTGGGGAGAAAGAATACGAAAAATATAACATCATTCCGGTACATAAATTTGTTCTTCCTGTGAATAAAGAGAATGCCGTGAAATCAGGAATTATTAATCCGTCTGATCTTCAGCATGCAGTGGATCAGATTACCATTAATTATGAAGCAAATACGCTCTATAAAAGTCATCTTATCATGATGGATATATTGGCAAACTTTGACTGGAAACGCCCTATAAACTTCTCTTCAGCAGGAATGTATGACAGCCAGAATTTATTTTACCTTGATGATTTTCTGCAGTTTGACGGATTCAGTTACAGGCTCATTCCTATTCGTACTCCTCAAAGTCCGGAAGGTGATAAAGGTAGGGTAGATGCTATTTCACTTTACAATGTTGTAAAAAACTATAAATGGGGGAATTTTAAGGATTTAAGCATTTATTATGACGAAACCGCTACTTCCAATATTATAAACTACAGAATGTCGGTAAGCAGAGCCGTTTCTGCGCTTGTTCTCAAAGGAGAAAAGGCAAAAGCAAAGGAACTATTGGATCTTATTGCAAAAGAAATTCCTGCTGAAAAATACAATGATCCCCGTTCATTAAGCTCCATTGTAACAGGATATATTGTCGCAGGAGAAGAACAAAAAGGACTTCAGTTGGCGGAAAATTTAAAGAAATCAATATTTGAAGAGTATGATTATTACCTTAAACTTTCTCCGGAATTTCAGGCAACAGCCAGAAGACAGATGAGACCAAAACCTATGGAGTATGCCCTTGTTGTTTCTGCTGTAACAGATGCTTACAAGATATTAGGACAGAATGATAAAGCAAAAACATACCTGTTGAAATCCATTGAACCGATAGACGAAAAATTCAATATACTAGTCAAAGGGCTTCAGAAAATGGACAAAGAAAAAGCTACAAAAGAATCAGAAAAAGTTCAGAGAATCACTACTTTCTATCAATATTTATTCAATGTAATGGAGCCTTTTGATTCTGCCTATTCAAAAAAGAAAGAAGAGCAGATTACCAGCGCCATTATGAAAGCCGTACAATAATTAAAAAAATAAGTCATTAAAGCAGACTGGTGATAAAAAGAGGATTTGTTTTATATAGTTTCGTCATAAAATCACGTGATTTTACCTCATTTTATCCCTTTCTGCTTAATGATTTTCATCAAGCATTCTGCAAAACCATATACCATTAATATTCTCAAAAAAAAATCATGAATTCATGGCAAAAAATACTACAGATCCTTCTATTTCCTCAAGCATTCGGGAAAACTATATATCATTAATATTCTCAAAAAAAAATTCGTGAATTCGTGGCAAAAAAATACCCACAGCAATAAAACACAAGCCCCATCAAATAGAAGGTGCACGAAAAGCCTTACTACTTTTCCTTAAATCTGAAGGTCTAGACTGCGTAAACTCATGAAAAGTATCACTAAACGCACTGATCGAGCTGTACCCAACATCATCCGCAATTTCATTAATCGCCTTATCAGTATTCAGAAGCAGCTCAATAGCTTTAATGATTCTTAATGTTTTTAAATACTGAAGAAACGAAATATTCATATCTGTTTTAAAAAGGCGTGACATCGAGCGTTCACTCAACCCAAATCTCGCACTTACATTGGTAAGCGTAAGCTTTTCCCCGATATTCCATTCCAGATAAGAAACAATTCTCATCATTTGTTTGTTGTGGGTTGCAGGAAGAATGATTGGTAAAGGTTGCTTATGGGTTTTAGGCAGAATCTTTTTTAGGGCGATCAGAAATTCAAAATTCTCATCCTTTTCCGTCACATGCTTTTCATCCCACATTTCCGTGTATTTAATCATTTGGATTAAAAGTTCTGATGCCGGATAAATTCCAAGTTTACCATAAAAAGGATCTGACGAATCATCATGAGCATAAAAATAAAGAGAACGAAGAACGGTAGCGGTGTGTCCGATCTCTAAGATATGTTCCATACCTTGGGGTATCCAGAAGAAATGTCTGGCTGGGACTACGTATGTCCGGTTATCTATTGTAATATAAGCAATACCGCCTTCTACATAGCTTAACTGCCCTTTCGTATGTTTATGAAAAGGAATCAGTTTCTCTGATTTTTCGTGCATCACAAATACACTTTTGTCGTGTTTATCGATATCCGGAAGTGCTGCTATTAACCCCATAAAAACTTTGTTAATTTATGAAAATGCAAATATAATCATTTGGCTGGAATCATGTAAAAGTTGACTATTTTAGATAAAGATAATATCAGGATTGAGAATAAATTTGCAGTGCAATAATTCGAAAAATTCAAATGAAAATTTATGTCACCGGACTGCTGATGCTGGGAGCTTCCTACGCCATATCAGCCCAGACAGGCAGTCCAAGCAATGATACCATCCGAATCTCCCTAAAAGATGCATGGCAAAGAGCTGAAGAAAACAGCCGTCATATTAAGATCAAAACTATTAATGTAGACATCGCAGAAGCAGAAGTAAAAGACGCCAAAAGAGAACGTCTTCCGGAAATAGAAGTAAAAGGTTCTGCAGAAAAAGCGTCCAACATTCCCATCTATGAAAATGGTATCTTTTCCAAACCTACCCAACATGAAGTAATCCACACCCTTTACAGAGCCGGAGCCGATTTTTATCTTAATATTTACAACGGGAATAAATTAAATCTTAAAATCAAGGAAAACCAGACCCTTCAAAAGATAAAAAATATTCAAAAGGAGCAATCCGTTTCTGATATCCATTACAAAACAGCTGCACTTTATCTTGAATTACAGAAAACATTAATCTTCAGAGACCTTATTAAACAGGATATTGAAGATCAGAAGACACAGCTTAAAGAAATACAAGCCTTATATAAAAACGGAGTAGTACTTAAAAGTGATGTGTTAAGAATAGATCTTGAGCTTTCCAAACGTAAAATGACTTTGGTTACTATTGAAAATGATATTCTTATCGCAACTCAAAAATTAAACATTATTCTTGGGGTGCCCGATGAACAGATAGTAATTCCAGAAACTCCTTTGAATCAGTGGGATGAAAGTACAACGTATGCAGAATATTTGAAACTGGCGCTGGATCACTCTTTCGATTATCATGTTTCCGAACAGCAAACGGAGCTGAGTATGATCAAACTGAAACAGGTAAAAGCCAACGTACGCCCTAAAGTCGGTATGTACGGAGAATTTTATTATGCCAATCCGCAGATATTCCTATATCCTTATAACCCTTATTGGTATTCATTAGGAATTGTAGGAATTAAAGCTTCATTTTCTATTTCCTCACTCTACCACAATACCCAGAAAGTAAAAGCCGCAGCGCTGGAATTTGAAAAAGAAGAAGAAGTACACAAGGATACGGAAGATAAAATAAGACAACAGGTAAAAGAAGCCTATCTGAGGTATCAGGAAGCTCTTGAGCAGATAAAAGTGGCAGAATCCAATGTTGCTCAGGCAAAAGAAAATGCAAGGATCATTAAAAATACTTATTTCAGCCAGACCTCTCTTATAACAGAATTACTGGATGCTGATATACAGTTTCTTCAGACGAAATTCGAATTGGAGGCTGCAAAGATCATGGCACAAAACAATTATTATTTACTACAAAATATCACAGGCGTTTTATAATACAATGAAAAAAAAATATACTCCCACCGACAGACTGATCACAAAGATTACAGGATGGATTTCAGTTTTAATCGTTGCCGCACTTGCTGTCTGGGGCGGTTTTACCTTAAAGAATTATTACCGATATGAACAAACCAATGATGCTCAGGTACAGGAATATGTAAACCCTGTGATTTCAAGAGCAGGAGGTTTCATTGTTGCCGTAAAATTTGAGGAAAACCAGGAAGTAAAAAAAGGAGATACCCTTTTGCTTATTGATAATCGGGAATATGTTCTCCAGCAGAAACAAACTCAGGCGGCACTTCAGAAAGCGCGTGCTGAACTGAAAGTGTTAGAAAGTAATACCGGAACCACAGAAAAAGAAGCCGCAGCAGCTCAGGCACAGGTAGATGCCAATAAAGCAAAAGTATGGAAACAACAGCTTGATTATAACCGTTATAAAAAACTTTACGACGAAGAATCTGCTACAAAACAAAGACTTGAAGATGTAAAAGCAACGTTGGATGTCAATGAAAGTGACTATCAGTCTTCTCAGGACAAATATGCCGCTTCTGTATCTAAAATAAGTGATATCCAGGCAGAAAAAACTGTAGTGCGTGCTGAAATTGCAAGACTTGAAGCTTTACTGGACCGTCACAAGCTGGACGTTAGTTATACCGCTGTAGTAGCATCTTACGATGGAAGAATGGGGCGAAGAACCGTTGAGGTAGGACAAATGATTGATGCCGGAGAAACTCTTGCCTTTATCGTTAACAACGAAACAGACAAATGGGTGGTTGCCAATTATAAAGAAACCCAGATCAAAGATATGCATGTAGGAGATCGAGTAAAAATTGTGGCAGATTCTTATCCCGACAGAGAATTTCAGGGAACCATCATTTCGCTATCACCAGCTACAGGTTCCAGTTTCTCATTATTGCCTCCCGATAACTCTACCGGAAACTACGTGAAAATTGTACAACGTATTCCTGTGAGAATCAAAGTGGAAGGAAAAAGAAAAGACATCGACGTTCTGAAAATGGGAATGAACGTCAATGTATATGCCAATAAAAAACACTCCTAATGGCTAAAAGACAAATGCCTTACTTCAAAAGATGGGCTCCGGAATGGCTGGTGAAAATTATTCTTTTCTCCATGACCCTGCCCGGAATCATCATATTTTTTCTGCCGTTATCCAATGTGAATGCAGCAGCAGGATATTATGGAAGTGAGCCGGCGGATATCCAGTTTTCTGTAGCGTTATTTTATGCAGGATATGTGGGATTTTACAGCCTGGAAAGAAGATTTTTCAGTTTTCTTGCAGCTAAAGAATACTTTCTATTATTTACAACATTACAGATTGTAGCGTGTCTGATATGTTATTTAACCCATGAGATCTACGTCCTCTTTCCGATACGTTTCCTTCAGGGAATGTTATTTGCAGGAAATGTCAACCTTTCACTTACTTTGATTTTTACCCGCTTGAGCAGCGAAAGAGGACGAGAGATCAGTTTTTCAGTGTTTTTTGGTATACTCATCTGTGCATTACCTTTTAATAACCTGATTACAGCAGATCTCATAGACTCATATAATTTTAATATTGTCTATAAAACAGCGATCTTTTCATATCTGCCGGGGCTTATTTTTCTTACCCTGGCGATGACGAATTACAGACCCAACGTGAGATTCCATTTGTACAAATTAGATTGGCAAAGTTTTGCAGTTTTCAGTACAATTCTCGTCTTAGTAGGATATATTACTATTTTCGGACAGGAATATTATTGGCTGGAAGATCCTCGTATTTTAGGAAGTGTGATCGGAATTCTTGCGTTGGGAGCAATATCTGTTTTCCGTCAGAAGTCAATTAAACGATCTTATATTGATTTAAGAGTTTTCAGATACAGAAACTTTAAGATTGGTCTGCTGGTTCTCTTTGTAATGTATATCTGTCGTTTTGCTTCAGGAATTACCAATGCTTTTTTTGCGACAGAACTTCATCTCGATCCGTTTTATATTTCTTATATCAACATCTTTAACCTTTCTGGATTAATTGTCGGAGTTATCATAGCCTGCTGTATGGTTTTACAGAAGAAAAGAATACAGTATGTCTGGGTTCCTGGCTTTTTAATGTTGCTTTTGTTTCATGCGCTGATGTATTATTCCTTTGATATACAAGCGAATGAATTCAATTATTATATTCCTTTATTTCTTCAGGGATTAGGCGTAGGATTAATCATGGTGCCGACGATTATTTTCATTATATCATCAGTTCCGGCTTCTATAGGTCCATCAGCGGCAGCAACAGCACTGGCAATACGGTACCTGGGATTCTGCGTCAGCATAGCTTTGATTAATTTTTTTGAACTTTATGAAAAAAGTCGTCATTATAATGCTTTTCAGGATCATCTAAGTGCAGTAGATCCTTTTGTTAAAGACTTTCTTCATAAGCAAACCTCTAAGCTGACTGCACGCGGAATGCTCGAAGACCACGCTGTAAAAGCTTCAAATAAACTCTTAGTAAGCAGAATGAATGTTCAGGATCACGTGCGTTTTGCAATGGATTATTACGAAATAATGGTTTGGCTGCTTGCCGCTTTCCTTTTATTGATCATCCTTTTACCCTATCTGAATCGTACAGCATTGTACTTAAAATCCCGCAGCTTATCACCTGCATAAACGAATTCAGAGTATTTCCGGAATTGCAGCCACTTGCAGAAGTTTTTTCAGTTCCTATACAAACAAAAAGTATAGCTTTATAGCTAATTTTATAGTGAGAGTGGAAAGACTGTCTTTTTAAGGCAGTCTTTTTTGTGTCCGAAAATGTTCTTTTTTTGTCATTGCAGCCATAAGGCATTCTGGATACCTTTGCATTATACAATTGAGAAACGGACATGCAGGAAAAAAATAAGCAAAAGAAAAATATAGTACTTTTAATATTGCCGGAGGTGCAGCTATTGGATGTTGCCGGTCCCTGTGATGTTTTTACAGCTGCCAATTTCTTTAATACTGCTGATATTGGATATCAGGTTTATATCGTATCTGGTACTTCTGATAAGATGATACACTCAAGTTCAGGAATGCCTTTAATTTGCAGCCACACAATTTATGATATTGATTTTCCAATAGATACTTTATTAGTGGCGGGAACAGAACTTAAAGTATTAGACCAGATCACCTCCGATTTTTACAATTATTTGCAAAATATAATTACACAGGTAAGGCGCATCGGATCGGTATGTGTTGGAGCATTTGTATTAGCAAAAGCAGGACTTTTAAAAGGAAAACAGGTAACAACTCATTGGAAATATGCCGATATTTTACAAAAAAACTATCCTGATCTGAACGTAAATATCAATCCGTTTTTTATAAAAGATCAGCAAATATATACATCGGGAGGAGTTTCTTCAGGGATGGATCTTGCATTGGCGTTATTAGAAGAAGACTTTGGAAAACCATTGGCTTCCGAAGTTGCCAAGCATCTTGTGCTTCATTTAAAAAGACCCGGAGTACAATCCCAATTTGGAAATGCTTTACCCGATTATGAAATGCTTTCTTCCTTTACAAAACAAGTGCGAGATTGGCTTAAAGACAAACTTGAACAGTCAATAAACATAGAAAATATCGCTGAATTCATGAATATGAGTGTCAGGAATTTCTCAAGAGTATTTCTAAAAGAATCAGGAATGACACCCGGTAAGTTCCTTGAAAAAATGAGACTTGATCAGGCTAGAAATATGTTGGAATATACCGATATGAGCATCGATCTGATTGCTGAAAAATCCGGTTTGGGGAGCGTTGTTTCCCTTCGGAGATTATTTCTGAAATATCTGTCACTTTCTCCTGCACAATATCGCAAAAACTCTAAGAGCACAGAATAATTCTTTCATCTGACGAGTTTCAAAAAGGCTGATGAATATTCATTAGCAGGGAATTATATGCCCTTACATTAAATATTAATCTTTAAAAATAGAATTATGAAGCAAGAACAAAATGAAAAAACTATTAATGTCGCATTTTTAATTTATGATCAGGTAGAAGTCCTGGATTTAAACGGTCCTTTGGATGTTTTTGTGAAAGCAAATGTAATTCGCCCGGGAAGTTACAATTGCTACACCGTTGGAGAATCTGAAGAAGCAGTATTTACAGAAGCCAATACCATGAAAATTATTCCAACTTATAGTGTGAAAACTGCACTTAGACCTGATATGATCGTCATTCCCGGAGCCAATCCGGAGCAGGTGATGAAATGTTTGCAGAATGATGATTTTCAGAAAACTGTAATGGGTTGGGTAAAAAGTTGTTATAATGATGATACAGTTGTTTTTACAATTTGCACGGGAAGTATGCATTTATCCCGTACAGGTATTTTGGATCATTATGAAATTACAACCCATTCAATGCTGCTAGACGTTTTAGAAGAACACAATCCAAAAAGTATAGTCAACAAAAATACTCGTTTTGTTGATCAGGAAAAATTGATTACTACCGCTGGAATAACGGCTGGAATAGATGCCGCGCTTTATCTGGTCGGGAAACATTACGGGAAAGAGCTGGAAAATACTATTATTGAGCTTTTTGAATATCAGCAGAAAATTGGGTAAGGATTGCATGTTCAAAAAGATTTCATGTTGAAAAATTGCTCTTGTATAGATTGATTAAATGTTTTAATCCACAAAATCATCGTGATACAATATATATCTTAATAATTCGCGGGCTTCAGCCCGCGAATTGATTAATATAAAGAGAGTTATAAAACGCCGCTTTCCAATATTGAAAATGTCTTATCAATACAATTAATTTCAGCAAGTTTCCCATAAGGAAGTGTGAAAGTAGGGCAGGTATGACCAAAATCCATCTGAGTGATCACAGGAAGATCATATAAACCTTCTTCATCCAGAACTTTCAGTAATTCGGCTTCATATTCTTCAGCATATAAATTATTATAAGGTCTTCCAAAAATAATTCCTTTAGCATATTTCAGAATTCCCATGGTAGCATAATTTCTCAGCCACCATCGTACATATTCAGGCTTAGGCATATCTTCTGATGTCTCAAAAAAAAGAATGCAATCTTTCCATGTTTCCAGATCTGGCCAGTAATCGGTTCCTTTAAGCATTTCCAATACTTCCATACAACCTCCTATTAATGGTCCCTGCGCAATAGAATTCCCTCTTATAAAACGCCATCCCGTAGATGGAGTCAGTTTTCTTTTGATATCCTGTAGTGAAACATCAAACCAATCAAGAAATTCAGTGGTCCAGCCTTCTTCATTAGGGTGAATCTGTCCAATGATGTTAGAAGAGAACAGCGTTTTTTTAATATCATTGATCTGATAATCATGCATTCCTCCGTTTTCTGCAAATCCTACCAATAGGGAAGTACCGTAAAAAGAGCTTAAACCAGCTTTAAGACAGATAAAATGAGTTACTGTACTATCGGAAAATCCTAGAAATATCTTAGGATTTTTTTTAATTACTTCCCAATCAATATACTTTAACATTCGTACACTATCGTCTCCGCCAATATTTGAAATAACAGCCTTTACAGAAGAATCTGAAAAAGCTTCCATAAGATCATTTGCCCTTGCTTCCGGATTATTGTAGATCCATTCTGCTGATTGTAAGGCATGCTTTGTTTCGGTAACTTCCAGATTGAAAATTTGATGTAAACGTTCCTTACCCTTTAAATATCGATGAGGTAAATCACCGGCAGCACCCCACGACATGGATATGGTTGCTATTTTATCACCGCTGACTAACTTTTTGGGAGTAATTAATTTCATAAATATTAAGTAATATAAAAAGAAAAAATTGTGATTTGAGATAACTTAACTCTTGAAAAGATAAGTCGGTAAGAGGCTATTATTGTCTCTTCTCTCTCAAAAATAGAACTTATTTCTAGTAAAAGCAAAAGGAATTCTAAAATGTTCAGTAAAAAGAAAAATATTTTCATTCATTCTGATGGGCGTGAACATGGATGTCAACAGTGATTTTGCTCGTCGAAGACAGGATTTGGCAGAAGTTTAAAATTTTAAGCGGAAAAAATAATATTCGTAAATTATTTATAAACAGATGTTTAATTATTTTGAATAAAATTTTATGATAAAAAGCTTGAAAAAATTTGGAATTTAAGAGGGTTTTCCTATCTTTGCAGTCCCTTAAACAAAGGGATTTACTTAAAAAAGTAAGTGACCGACTCGGTAGCTCAGCTGGTAGAGCAATACACTTTTAATGTATGGGTCCTGGGTTCGAATCCCAGCCGGGTCACAAATAAAAAAACTGCATTTCAGTAGTTATTTTTATCTCTCTTGAAAAAGAGATTTACTTTGTAAAATAAGTGACCGACTCGGTAGCTCAGCTGGTAGAGCAATACACTTTTAATGTATGGGTCCTGGGTTCGAATCCCAGCCGGGTCACAATAAAAACTGCATTCGTAGTTATTTACCGCTCTTGAAAAAGAGATTTACTTTAAAAAATAAGTGACCGACTCGGTAGCTCAGCTGGTAGAGCAATACACTTTTAATGTATGGGTCCTGGGTTCGAATCCCAGCCGGGTCACAAATAAAAAACGACTATTTCAGTCGTTTTTTTGTTTTATACTATACTTCAAACCAGTTACTTGGGATCAAGCGCAAAAGTTGTGGGGCTTAGAATATTTAGATCAGTTTAATTTTAAAATTTAACGCAAAGGATTTCTATTATCTGGAGTTGTATTTTAGGAAGCAAAGGATGGAATCAATACAATTGATTCCATCCTTTGCTTTCTTAGAATAGGAGATAAGGTTATAAAAACTTTGTGTCAAATAAATTCCATAAATCCTTACAATGTAATCCCCATTTTTTGAGACTGATTCAAAGTACTCTACTAAAAAATCAGGAAGTAAGAATTTTACTAACTCATCAGGAATATACTTCCTTCAAATTTAAACTTAACACTAGATCCACAACTTTTGAGACTGATCACAATTTATCATAAAATAAATATTCTATATCTAGTGAAATTTATTATGTTTTTTTAAAAATTGGAACAGAATTTTCAATAGATAAAATGAGAAATTATGTATATTTATGACAAGAAGTGCGTATAATAGCAATGAATTGATTAATTTTTTACTGTATTTCTTGATATATACGGGGAGGTAATTTGAGAATATAGGAATAAGGAAAATTAAATTTCACGATTATTAAAAACAATAAAAAATATTTAAGATCGACGAGGGCGATGGTGATGTATACGTTTTGTATATGTCTTTTGTTGTTTATAGTATCTTGTAATCAAACTTCTCAGAATAAGGAAAGAGAAGTATTTGATACCTCCTTAATGAAAAAAAGCAATGAACTACAGCTTTCCGGAGAATATGAGGCTTTTATGGACCTTAATATGGCTTACCTGAAAAAAGCTGAAAAAATGAAGTATCAGGCAGGAAAAGGACTTTGCTATCTCAACATTGCAGGAGTAAATGTCTCTGCCGGAAATTATGAAAAGGCATTGTTTTTCTTTAATAACGCAGAAAAAGAACTTAGAAATTCAGAAAATAATTATCACAAAGCTACTTTTTATAATGATTATAGTCTCTATTTCTATCATCTGAAATTATATGATAAAGCCATAGAATGTAATAATAATGCATTTTACTATATAAAACGAACTGTAGATTCGGAACTTAAAAATAAATTACTCCCCAGAATTTACGTCAATAAAGGAATATTTTACGCTTTCAAGGGCTGGATGGGAACTTCATTAAAATCATTCCTTAAAGCTAATGAGCTGGAAAATTCAGCATACAGCAATTGTATGGTTGCCCAATATTACTTGTTTGCCCATCAGTTAAAGGAAGCTGTAATATACATAAATAAGGCAGATGAAAAGATGATCAGCCAAAAGACAAGTGATGTGGAATCCATGTGGGTTTACTTTACGATGGGATATTATTATAACGAAATTAATAACAGTGATGAAGCCGAGAAGAACCTTAAAAAAGCTCTTGAAATTAATATAAAAACAAAAAGAACCTATTCAACCCATATCGCAGCAGTTTATAAATCTCTGGCAGGATTATACAAAAAGAAAAATGATGGGGGTAAAGCCTATTATTATCTCAAAAATTATATGGAGGAAGAAAATCGGCTGGAAAGTGCACGGTTTGCAAGTATGAATAAAACAACGGATGATTTTATTTTAGAAATGAAAACAGAATCAGACTGGCAGAAAAGTTATTTACCTTTAACGATTGCTTTGTCAATATTTGTTTTGACGGTTTCCGGGGTGTACGTACAAAGGATTATCAGGATACTCCAAACCAAAAAAAGAAAATTAAAAAAAGAAACCGAAGAGCTGAAAAACAATGTTCAAAATAAAATGCTACAAGATGTAACTGAACTGGCAAAGAAAAATGATTCTTCCTTTTTGATGAGATTCAGGGAGCTGTATCCTGATTTTATTAATTCTCTTTTGATGATCAATCCTGATCTTGAAAATTCAGAACTTACCTTTTGTGCAATGTTGAAACTTGGTTTTTCTTCTAAAGAAATTGCAGATTATACTTTTGTGCAGCATCGGTCTATTCAGCAAAAAAAATATAGGCTCAGGAAAAGATTGAATATTTCAGGTGAGGAAGATCTTTACGCCTTTTTTAATAATCTACATAAATAGTACAGAAATAATTCTTCTATTTTAATTAATTTGTAATATATCTAAGTGTAGATAGTCGTTTTTTTATCATAATTTACAATATAATTTAGTTTTAACAGGAAAGAGCCATGATACGTATTTTTCTTTTCGCTTTACTTTTTCTTTTAGGTTCCTGTAGGCAGAGTTCCAAAGAATTTGAAAAGTCGTTTGATGTTCCCTTAACGCAAAAGAATGAAGAATTCCGCCTTTCCGGAGAATATGATTCCCTTGTAAACCTTAATAAGACATATTATGCAAAAGCAGATAAGATAGGGTATGAAGGAGGTAAAGCTTTATGTCTTATTAATTTGGCGGTAGTTAATATATCGTTGGAAAATTACCGGAAATCTCAGTTTTTCTTTGATGAAGCCAATGAAATTTTAGAAAATTCAAGCAATAATCTGCATAAAGCTGTATTCAATACTAATTATGCAAAATTTAATTATGAGCTTAGAAAATATGATAAATGTCTGAAATACAATAATAAAGCTATAGCCTTTATCACAAATAGTGAACAAAATGATAAGCAACTGAAAAATAATATACTTTTTAATATTTATCTCAAGCAAGGTATATTTTACAGTCAGAATAAGCAAAGCGATAAAGCACTTGAATATTTCCATAAAGCCCGAAAATTAGATCAGTCAGGATACGCAGATTGTGCCATAAGTGATTATGTTTATATGCATAAAAATATGGATTCTGCTAAAAAATATGTTACTATTGCTTACCATAAAGCGTTAGAACGAGGAAAAACAGATATAATAGCCCTGTATGCGAATACTATTATGGGAGAATATTATATTGCAGATAAACAATATAATAAAGCGGAAGAGGTGTTAAAAAAAGCTTTGAAAATCGATAGCCATACCAAACGCATTTCTGCTTATTATACCAAGTATATTTATAATGACCTGAGAGTAGTGTATGAAAATACAGGCGATAGTGAAAAAGCATATTATTATTTGAATGCTTATACGGAAGCAAATAGTAAAAATAATACCGCTGCCTTAAAGACTATCAATCAGGATATGGAATCTTTTATGGCGGAAACCGAAAAAGTTTCTGAAAACCACAGAAGAAATGTACAATGGGTGATCCTTATATCTGTTGCTGTCTTTTTATTGTTAGTTTTATATTCATGGAGAGTCATAAAACTATTAAAAGAGCGGAGAAATAAACTGAAATCCGAATCGGAACAGCTAAAGAACCAGATGAATGATAACAAACAGCATGAGCTTATAGAACTTGCCAAAAATAATGATGCTGCATTTTTGAATCTGTTTAAAGAAACATATCCCGATTTTATTCGTAAACTTCTATCTATCAATCCTGCACTTGAAAATTCAGAACTTACTTTCTGTGCGATGCTGAAGCTGCATTTTACTTCTAAAGAGATCGCGAATTATACACTTATTCAGCACAGAACTGTACAGCAGAAGAAGTACAGAATCAGAAAAAGGCTTAATATCCCAACTGAGACGGATATTTATCAGTTTTTTGATGAGTTGGTTTAAGTCAAAAAAAAACTGCCTGATTTCTCTTATCAGACAGTGTTTTCGAAATTTTTTTTTTTCACCACCTGGATTTCCTTAGTGGTCTCATGTCAAAATTGAAGATTTTTAATTAAAAGAAGAAAAAAAACAATACTACATAGGTACTACGTAGTAATATTTTTTATTTAAAAGATTGAAAATCAAATAACTGGTTTTTTATGTTGTTTTTTTAAAAATGATTAAACTTAAACAACTATATCGGTAACTCATTATCTATTATCCAAAAAAAATCATGTTTTTTTTTACATACAATATCTATACTTTTTATATACAATCAATATAATCTCGTTTTTAAAAATTTTTATTTACCAAATTTTTCAATAATTTATTTAAAATATAACGTATTGATAATGTGTTGTTTATTGTTGTGTTGTATGTGTGTAGTATGACGCTTTTTTATTTTCTAAGGTTTAAAATTTAGCTTTGTTCAAGAAGTTCACAGATAAAGTGATCATGACTTCTAAAAAAAATAAAAAATCATAGTCTTACAATACAAACACAAATGAGTCTCCAAAATCAGGATCTAACGGAGAGAAAAATAGATTTATTTTTTAGAGGGAAAGTGACTGTCTCGAAAGAGACAGTTTTTTTATGATCATACCTTATGCCCATTGAAAAAACTCAACATTGTTGTGAGTGCTGTATCAGAATGCATCTTTTCTCCATTTTCAAGCGATTCTTTTATTGCTTTGGCAGCTCTTTTATGCATTTTTACTTCATAGTTAGAAATAGCTTCTTCTAATGTATTATAAGCATGACCTGTTAAATGTTCACTTAATTCTAGGGCATCAAGCATTGCCATATTTGCCCCTTCCCCAGCAAATGGAGGCATAACATGAGCAGCATCACCTATGAGCGTTAAATTAGGAACCGTTGTCCAGGGCTGGTCTAGAGGCATAAAGTAAATAGGTCGGGGTATAAAAGGAGAAATAGCGTGTTCAAAAAGCTCATACCATATTTTATTCCACTCTGGGTATTTTGCTTTAAACCACTGAAGGATCATAGTATTATCCGAAAAGTCTAATCCACTATCTTTTGCCCAGGTTTCATTAGCTTTAAAACTTGCATAAAAACCAAGGTCACCATTCCCTTTTTGCCCCAGTAATATGTTTTTGCTGTTGCCAAATGCCATGATTTTGCCACCATTAATCAAAGCATTAATATTCGGTGCATTTTCTTTGGCTACATTTCCTTCAAGCATGATTATTCCGGAATAAACAGGTTGAATATCTGTAAGATAAGACCTTGTTTTAGAGTTGGCTCCATCAGAAGCAATAACTATATCTGCGTAAGCTGATGTTCCGTTTTTGAAATGAAGCAGCCAGCCTTCATTTTTGGGTTCCATAGAAATAAAATGGCTGTCCCATACTACGGTTTCGGATGTCAGAGATTGTAAAAGCATCTTTCTTAAGGGACCGCGATCTATTTCTGGGCGGAAGTGTTCTGCTCCAAAATCTTCCTCAGGCTTGGTATGATGATCACTGAAGAGTATTTCTGCCTGTTCATTGACGATAAGGGTTTTATCTGCACCAGGGCGAAATGTTTTCTTGAATTCTTTTAACAGCCCGGCTTTCCGTAAGGCAGCCAATCCTGAATTTTCGTGCATATCAAGAGGTGAACCTTGTACGCGTGCGTGCTCATTGAAATCTCTTTCATATACTTTTACATCCGCATGCTTCAGCTGTAATAGTCTTGCCAGAGTAAGCCCTGCGGGTCCGCCACCTATAATGGCTATTGATTTATTATTTATCAGCATTTATTTAAATTTTACAGGACAAAATTACCTGCCTTTTAACACTGATAATAGTACAAATCGGTCGTTTTTATTTTTTGATAATTCTTTGGGAGCAACACCTGAAAATTTCTTTACTTCTTTAATAAAATGATTTTGATCTGTGTAATTCAATTCCGGAAACAGCTTACCTTGGGCAATATGTTCCAATGAAGCTCTAAATCGTAAAATCGTACAATATGCTTTTAATGATAATCCAAGCTGTTTGGTGAAATATCGGTTGATTTGTCTGCTGCTCCAGCCTACATTGTCAGAAAGTTCTTTTACGCTCATTTCGCCTTTTGAAGCATAAATAAGGTCAAAAAGTTTTAGTTTTCTATCATCTGTTTTTTCGGGGCGTAATTCTTTTATTGTATGGGTTGCTTTTTGACAACATAATTCAAAATTTTGTAAATCATCAGCTTTAAAGTTCCATAAATCAGGAGAAAGCTCTTTTGCTGTATTAAGTATATCGGCAATGGATGTATTTAAAATGTATTCTACAGCAATGGGTTTAAAACTGATAACAAAAGCGGCTGTTTGAGGGGGGATTTGTCGTTGTTCCGGATAGGTTTCAAGTCCTACAAGGGTAACATGAAAAGACTCGGATGAGGAATGCATGAAAAATAAATCAATCCGTCCATCGGGAATGATAACTACTTCCTTAAATTGGTCTGAATCATTATGGAAGGTTCCAAGATTTTCCACAAAATCAGCAATACTTTCGTCAGGCTGAATGAATTTGTATTGAAAACCTTGATTCATCATTAATTTTTTGGTAGGGTTTGAAATGGAAAATTACAAAATATTGCTGACTTGGATTAATTTTTCTCCTTAGACTTGTGATCTATGTGTTTTATAATTGTAGATTGATGCTTTCTAACATAAATTTATGAGGTTTAGAAGTTTATCCTAAATTTTTGTACAAGCCTTTATCTCTTAAAAATAAAAAAGCCCAAGTTGTAAAAAAACAACCCGGGCTTTATCAAGATTAAAAATAAGTTTAAAAAGAATATCCTACAGAAACCGTTACATTTCTCGGAGCTCCGGGGAATGCTCTTGTATAATCAAAACCACCCAGGAAATAATATTTATCGAAAATATTGTTGACATTCACTGCCATTTTCATTTTTCCGATATGGTAATAAACGGCAGCATTTACCGTAGTATAAGAGGGCCATTCTCCCCAAAGGGCTGCGCCGTTACTGTCTTTTCCAATGCTGTTATCCATACGTCTTGCATCTACATAATATACTCCGGCACCGAATCCCAAACCTTTTAAAGCTGAGGTTGAGAAGACGTATTTCAGCCACATACTTGCCATATTTTTTGGCGCTCCGGGTAGTGCCTGTCCTACTTCAGAAGCTATGGATGAGGATTTTACTTCAGTGTGATTATAGGTATAATTTCCCATAATCTGGAATTCTTTGGTCAACTGTCCTCGAATATCCAGTTCCACTCCTTTTGATACTGCTTCTCCTGACTGTCTGTATACAGGAAAACCCGTTGTACTGATTTCACCGGTAGCAATCAGCATATTTTGACGTTCTATCTGGAAAAGAGATAAATCCATTTGTAATTGATTTTTAAAAAATCCGGTTTTAAGCCCTGTTTCAATCTGGAAGCTATGTTCTGCTGTGAAAGGTTTTTCTGCTCCGTAATCCTGATAATTCTGGATGAAATTGGCACCTACAGGAGCAAATCCCTGAGAATAGCTTGCAAAGTAATTGATCTGGTCGTTGATCTGATACGTAAGCCCGATACGAGGCAGCCATGCGCTTTGCGTCGCATTAAAACGGTCTTTACCACTTACTGTTTCGGAATAATAATGTTCATGACGGAGCCCAACAATAAGTTTTAGTCTGTCTGCAAATGAAATTTGATCCTGTACATAAATTCCGGTTGTTTTGTAAGGACTTAAAAAAGGATAATTTCCCTGTGGCAGCCACACATAATTGCTCAGATCATGAGTGGTATAAGTAGGGTTATTAAGGTCAAACGTTAAAGGAACAATTTTCCCATCTATCTTTTGTTGTCTTGCTTCACGCTGCTGATTATTGCTGTCTCCTTCATACTGCGCATAATCTACCCCCGCTACAATATGATTTTCTATTTTATGACCGGTAAGATCCCATTTCAGATATACTACGGAATTATCTGTGTAATCTTTTCCATGTCTGTCAAAAAAACGCATATTCATAATGGTATTCTTAGGAGCATCGGCATAACTGTTCAGGGTTCTGTGTTCATTGACATCTTCCTGGTAGATTGATTTCATATAGCTTGCATTCAAGGATAGGTTGTGCGTCAGACGCTGGTTCAATCTGGCACTGAATGAAAGGGTTTTAGTATTATAAAAATCAGATGGCTGGCTTAAAGTAAAAGAACGGTCTAAAGCATAAAAATCATTGTTTCTTAAACCCATTCCACGATCAAGATATCCGTGAAACTGATCATATACAAGATCAATATCTACCTGTGTTCCGTCAAAAGGTTTGAAAGTAAATGAAGGAGCAATCATAAAGTTTTTTTGTTGATTGATATTTCGGAAGGTTTTACTGTCTTCATATCCTGCATTTAAGCGATAAAGAATTTTCTTTTCTTTATCCAGAGGTCCTGTGAGATCAATATTTGTACGAATGGTCTGGAAACTACCAACAGAAAAGTTGATGGATCCTTTTTGTTTATCCAAAGGTTTTTTAGTGACCATATTAATGGTTCCTCCCGGCGTAATATCTCCAAATAATGAGGCTCCGGGACCTTTTAAAACAGAAACACTTTCCAAGTTTATAGTCAAGGGTGAACGATAGTAACTGTTTCCATAGCTGTATCCGGAACGTAATCCGTTGACAAGGCGTATTCCTGTTTCGTAGCCACTTTTAAAACCACGAATAATAAGGTCATCATAAGAGGATGCTGTAGTAACTCCTGCAAGATCCTGTGCAACTTCACGGGTGGTATACGCCTGCTTGTCTTCCATAAATTCACTGCTGACGATGGAAACGGATTGTGGAAGATCTTTAAGATTTCCTGAAAATTTTCCGCCTAATTCCAGATTATTGGTTAAATAGGAATTGTTTCTGCGGGCAGTGATGAGAACTTCCTGAATATTGGTCTGATGTTCTGCCAAACGGATGATGATTCCGTTTTTATCATCATAAGAAAGGGAATCCAGAGTAATATCCGAACCGGAATATCCTTTTGCATCCACTGTTAATTGAGCCGGATACTGAAAAAGAGTTTCAAACTGAAATTGTCCATCCTTACTTGTTATGGTGGAATTTCCGTGATTAATGGAAACAGTGGCATTGGAAATTATTTTACCTTCCTGATTCAGGACTTTTCCGAAAATAGGATGAGTTTCCTGTGCTGATAAGGCAAAAGGAAGTAAGAGCATTATACCGTTGATGTATAATACTTTTTTGTTTATGTGCTTCATTGTATCTTCTATGCTTTGAATTATTTATTGTTCTGCCGGAATCATAAGTTCCATGTGCAGGGTTGGATAGGTGCCTTCATAGCAGGATTTTAAAAGTTTAAATCCTTGTTTTAGCCAATAATCATAGGCTCCCTGAAGGAAGGGATGGGTATGGAGGTATAATCGTTTGATATTTTTCTGTTGTGCTGTTTTTAACAATTCCTGGAAAAGCCGGGTAGCAATTCCTGCTCTTCGGTATTCAGGGTTAACGAATAATCTTGCCACTTCTACCGTCGTTTTTTCGTCAATATCAAGATGAGGGAAACGGTAATCAAAAGGCATCATTCCGATAGCGCCAATCAGTTTTCCTTCAATTGTTCGTGCATGTAAGAAAGCACCGGTAGGAGTGTGAAGATAGTTTTGTTCAAAATTGACCAGATCTTTTGGAACAATCAAAGGATCGAGTAGAGGGTATAGCTGACGTCTGAATTCCATTACATAAGGAAGCACTTCAAAAACATGGTAGTCTTCAACTTTGGAAATCGTTATTTCTTCGTTATTTTTCATATATTTTATTTTAATCGAGGTGCAAACATGGGGGTGCCCTGATGTTCCAGAGCGAGTAAAGAAACCTGATAAGTCTCTTCGAGAAGTTGTTTCAATTCATCATTTTCAAAAGATTGAACGGGGATCAACTCATTCTGATTCATCACAAAAAAATCATCTCCGAACTGAAAGGCAAGGTTAGGATCATGCATGACACATAAAACCGTGGTTCCTTCATTAACCAATTGACGGATAGCTTTTAAAACAGCAACCTGATAATGGAGATCCAGATGGTTGGTAGGCTCGTCTAACATGAGAATATCAGGTTTCTGAACCAATACCCGACACAAAAGAACCAATTGACGTTCTCCTCCGGAAAGAGAAGTGTAGGGCTTATCTTTTAAATGAATTAAATTAAGTTTTTCTAGAATGGATTCTACTTCCTGATAATCCGACTGCTTAGGTGAAAATCTTGAGAATGAAGCCCGCCCCGTTAATATTACATCGAAAACTTTAAATGGAAAAGTCGTCTGATGAAACTGAGTTAAAAACCCAAGACGAACGGGGGAGGATGGACCAATTTTGATCTTTCGGCGTTCTTTATCGGCAATCCATATATTTCCTTTATAGTTTTTTTCAAGCCCGGCAATGATTTTAAATAAAGTAGATTTGCCGCTTCCGTTTCTGCCCAGAATAATGGATAATTTCCCTTTTGAAAATTTCGCATTTACATTTTTCAGTACCTGATCTTTTCCATAATCAAAAGAAAGCTGTTCTATATTGATCATTGTATTCATGAGTTCCAGTTTATCGCGTTTTTACGCATTAAATAGATGAAAATAGGGGCTCCGATAATCATGGTAAATACACCAATCGGAATTTCAAAAGGCATTACAGAACGGGAAAAATCGTCAATCAGTAGTAAAAATGCCCCTCCAATACTGATATTCGCCCAAACGGTAATGTTATTATTGGGTCCGAAAATCATTCTGCTGATGTGAGGTACAATTAATCCAAATAAACTGATGACTCCTACAGCGGCAACGGACGAAGCCGTGATCATTGTCGCTACAGCCATCAGGATAAGTTTAAACAGGGTCGGGTTTACTCCTACAGCCATTGCTTCATGATCTCCCAAAGCCAAAAGATTAAGTTTCCATCGTAGAATAACAATTACAGTTAAGCCAATTAGGATTGGAACTACAGCGATATGCACTTTCTGCCATGAAGCCGTATGAAGATTTCCCATTGTCCATTGTACAATTGCCTGTAATTTATAAGGATCACTCAGATATTGAAGAACCGTCAGAAATGCAGTAAATACTCCCGACACAATCATTCCTGAAAGTACCATGCTCACGATAGAAGTTTTAGCTCCGGCGTAGGAAACAAGATAAGTAATTACCACAGCTACAACTCCGAAAATAAAGGCTGAAACATTCACTGCCAGCACAGGGAAAAGCATTGCCAATGCCGCTCCAAATGCTGAACCAGATGAGATTCCCAAGGTAAAAGGATCAACAATCGGGTTTCTGAAAACTGACTGCAAAACACCGCCGGCAGAGGCTAAGGAAGCACCTACAAGAAACGTAAGAACGATTCTGGGAAGACGTACCTGCCATAAAATGGTATGCAGACTGCTCTGAAGCATTGCCTCATCTTTTGAAATTCCCAATTCCAGCGCTATATGGTGAAAAAGTTCTCCAAAACCAATATTCTGGCTGGAACCTATAATCAACGAGATAAACACCAGTAGGACAGGCAAAATAATTAAAAGGAATATTTTGTTAAAGCTTTTCATCATCAGATCAGTCCTTTTTTCCCGTAGATGATCTCAAATGCTTTTTTTACATCCTGATCCAATTGTTCCTGAGTATATTCAGGCATGCACCAATGACGAAGCTGCTTGGCAAACAGCATGAACTTCACCGTATGCGGATCATAAGGGAATGATGGAGACATCACAAATACATGTTTGCTTTTTACCGCAGGAAGTGCTTCCAATTCCTTAAGACTATATACATCAGATAGTTTTGAATTCCATAAAATGATGAGGTCCGGATTCCATTTGTACATGGTTTCTGCACTGATATTGGGAGCCTCTACCGGAACAGGACATGCATTCTGAGCTCCGGAAAGAGTAATTGCCATATCAATCAGACTTCCTTTTCCTGAGGTAGACATGATACGTCCTTTAGACCATGCATAATAGATTTTCTTAGGAGATGCTGACTGTGAAGTTCTCATTTTCTTTACTTCTTCCGCTACATATCCTGTGATTTCTTCTGCACGCTTCTGTTTTCCAAGTAGTTTTCCTACATTTTTTAATTCTTCAAGGATTTTTTTGTCATTTAAAGAAGAAAAAGTAAATACAGGAATTCCCAGATTTTCAATTTGATTGATATTGTCTTCATCTGTATTGAATATAAGCACTAAATCGGGTTTCAGCTCTACAATGCTTTCAGCGTTACTGGATTGTCCGCCAAAAGTAGGAGTGGCAATGCTTTTATTTTTAATACGTTCGTCAAGTTGGGAAAGAAAACTGTAAGTATCTTCCATTTCATAGATCTGTTGTGGAATTCCTACAATTTTTTCACCAGCCTGAAGCATATAAACATCATCAACAAGGGCATTGTATAAAACAACAACTCGTTTTGCCTCGTGAGGAAGAGTGATGGTTTTACCTCTGCTGTCTGTGGCTGTGACCATTTCCTCAGATGAGTTTTCTTTATTGTTTGAATTTTTAGGATTATTACAGCTTTGCAATACTATTATGATTGCAGAAAATCCTGTGATTAATAGATTCTTAAATTTCATGTGCTCGGTTTTTTGACAGATAGCGTAAGGATTGATTGGATAATAGCTGGGCATCTGTAAGCTGGATGCGTTCTCCATATCTGCGAGAAAGCTGTTCATACAAACGTCCGTCATAAGGAACTGCAAAATAGTGTTCCTGAGTAAGAAATACCGGAAGATGCTGATTTCCGATAAAGTAACAGAAGTCTGCCGCCTCGGCATCATTCTTTGCCGGGAAACATATCGTCAAACATGGCTTGAAATGAATACTGGCTATACATTTTCCGTCGCTGTATAGTTCATCTCCCTGATGCCATTCTTTATTTCCCAATCTTATTTCAAGAACAAGCCCGGATTTGGTAGTCCGGGTCAGTTTTTGTTTTCTGTTTTCAAACCATTCGAGTTCCAGGACATCAGGGTGGCAATTATTCACCGCTGTTTTCACTTCATCGATTACGATTGGCTGTATGGTATTCATATTAAGCTTCTTTAGCAGCGCTTTCTTTTTTCAATTTTACTTTTTCTTTCAGCCAGTTGCACCATTCGTCAATTCCGTCTCCGTTTAAAGTGCTGATGGTCATTACTTCAAGATTCGGATTCACCTCACGGGCATCTTTTGTTACGGCTTCTACAGAAAAAGGAACGTAGGGTAGTAAATCTGCTTTGGAAACAAGCATCAGCTCACTCGTTAAAAACATACGTGGATATTTCTTAGGTTTATCATCTCCTTCTGTAGAAGCGAGAAGCGTTACACGATAATCCTCACCAAGGTCAAAAGCAGACGGACAAAGAAGGTTCCCTACATTTTCGATGAATAATAAATCAACACCTTCTAAATCAATATGATCTAATGCCTGTAGAATCATCTGGGCTTCGATATGACACATTCCACCGGTTACAATCTGTAAGGCATTGATTCCCACTTCGCGCATTCTGATGGCATCACGTTCTGTTTCCGGATCTCCTACAAGAATTGAAATATTAAGTTCTTCAGCAAGACGTTTTCCGGTTTCCTGCATCAGGGTTGTTTTTCCTGATCCCGGAGAAGAGCAGACATTGATTACACAAACATCTTTTAAACGATCTCTGATAGCTTTAGCTACAAAATCATTAGCCTTTAATAAATGAAGAGTGGTATTATCACATTGAACGGAACCTACGCGGTTTCCTAAACTTTTTGGATTAGCTGTTGACATATTAATGTTCTATTTGTTTAAATATTACTTTTGAAATAAAGAGTTCGTTCCCCTGAACGATATTGGCAGAAGGAGTTCCGCAATCATCACAGACAAATCTGTGGTACCTGACCTGAAAGTCTTTTTTGCAGTGATCACAATGAGCGATAATGTCATTGACGAGCACTTCAAGTTCCATTTCCTGATAGTAGGGATGATCTGTAATAAATGCATCAAACGCATTCTGAATAAGAACAGGCTGAACATTGGAAAGCAATCCTGCCGTTACCTGAACCTGTTGAATATCTTCTACTTTGGCATTATAATGATTTTCCAAAGTGTCAAAAATATCCTTCACTATACTTAATTCATGCATAGCTTATGTATTTTTATGGTGAAACTGATTATCCGGGGTTTTCAGATAATCTTTATAAGAATTATTTGTAAAGTGCTCTATATCGAGCGTTTACAGGTATTAAACTATAAAGAAATATTGATCTTTAAATTATGAAATAAAAGATATTTGGGAATATGATAATGGTGCGCAAATTCCGAAACAGAATTCATTACCATCGTAGAATTTAATTTTGACTCCCAGAGAAAAGCATATCTTTCAAATAGGGTAAAAGGTAAATCAAAAAAGGTCTTATCAACATCTGAATCATTTTCAGCAATAGATGCTATAAGTAAAGCATCATGCTGTTGAGGAGTTTCAGAAGCTTTTAATCCAATTTGATCTTGTGAAGAAATGATCTGAGTATTACTTTTTTTGTTATTTGCCCATCCCAACATTGTTGTTATTACAAGGGTAAGCAGAAAAGTAATTGATATGTAAAGAGACTTCTTCATTGATAGGACAAATTTACGCCTTTTGATGGTGCTTATTCTTACCAAAAACCTATTAAAAATGTTCAAAATCAGGACTGAATTGTAGTGGCGAAATAGTGTTTTTTTATGATTTTTTCATGGTGTTTTTATTTTTATTGTTTTATAAATCAGTATGTTGTATTTGTGTTTATGAAGCGTTTATAAATCTTGATCCTTCACAATAATGTTGAAAAAAGTGTCTCTGTAGTCTATCCTTGTCAAGGTTTTAAACCTTGACAAGGATAACAAGGATAAAAGAATTCAATACACGAAACAGTCTGTGAAATGTGGTAAACGCTAGTGGTTGATCATGTTAGATAACAGGATTATAATTTTGAGAAATAATCTTCTTCCAGAATAGCATATTCATAATTATCACTCCAGCCGCTTTTTAAAGGTAAGAGTTTTCTGCGATGAGCTTCCCTTATCATTCCTGATTTTTCCATGACTTTATAAGAGGCGATATTATCAATAGCGCAACCTGCTTCAATTCTATGTAGTTTCAGTTCTTCAAAACCAAATTGAATGACTCTTTCCAGAGCTTCAGTTGCATACCCTTTTCCCCATATTTCCGGGCAGAGTTTATACCATATTTCAGCATTTTTATAATGAAGCTTAATCATATCAATGCCAATAATACCTACAAACATGTGATCAATATTTGTTTCTATTAAAAAAGTGAATTTTTTACGGTTTTCTTCAGCTTCAGCTTCTGATCTCCATGTATTGATCAGCTTTTGGGTCTCGTTGATATCGTCAGAATAAGAGGTAGGATTGAATATTGTGCTTTCAGGTTTCAGCAGCATTTCATGTACATTATGGATATCACTTTCTTTGAACGAACGTAGGATGAGTCGTTCAGATTCTAATATGATGTTGTTCATGTTTATTATTTGTTTCTCCATCAAATATAAAGAAATATTCAAGAGAGTACTTTTATTACGGTTTCCCATAAATACAAAACCAAGGTTTTACTTACTATTGTGATCTATATAATTCAACATAAACCATGGAAATTTTATTAATCATTTTTCTGATTTTATTGTTATTGTTTGCATTTGGAAGATTAAGTAGTGTAAATAAACAATCAGCGGTAAAAGATACTCAGATTACAAATTTAAAGAGTGAAAACAATCAATTAAGAACTGATATATCAAAATTAAAAACTGATGTATCAAGACTACAGACAGATAAAGGTCTTTTAAGCAAAAAGAATACAGAATTGCAGCAGCATAATGATGCTCTGAGAAAGTATCAGGATATTATTGATGTAAAGGTAGAATGTGAATATTTATTACAGAAAGCACAAAGAGATAGTCTTAAGATAAAAGCAAGGGCAGAGCTGGAACTTTCCGACGCACAGGATCAGGCTAAAGAAATGCGTAGAAATGTAAAGGAATTGACAGAAAAGAAGTCCAGAGAAATAGAATTACTGTATGAGAATGCCGTCAATGAATCTAAACGTATTGTAGACAATGCAGAATTAAGAGCGGAATCAATTGGAGGTGATGCTTACAGAAGTTTGAGAGAATCTGACCAAATTGCTGATAGAATTAAAGCAATGAAAAATGTAATCAAAGGCTATGGAAATGAATATCTTATTCCAACTTACACACTGTTAGATGAACTTGCAGAAGATTTTGGTCATAAAGAAGCAGGTGAGAATCTTAAAAAACTTCGTCAGAATAATAAGCAAATGATCATTAGCCGGCAAGCAGGAATCTGTGATTATATGGACGAGTCCCGCAGAATTACGGCTATCGATTTTGTGATTGATGCTTATAACGGAAAGGTAGATTCTATTTTATCTTCCGTTAAAAAAGACAACTTTGGGATATTAAAGCAAAAGATGGATGATGCTTTTCAGCTGGTTAATTTTAATGGACAGGCTTTCAGAAATGCAAGAATCTCGGAAGTATATCACAGCGCAAGAGTAGAAGAACTGAAATGGGCGGTTGTCGCTCAGGAATTAAAGTGGCAGGAACAAGAAGAACAAAGGCAGATTCGTGAGCAGATCCGTGAAGAAGAACGCGCACGTAAGGAATACGAAAAAGCCATCAAAGAAGCTGAAAAAGAAGAGCAGACTTTAAAAAGATTAATTGAAAAAGCGGAATCTCAGGTAGCAAGAGCTAATGAAGAACAAAAACTTCTTTTCCAACAAAAGCTGGAAGAATTACAGCAAAAGCTTGTTCAGGCAGAAGAAAAGAATCAAAGAGCAATATCAATGGCACAGCAGACCAGAACAGGAAACGTTTATATTATTTCAAATATTGGTTCATTTGGTGAAGATGTGTATAAAATAGGAATGACCAGACGCTTGGAGCCTCTTGATCGTGTCCGTGAATTGGGGGATGCTAGTGTTCCGTTTGAGTTTGATGTTCATGCAATGATTTATTCTGAAGATGCACCGGCACTGGAAAAACAATTGCACAGAAAATTCCTGAAAAGTCAGCTTAATAAAATCAATCCAAGAAAAGAGTTTTTTAGATTAAATATTCATGATGTAAGAAATTATCTTGAATCTGTAGGAATTGGTTGTAAATGGACTCTGACAGCAGAAGCAAAGCAATATCGTGAAACATTGAAGCTTGAAGAAGAAATGAAAACGAATAAACAGCTGGAAACCGAATGGGAAGAATATCAGGAAATTGCAGATACTGTGACGTATGATGAAGTGATGTCTGAAGATTAATTCTTACCCACTTACATAGCAGCGAAAGCCGTGAAGTTATAATAATTATTTCCTTCCTATGAAAAAGAAAAATCGAAGATTTGTCAAGTACTTTCTTCGATTTATATTTTAACCCAAATTCCGGAATTATCCCTATTTTAGACGGCTAAAAACAGATAGCATTGTAATTTTCAATGGATAAGTCATCAATTAATAATTATTTTCATTCTTTATTCAGTATAAAAGATGAAGTGGTGGAAAAAATTACGGAAACCTTCAATCATTTTGATTTAAAGTCAAATACAATTTTGCTGGATCAGAATACCGTAAGTACCAAGACCTATTTTCTGGAAAAAGGTTATGTTCGTTCCTATCTTTTAAATGAAGATAATGAAGAGATTACAACCAATATCTATGCAGCACCTTGTTTTGTGAACGATTTTTTGTCGTTTTTCAGACAACAGCCGACAAAAGAGATTTATCAGACTATTACAGAATGTACCTTTTGGGAAACCGGTTTGGAAAATGTGCAATATAACTTTCATAATATTCCTGAGTTCAGAGAGTTTAGCAGGCTTCTTTTTGTATTAAATTATCACAATATTCATGACAGACTTATTGAAATGGCAAGTCAGAAAGCTTCTACAAGGTATTTTAACCTGATGAAAAAAGATCCTGAAATTTTTCAGCATGTTCCTTTAAAGGTTATTGCATCTTATCTTGGAATTAAAGACAGTTCACTGAGTAGAATCAGAAGGGATATTAATAAGTAAGAGATGGAAATGGGAAGTTACTGTCAGTTTAATAATTTTTTATTTAAACGCATGGCTCGCTAAGAATTGAATTAGGAATTTTATATATTCGTTCGCAATGGCGTTTCACTAAGCTAAGTTATTATACGGAGATATTCCTTTGCTGAACGGAGTGCCCTTGCGCTCGTAAATAAAGCATTGTAAAAAATACCTTAGCGTACTTAGCGTTTAAGGAAATTATTTAAGCTCCTTTTATAATTTTTACTTTTAAATGAGCATTTCTTTTCATTTGTCAAGTGATAGATTAAAATTTGTCATTCATCTTTGTCAAAAATAATTTCATGAATAAAAAACATATTGTAGTTGTAGGATTAGGAGGTGTAGGAGGATATTTTGGCTTTAAAATCAATCAGGAGAATGAAGTCTCCGGAAAATATACTGTTTCTTTTGTTGCAAGAGGAGAAACTTATCATAAAGTAAAAGAAAACGGATTGGTTCTTATTTCACCGGAACATCCCAACGATAGAACTTACCCAAATGTTATTGTCGAAAATATCAGTGATATTAAAAATCCTGATCTTGTCCTGATCTGCGTTAAAGAATATGATCTTGAAAATGTTTGCAGGCAACTTGCGAATGTTATCACCCAAGATACCGTGTTGCTTCCTATGATGAATGGCGCAGATATTTACGACAGAATCCGAAGAATACTTCCTGATCATATTATCCTGCCAACCTGTATTTATGTTGCTTCTCATATTAAAGAAAGAGGGACAGTAGAGCATAAAGGAAAATCCGGAAAGATGTTTGTAGGAAGAGATCCTGAACATTTCTCAAGCGACGTAGCATGGATAAAAGATTTACTTCAGGAAAGTAAAATTGATTTTGATTTTAAAGATAATTCGCTGGCGGATATTTGGACGAAGTTTTTCTTTATTGCAAGCTTTGGATTGGTAACGGCAAAGTATAATTCATCCATTGGAACTGTTTGTACAGATGAACAGCAAAAAAATGAAGCGACAGAAATAATGAAGGAAATAAAACTGATCTCTGACAAAAAAGAAATTCAGCTTCCTGAAGATATTATAGAAAAAACATTTGAAAAAGCTTCTACATTCCCGTTCGGAACCCCTACATCTTTACAATTGGACGTTCATTCCGGGAAAAAAGAAAATGAATTGGAGTTGTTTGCCGGAGCTATTCTAAATTATGGAAAAGAGCTTACTGTTGAAACTCCTTTTACGCAAAAAATCTTTAACGAGATTAAAGGGAAATAGGTTTTTGGAATCAAAGGGTGTTGCAAGCCATATAGATACGTGAGTTTTTTTGCCACGGATGCACGAATGTTTAAATTCTTTTTATAATTTTATGTATCGTTTATTTCTTGTTACAGACTAAAGGATACATAGAAATTTAATATTCTGAAACTATGTAATCTATGTGGTTAGTTTAATTAAAGGGAAATAGGTTTTTGGAATCAAAGGGTGTTGTAAGCCATATAGATACGTGAGTTTTTTGCCACGGATGCACGAATGTTTAAATGCTTTTTATAATTTTATGTATCCTTTATTTTTGTTACAGACTAAAGGATACATAAAAATTTAATATTCTGAAACTATGTAATCTATGTGGTTAATTTAGAAATAAAATAACTATTGTAATTGATCTTTCGGATTAAGCTCCGTGCATGAATTTTTGCCTATCCAAAAGTACTTCATCCGTTTCTCTATGGTCCGGATCATCAATACAACAATCTACAGGACATACATCTTTACATTGTGGTTCTTCGTGGAATCCTTTACATTCCGTACATTTTCCGGATACAATATAATATACTTCATCGGAAACCGCTTCATTGTAGGCTCCTGCATCTGCTGTTGTACCGTCGGGGAAAGTTACATTACCGGAAAGCTTTGTTTTGTCCTGCCAACGCCAGTCGATGGCACCCTCATAAATGGCTGAATTGGGACATTCTGGTTCGCAGGCTCCACAATTGATACAGTCATCAGTTATTTTTATAGCCATATTTTTATTTTTAAATGTTGTAAAAAAGGGACTTCTTCAACATGGTCCTGTTTTGGAAATCCCTACTAAACTTAATTAAAACAGTTCCAACAATTTATTACATCATAAACTGTGCAAACTTGTATTTTGAACCTCTTAATTTGCTGCAATTTCTAGTGAAAGCCCATCCATTTGAGCTGTCAGATAGATTTGGCATGCTAATCTGCTGGTTGATTTTGAGTTAAAGAGTTCAGATAAAAGAGCATCTTCTATATCACTTTTTTCAGGCAATGATGTTTCGCCGCTAAGAATAAAGCAGTGGCAGGTGGCACACATTGCCATTCCGCCGCACATCGCTTCCATGGGAAGTTCATAGGCTTTACAAATGTCTTTTAAGGTCAGCCCCATTTCCAGCGGACAGATAAGGGTATGTTTTGTCCCGGACTGATCCGTTACTGTAATTGTAATTTCATCTTTCATGGTTGTTAGTCAATCGTTGCTACTACTTGTTTTTCTGCCTGTTTTTTTGTTCCGTCAAAACCTTCGATACCGCTTACGGTAGTATATTTAAGAACAAATTTTTTATTTGGATTAAGACGCTGGTAAATACTTTGGCAGGCAATGGCAGCTTCATGGAATCCACATAAGATCAGCTTCATTTTATAAGGATATGTATTAATGTCACCCACAGCATATACCCCGGAGATATTCGTTTGGAAATCCGTACTGTTATCTACCTTGATGGCATTTTTTTCAAGTTCCAGCCCCCAGTCTGAAAGAGGTCCAAGCTTAGGAACCAACCCAAATAAAGGAATAAAATAATCCGTTTCTATAGTCTGAACAGCACCTTCTTTTTCCACTATAATTTCCTGCAAGGAATGTTCACCTTTAACTCCGATAACTTCGGCAGGAGTAATCAGACTGATTTTTCCTTCATGCTTTAATTTTTTTACTTTTTCTACAGAATCCAATGCACCTCGGAATTCGTTTCTTCTGTGAATTAACGTCAATGAAGAGGCAATTTCTGCCAGATGTATAGTCCAGTCCAGTGCCGAATCACCACCACCCGCAATTACGACATGCTTTCCTGCATAATCTTCGGGACGTTTGATGAAATAATTTACTCCACGATCTTCATAGAATTCAATATTGTCAATAGGTGGTTTTTTAGGTTCAAAACTTCCCAGACCACCGGCAATAATCACTGCTTTTGCTCTGTGTTTTGTTCCTTTATCTGTAATGACTTCAAATAGATTTTCTTCCAGCTTTAAAAGATGTACAGCCGTTTCATTGAATGTAAACCCCGGTTCAAACTGTTTGATTTGTTCATAAAGATTGTCAATCAGCTCGCCCGCCAGTACACTTGGAAATCCCGGAATATCAAAAATGGGTTTCTTGGGATATAATTCTGATAATTGACCTCCCATCTGTGGCAATGCATCAATGATATGGCAACGCATTTTGAGAAGACCGGCTTCAAAAACCGTAAATAACCCCGCAGGACCGGCACCAATGATCAGTATATCTGTTTCTATCATGTTATGATTGATTTATTATATTTTTTTCAATTTTCTTAGTTGTTGCGATATTAACAAGCTTATCCAGTTTCCCGGAATAAAAATCTGAGATCTGTTTGGGATCATCATTACGAAACAATGACGATTTTAGAATCGGTACACTGAAGGGAAGTGTCCATGCTCTTAGTGATTTTGCAATGGCATCCATCGCATTGATACCCTGCATTGCCTGTAAACCGTCTGCCCAGCATACCAATCCTACAGTTTTGTCTGTAAGATAGGGTTCATAAGAGTTTGCTGTAACTTCCAGCCAATCCAGACAGTTTTTCATCACTCCCGGGATGCTTCCATGATAAAGAGGTGCCAGCCAGAAATGAACATCAGCATCCTGAAACATTTGAGTCATTCGCTCCACGGCTAAAGGTGTTTTCGTCAAGGTGACATCAAACAAAGGAATTCCTGAATCTGCAAGTGTAAAAATATCAGTCTGAATGCCTGATTGTTTCAGGCGTTCTGATAGATATCCGGAAATCAGCCCGGAAGTAGATTCTGTTCTTCTTTCCAGTGATCCGTTAAATATGATTGCTTTCATATTGTTTTATTTTTTGAATATGACTTTTGGCAGACCTATTTCGCCATACATTAAGCTCTTAACCAATGGTTTTAGTAGGGAAGTTGCCAAAAGATAAAGTGCCGGAGCAATATCAGGTCCCGCCTTCACAACCACTTTCTGATCATGATACTGCTCCAGATCTGCACTTAAAAGGTTTTGTTTCCACAGATCCAGAAGAACTGTATCGAAACTGTTTATATCGGTGTATGCAGCATATGGTTGTAGTTTTTCCATCAATATCATAAATGCCCAAGGTGGAATAATAGCTTCAGTAGAGCATATGATTGCTACTGCTTTACCTGTATATATAGAAAAATCCGTTTTCGCAATTGATTCCTTGAATTCTTTTTCCTTAACGATCATTTCCATGAAAAGATGTTCTTTAATATCCAGTTCCATAACCTCCATTGTGGGTTTGTATTTCAATAGATCTAAGGCTATAATTCCTGAGGCAGCTGCTTTATTGATGAAAATCGGTGTATCCATTGCTTCTGTTTTGTCCTAAAAAGTTGTAAGATTATCTTATTTTTAAAAGCGCGTCATCGTATTTTTTTTCTACTACCGCCCAATCCAATACGGACCAGAATGAATCCAGATAATCTGCTCTTTTATTTTGGTAAGCAAGATAATAAGCGTGTTCCCAAACATCTATTCCAAGAATCGGGAAACCTCTGTTCATTGACAGCACATCCATCATTGGATTATCCTGATTAGGAGTAGCACTTATCATAAGAGATCCGTTGAATTTCACAGACAACCATACCCAGCCGGAGCCAAATTGTCCAAGTCCTGCTTTTTTCATTTCAGCTTTAAAATCTTCAAGGTTTCCAAAAGTTGAAATAAGAGCATCATTCAGTTTTCCTTCTGGATTTAATTTTGGCTTAGGAGAAAGAATTTCCCAAAATAAAGAGTGGTTGTAATGTCCGCCACCATTATTTCTTACGGCAGGGCTGTATTCGCTTACTCTTTGAAGTAATGAATCAAGGTCAGGATGGGTTTCATTGGTCTGTTCCAAAGCAGCATTTAAATTGTCTACATAAGCCTGGTGATGACGCTGATGGTGGATCGTCATTGTATTTTTATCTATGAATGGTTCCAATGCATCATAAGCATAAGGTAATTGAGGTAGTGTAAATGGTTTCATTGCATTTATTTTTGATTAATGTGAGACAAAGGTAGCAATATATTTGAATAAAACAACTAAAAAGTTGTTTTATTGACTAGCAGAATATTGTATTTAATATATTGTAAATCATGTGTTTGTTGTTTTTATTTTAAGATTATAGAAAATGACTATCTTTGTTGTTGAAAAATAAAACAACCTAAATATTGTCAAATGAAGAAGCCGGCTGCAGACCGCATTCTGATGTTTTTAAAGATGAGAGGAGAAGCTACTTCACTTCTTATTTCGGAAGAATTATCCATCACAAAAGAAGGTGCGCGAAAGCATTTACTGAACCTTGCTGAAAGCGGGCTGATTCAGCCTATGGTAAAAAGTGAGGGGGTAGGGAGACCGTCTACTTATTATATACTTACAGAAAAAGGACTGGCTCAGTTTCCTGATACTCATGCAGAAGTAACAGTTCAGCTTCTGAAATCCGTTAAAAATCTGTTAGGTGAAAATGCTCTGGATTTATTGATCAGTGATCGTGAAAAAAATACGCATGAGCGTTATGAAAAAGCACTCTCCAAAACAAAAAATCTTGAACAGCGGCTGGAAGCTCTTGCCGAAGCCCGAACTAAAGAAGGTTACATGGCTGAATGGAAAAAAGAAGGTAAAGATTATTTTCTGATTGAAAACCATTGTCCGATCTGTGCTGCAGCTACAGAATGCCAGGGATTTTGCCGTGCCGAACTTTCAAATTTTCAGTCATTAATCGGAAAAGAATATACGGTGGAAAGGATAGATCATATTATTTCAGGAGGGCAGCGCTGTGTGTATAAAATCAGTATATAATCATGATTAAAAATATTTGAATCAACTATTTTTTTGCTTTTATTCTTTATTATCAGTATTTGGTGAGAATTTCCATCAGCATAATAATGGATATTAATTTCTTTGAAGATTGATATTCCGGACTGAGCTGTTCTCTGATTTCTCCTAACGCTTTACTCAGTTTATTACTAACCGTTTTATTACTTATTCCCAAGGCTTCTGCCGTTTCATTGACAGACATATTCTGTCGGATTCTCATTTCATAGACCTGCTGTTCCGTGAGAGAAAGACGTGCCACTACTTCATCAATTAAAGATAATAACGCAGAAATTTCGTTTTCTTCCAGGATTTCAAAATATTCCGTATCGGAAATATTCAGTTCTGCGGGAGTTTCAAATTCATCAATACTCAATGTGGGAGGCGCTTTTTTAAAACTGTTATAATAATCTAAGATTCTGTAATGAAGATGCCTAAGCAGGTAGCCTTTTGCACTTTCGGAATCATCAGTCTGTATGGCATCTGTATTTTCAAGGATTTTCACCCAGAGATTCTGAAGGAGTTCCTCAGAAACTTCTTTATCCTTGGTTCGTACAAAAACGAAACGGTACAGACTATCCCAATAACGTTCGTACAGCAGCATAAATGCAGGTCGATCACCTGATTTTATTTTCTTTAATAATATTTCGTCTGTTAGATTCATATCGCTGCAACAAAATTACCTAAAGGAAAATTAACTTTTTGTGAACTTTAATTATGGTAAGGTTAAATATTTCTGAAAAACAAGGCTTTAATATGAAGCTAATGTTGAGCAAATGTAAAAAAAGATTAAAATGATCGGGAATTTGTGTTTAATATGAATAGAATGTTAAGAATCCTCTGGGGAAGTTTTTCATTTTCATAGTCTTATAGATAGAAGTATCTGTGAATACTATGAATTATTTATGAAAAAAATTAACTATAAAAATATTGAAGTCTTTGTTTTCAAACTTTGGGAACGAGAAGTATCAGAGGAAAAAGTTTCAGAAAAGGAAACGGAACTTTTAAAGCAATGGAATAATAATGCAGAAAAAGATCTGGATACCGTTCATATGCATGAATCTAAAGGAAGAGTGTTATCAGGATTAGAGTCTTATTTTAACGCTGCCGGAAGAAGCATTCCTGTAAGAAGCTATAAAAAATATGCATATCAGGCAGCTGCGGCTGTAGTTCTTCTGTTATCATTAGGAGGATTTCTTATTTATAATACATTCATAAAGCCGGATATCTATATTGCAGAATCCGGAGAAAAAATTATTCATCTTGAGGACGGATCGGTGGTTACTTTATTACCGGGCGCCGAGCTTACTGTAGCAAAATCATTTCCGGCTGCTACCAGAGTGGTAGATTTAAAGGGTGATGCTGTATTCTCCATTGCAAAATCAAAGACTCATCCTTTTATTGTGAATGCAGATGGTTTCAGTACTAAGGTATTGGGAACCGTGTTTAAAATTTCACAATCCGGGAAAAGCAAAGCGGTAGACCTTTACGAAGGTAAAGTTGCGGTATCTTCTGTAGGAGCTCCTGTTTCTTTCCTGAAACCTAATCAGAAGTGGACGAATTTTGGGGTTGCTCATACTACTGCGGTGATCTCATTTGTTCCCGATAAGACCTCTGGAAAGGCTATCTCAAAATTATTGTCTTTAAGCTTTAATGATGTTCCCCTAAACGAGGTGATTGCTGTTTTGGAAAGCAATTATAATACAAAGATCTATTATCCGAAAGAAACTGAAAATAAAAGAATTACTGCCGATTTTACCGGAGGAACTGTCGCTGAAAATATTGAATCACTGGCTTTTATACTTGGATTTGAAGTGCAGAAAAAAGATAATACCTACCTCTTAAAAAAATAATAATCAGATAATCTTAAATCTAAAGAGAAACACTTACGTATGAAAAGTTTGAAATGTGGTCTTACCATAGCAGCCTTATTTTTTACTGTTGCCGCAGAAGCACAGGAGCTGGTTCAGAAAGTTACATTTTCTGTACCTGCAAGCAGACCGTTAATTGAAGTTCTGGAAGATTTTGCCGGAAAAACAGGAATGAGGCTTGCCTATTCAAAGGTTGATATTAAAGAATTGAAGGTAAAAGGTATAAAATGTGAAAATTCATCAATTCATAGTTGTCTGAAAGACATTACAAATGGTCTTCCGGTTGTATTTCGTTTGCACGGTGATCTTATTTCGATAAAATATGAAGGCGGAAATGTTGCCGTACCGGGAAACGGACGTCTTTACGGGAAAATCGTTGATGAGGTAGGAAATCCTATTGTGGGAGCTGAGATTACTATTGCAGGAAAAACGATGTCGACAGACAATAATGGAGATTTTTCAACGGATCTGCCGTCAGGTATATATAATTTAACAATAAAAGCCTCTAAATATAATACGCTCAGAGTAGAAAAACTATCTATTAGTAATAAGGAAACGAACACGGTTTCATTTGCTTTAAACGCCGCTTCTGATAAAATTACAGACATCAAGGAAGTGTTGGTTACAGCAACCCGTAAAGCGGATACACAGGCAGGATTACTGGCTCAGCAGAAAAAAGCAGCCCAGATGAGTGACGGTATTTCTGCAGAACAAATTTCCAAAACTCCGGATAATGATGTGGGAGGAACACTAAAAAGAGTAACAGGAATTACCACTATAGATAATAAATATGTTGTTGTAAGATCAATGGGGGAACGTTGGAATACAGCGGCAATGGACGGAATTAATCTTCCAAGTACGGAGGCATATAATCAGAACTTTTCTTTTGATATTATCCCAACGGCAATGGTAGAAAGTGTTGTCGTAAGCAAATCTGCAACACCGGATATGAATGCAAGCTTCGCAGGAGGTTTTGTAGAAGTAAGAACTAAAGATATTCCCAATGAGAACTTTACAACCGTAAGCATGGGAACTTCTTATAACGATCAGTCGGCTTTTAAAGAGTTTCTTACCCGTAAGCGGGGAAAGTATGATTATTTCGGGTATGATGACGGAACAAGAGACTTCCCGAAAGGGCTTCAGGCTATGAACTGGACTAATCCTATGTTTTTCGAACAGTCCAGCCAGTTTAAAAATGACAACTTCACGAATTACAGAACAAAAGGTGATATGGGTTCCAATTTGCAGCTTGCCTTAGGAAGAACCTATGCGCTGAAAAATAATAATAAATGGGGTTTTGCAGGAGCATTTATCATCAGAAATGAACAGAATAAGCTGGATATAGATCATACAGGAAGAGGAAACTGGCTGGATACGACAGATTTTGCCTTTGATGCCAATGGAAAAATGCCTTTTTATAATTTTAAGAATAAGGGGGCTTCTTATAACTATAATTCTACAGTAGCAGGGATGTTGAATCTTGGATTACAGCTGGGAAAAAGCAGAATTTCACTCCGTAATTCATATACTCATATCTATGACAATACCCTCACAAGAATTACAGGCTGGGATGAATATACAAGCGGAAGCGGGAACCGTTCTGATGCAGAAGCTTCCTATAATTATTTTTATTACGGAATAATTCCCAATAATGATCCATCAAAAATTTCATCTTTAGAAAAACCTTTTACCAATAATACAGATTATCCTGTTTATCAGATGTTTTTACAGAACAAGTTGGAAGGAAATCATAAGTTAGGGAACATGGAAGTCAACTGGTATGCTGCCAGAACTGGAGTTTCATCAGATACTAAGGATTATACTCAATACAATACTTTATATAAATTCATAGGACGTGAGATTCTGAATTATCACATCATCAATAATTCTGCAAGTGATTTTGCGAGAGGATATATTGGCAGTAAAGAAACTGATTATAATTATGGAGCTTCTTTCAAATGGAGCATGGATAGAGGAAGTTTTAAAAATGATATTAAGATAGGATATGCCGGAGCTTCAAAAAGCAATACCAATCAGCAGCAGAAATTTTTATTGAGAGTAGATGGAAACAGAAACGTTCCGAATCCAAAAGTTCTGGAAATGTATGGTGCCCTTTCAGATTGGTTTGATGGTTCTCATTATGTACCGGGGGGTATTGGGTGGGAAACGAGACCGTTGTTCGTAGATGGTAAATATGAAGGAGAAGTAGAGCAGCATGCAGCGTATGTGATGTTTGATAACCGTTGGAAAAATAAATTCAGGCTCGTGTGGGGATTACGTGCTGAGTATTTTCAATATGATCTTGTTTCTCAGCAAATGGAAACTAAAGACTCCAATAATTTTACAAAAACAGGAATTGATGATAAGCCATGGCAATGGATGCCCTCTGTAAATTTTACCTATAGTCCTACGAATAAAATCAATTTGAGACTTGCTTATAACAAAGCTGTTATTCGTCCCCAGTTTAATGAGAGAACCGGACTGCCTTATTTTGATCCTATAGCCAACGGGCAGATTTTTAATACAGATATGGTATCATCGGTAGTTAATAACTACGATTTTAAGTTTGAGTGGTTTCCGGGATTAGGAGAAATATTTTCAGCAGGGTTGTATTATAAGGATATCGACAGACCTATTGAGAGAGAAGGATATATTACCAGCGAAGGAAATTTACAACTTTATAACGGGAATTCTAAAAACGCAAAATTAAAAGGATTTGAAGCAGAGGTCAGAAAAAACCTGGGCTTTATTGCAGCCGATTCTTTCATGGAAAAACTTTTCATAAATGGAAACTTCACTTATAACATAACAAAAGTGATTGCTTTTAAAGATAAAGCGAAAACAACAGATCAGGATGCTACCTATGAAGTAGACAGACCTCTTTACGGGCAAACTCCTTACGCTTATAACTTAGGATTAATGTATGATGGAGAAAGATTAGGGTTTAGCTTTTTATATAACGCAAAAGGAGATCAGTATATAACGGTGGGCTACTCTTATAATGGAGAAGAGATCCAGCGTCCTTATGCTGTAGCAGATGCACAGGTTTCATATAAGCTTTTAAAGAACAGAAATCTGGAACTAAAACTGAGTGTAAGGAATCTCTTCAACAGGGTGAAGGAATATTACAATAACTATAATTCTTATCTAGGGTATACTGACAACACGGGGGATAAAACTGCCCGGGAATTACAAACCATTGTGCCTGGAGCAACCAATAAATATGATAAAGATATTGATAAGATACTATTTCGTGCTTACAGCGGAAGAATATTCGGATTGAGTGTCAACTATACATTTTAATCCTTATTAGATAAAAAGAGCTCTCAATATAGAAGCGTACAGGTTTCGGAATCCTGGAAAACGAGTCGGAGGAATACTGATGATGCGCACAGCAGTACCGAATCAATCAAAAACCGGACGCTATTAACTTTTCCCGGGAGATAGTGGAATAACAGGGAACTCAGACAATTCAGCTCCTCCTGAACTGTAGGATGTAAACAATAACCAAATCGCAGAAATATAGAGGCAGATATTTCTGAATATTAAAAATTTCTGGTCATAAAAATAAATAACCGGATCTATCAAAAATTATAACAATGAAAAGATTAACTCTAATTGCAGCTGCTGCATTATCACTTACAGCTTGTCAAAATGATCATTTAGCAGATTCTTCTACTCCTTTCGAAATGAAATCTACTTCAGCTGAATACATTACAGCTTCTGCACTTCCAGTAACTAAAGTAAGCGGTGATATTACTTCTAATACAACATGGAGTGGAGTAATAGAAATTGATGGTACTGTAGCCGTAAAAAACGGAGCAACACTTACCATTCAGCCAGGAACTTTCATCAAAGCAAAACCTAATGCAATAGGGGAAGGTTCAGGTATTCTTGTTATTACCAAAACAGGTAAAATTAATGCTACAGGAACAGAATCTCAGCCAATTGTTTTTACAAGCTACAGATTATTGGACGGAGATGATACTACAACTGCCGTACCTGGGGACTTTGGAGGAATTATCCTTTTAGGTGATGCTCCTACCAATGTACCTTTTACTACTACGGTAGAAGGATTGCCAGCTAATAATCCTGATTTCTATTTTGGTGGAACAACTTCCGGACATAATGCAGGTACAATAAAATATGTGCGTATTGAATTTGCAGGGTATGATTTCGTAGGGGCTAACTCTGGAAACGAAGTTAATGCTTTAACATTGGCTGGGGTTGGAAATGGTACTACTTTAGATCATATTCAGGTTTCTTACGGACAGGATGACTCTTTTGAATTCTTCGGAGGAACTGTAAATGCTTCTAATTTAGTGTCTTTTGCAGCAGAAGATGACAATTTCGATTTCGATAACGGATATACAGGAACTATTACTTGTGCATTGTCTTTAGCAGATTACAAATCAGCACACACCGTAAGCGGAGGATCTCCTGATTCTAACGGTATCGAATTGGATAACAACGCAACAGGTACTGCAACTTCATTGATTACAAACCCTACCATCAACAACCTTACTATTATCGGGGCAAAAAATGGAGTAACAGGACAAGGGCTTGCTTATGAAAACGGTATCCACATCAGAAGACACGGGAAATTAACATTAAATAACGCCGTAGTTACAGGATATCCGGTAGGAATCAAAGTAGAAAATACAGGTTCTGAGCTTTCTGCAGCGTCTAATTTAAGTTCAATTCAGGTACACGGTTTCGGAACTTCTGTTACAGGAGCAGGAACAGCGGGGATCCCGGCAGGAAACCTATTAACAGGTACTTCTGCAGCTCTTTGGGGAATGAGCCAGCCATTCTTTAACGAAGGATTAACATGGAGCGTAAGTCCTAGAAATTGTGGAAACTTCCAAGGAATCTGGACAAAATATGATTTCTCAATTCAGGAATAATTCTTATAAACAGGGAAAGCACTGTGTCTTTCCCTGCTTTTTTCTTTTAAAAAATCTTAATAACAAATATTATGAAAAAACTATTTTTATTATCTATCATATGGGTGTCACAAGCTGCATTCGCACAGGAATTTATATGGGGAAACACTTTTGATACTGCTGATGATCTTCAGGGCTGGACCATCCATGATCTGAATAATAATGGAAACAAATGGGCTCAGGGACAGAACATTTATCAAAATGGTACTTCTATGGCATATGGAAGCGCCGGAGTTCTCAGACATTCTACCAATTTGGTTCCTAGTGGTATTGCAGGAGGATTTGCTTCAGAAAATGACTGGATCATCTCTCCAGAAATAGATTTGTCTACTGCCGGAGGAACGATCACATTCATTGCTCAGCTAGGGAGACAAAAACTAAATCAGGCTATTGTCGGAAGAGACCTTTATATTTATGTAAGCACTCCTGAGAAACCAGTTCCCGCTTTGGCAGACTTTCAGGCTTTGGCAGTAGATGCTAATGGAAATGAGCTTCCGAATCCTTATAAAATATCTGCAGGATCTACCAATAACCCATTCTCTTCAGATCTTACCGAGTTTGTAGAAAGTATTGTAGATCTTTCAACTTTTGCAGGAAAGAAAATTTACATAGGAATCTGGTCCAACAGAAAACCGGCAAATCTTCAGAATATAAATATTGATGAAATCGCGATTTATGCTACGGCAACTTTAGGCACAAAGGATGTAAAAAAGAACAAAACACTTACAAAGATCATTGAAAATCCGGTAAAGGAAAATTTACAGTTACAACTGAATCCGGCATTCAAAGAAAATGCTGCTTTAATAAATGTTTATAACGCTGTAGGACAAAAGGTTATTGCTGTTCAGTATTCGAAATCTATCAATACAACAGCTTTATCTACAGGAAAATATATTGTGGAAGTAACAGACGGTAAAACTACAGAAACTCTGAGCTTTATTAAAAAATAATCTTTCAGACTTAAAAACTGATTTAGAAATACAAGAATTTAAGTACAATAATGGGTAGCAGTCTCAGGTGTTACCCAGAACATATCCAACTAGTTTTTTTATAATTATTATTGCCCTGTACAAAAAGGCAGGGCAATTTTTTTAAAGTTTTAAATGATATTAAAGATGAATAAAATCTTTGCATTCCTATTATTGATCCTGTTATTTTCCTGTGCAGAAAATACAATAATGGAAAGATATGATACCGCACAAAAACCAGGTGAAATAATCATAAAAGGATACTCCAAACCTGATGTACTTCAATTGAGGTTCAATGGAGAACCTGTTTCCATTGACGGAAAAACATCTTATACCAATAAAATAGAAACCACGCTTCAGTTTGTTGTAGATCAGGGAGAAACCGATAAACTGGCAATATATAATAATGAAACAGGAAAAGAAATAGCAAAATACATGATTACCTATGATAATATAGCTGATTATAACAAAGTAAATTTCTTTAATCTTCCCGGAATTTTCCTGAAAACAGATGTCGTAAAACCTCAGGTAGGCTTTGGAAAAGTAGGCTTCGTATTTATTTTTCCGAATTTGGGGGAATATTCAGGAACATCTCTTACAAGCGTGAAAGGTGTTTTAAAAAAAGAAAACGGAGCAGTCCTTGCTGAATTTGATAATATTGAAAAAGACGGTTTTACTCCGGTAAAAATTTATAGTGCTTTCAGCTCCACAGCACCTGTATATCTTGAATTATATAAACCAGGAACTACACAACCTTATATTGGCTCGGAAATAATTAAAGTTAAATTAAAACAGCATACTGGTGCCAATATGATTGTACTTCAGGAAAAATCAGAAAATGGAGGGTCAGTGGTAAAAGGAGATATTGATGTTTCAGAATATTTATAGTAAAATATGAAAAGCTTTTTGAAATTTTGCAGCGTAGTCATTATTACCATTTTCGTTTCCTGTACCAACAGGGATGAAAATACACCTTTTTTCCCCGAAGGAAGTACAGAATCTGTTAATGCCTGGGTTCAGGACAGCATGAGAAGGTATTATTACTGGGCAGATCAAATGCCTGCAAAGCCTGACTATCACCTCCCTGTAAAAGATTTTTTTAAAAGTCTGCTGTCTCCCCAAGACCGTTTTTCCTTTATTGTAAATACCGAAGATACTTCCAGCTATCCACGATCTATCCGAAATATGTACGGCTTTGATTACACCGTTATTCAGCAGACCAATGGAAATGTACTGGCTGTCATTAAACTGGTTCTTAAAAATTCACCAGCCTTCAATGCCGGACTGGAAAGAGGAATGATTATTACCAGTATCAACGGTAAAAATATCACGGCGGCAAATGCAGAAACCCTTACTTCTTCAATGAAAGACTTTACAGTATTAGACCTCACCGTAGGAAACTGGAAAAATGAAGCGGTCACCGATGAAAAAGAGATCAAAGTATATTATGGTTTATCTTTTGAACAACCTGTTTTATCCAGAGTTTTTGAAAAAAGCGGTAAAAAAGTAGGCTATCTGTATGTTTATGATTTTCCCGATGGGATGACTTCGGTTTTCAGTCAGAAATTTGCAGAATTTAAAGCTGCTGGTGTCCAGGAACTTATTTTGGACCTTCGTTATAACTATGGAGGATCTGTATCTGCTGCTGCGGCACTTTGCTCATTGATTCCGTCAGGGATTTCGGAAAGTTCACCCTTTATTATATTCAAGGGAAATAAAAACGGGGGGCAGGTAAAAAGAACATTTGCCCAGCAGATTGCTTACGATCCAAAGGCAATTAGTTTTAATGCCTTACGCACAAATGCTTTAGGATTAAATAAAGTCTATATTCTTACATCCAACAGTACCGCTTCAGCAGCAGAAATTGTGATTAATAATTTAAAACCTTATTTACAGGTTATTCAGATCGGAAGTACAACTTTAGGAAAAGACATGGCAGGATTTTCCGTAGAAGATAAACGTAAACCGAGAAAAATTTCATGGCAGATTCATCCGGTTATTTATAAAGTATTTAATGCCCATAATTCCGGTGAATATAGCAACGGAATTTCACCACAGATAGCAGTCAATGAATATGCAGAATTACCATTATTACCTTTGGGCGATTCTAATGAAACATTGATTTCATCTGTTCTCACTGGAGCTTACTTAAAAACAGCGGGTCATGAGAGGTCAACTAACGAGGTGAAAATTCTGTATCAGAGCGACCTGAATTTTATCCAGGGACAGCAATAATCTCATTTAAGTTTCTTAAAAAAATAAAACAATGCAAGGAATAGAACCCAAGGTGCACACAAGTCTGACGAGCCGTATGGAATACTTTCGCGTAGTATTACAAGAAGCTGTGGAAGAAACTGATGCTCAGACTGCCGATATTTTAGTGAAAATTTCAGAGCTTGATGAATTATACAAAGAGTATTTGCTCAACAAAAAGAATCTTGAGAAAAGTATTAAAAACTACCGTGAGTATCACAATGATTTGCGAAAAAAACTAGCTACAAGACTTAGAGAACTTAGGAAAAAAGCCAAAGAGAAATAACGGAAATACCTTATTTTAAGTCCGAAATTCATACTTTTATAACATCAAGTTGAAAGGTTAAAAGCATATGAATAGTAACGAGACTGAACTTTCCGGTTATTTAGATCTTTTTTGGCAGTTTTCATGGTCACAATGGATCATTTTCAGTCTGGTTATTAATGTTTTCCTATATTTATTTTCAATAGGGTTGTATCTTTTTATTGATAAAACCTGCCGCAAAAGTCCATTACAGGAAAAAGACCATCCTTTAACCAGGTCTGATTTTTATATTAGTTTTCTTACGGTTGCCTGTAACTGTCTTGTGCTGCTGCTAGGAGTTTTTTTATGGAAAAATGGATGGATAGAAGTGAATAATATCCTTTCACCAGGTGTTATTACATTGGAAGTTATTGCATTATTACTTTTAATGGATCTTCTGATGTATTTTTTTCATTACGCAGCTCATTTACCTTTTGTCTACAGATTATTACATAGAAAGCATCATGAACACGTAAGTACCAATTATCTCAGCCTTTTTGTACTGCATCCTTTCGAAACAATAGGTTTTGGAGTGATGATGCTGGTTTTACTCATGTGCTATGAATTTTCTGTAGTCTCTATTTCGATTTATTTGTTGATCAATCTTATCTGGGGAACCATAGGACATTTGAACAGAGAGTTTTTTCCTGTACAGTTTGACCGTTTCTTTATCGGAACTACAAGATTTCATAACCATCACCATAGGGATGAAACAAAGAATTTTGGGTTCTATACTTCTATCTGGGACAGGCTGTTTGGGACTTATAGATAGGAGGGAAGCTAGGTGCTGGAAGTAGGAAGTTTCTGGAAGTCATTAGTATAATTTATCTTTATATTTTTAAACACCACGGTATTTATTTTTAACGCTAACGATCACAAAGGTATTGACAAAAAGCATTAACAATAAGAACGCAAAGGCGTTTCACTCAGCAAAATAAACTCATTGGAATTTGCTGAACGAAGTGCCATAGCGAACGGAAAAAAACTATTTTATTCTTTTTCTTTCCGTACTTTGCGTTTAATAAAGCATAAGTGTTTTTATTAAATTTTTCTATTCATCTCTTTTGCCTCATCCCAGCAAGCCACACAAAGTATTTTATAATCACAACAGGCAAACCATTCTTCCTCATCTTTCTCCGTTTCAATCTGTTGTTCTGTTTCATTACACAGATCACACCATGCATCAGGACGTCCGAGGTCTCCCGGATCAAACTCATGAAAACCCACAGGAATCCGATCCAATAGACTATGAGCAAGATGAGTACACAAAAGACCTATTTCCTGCTTTCCGTGTAAAGAACATTCAGTGTTTTTTTTGCCATTTTTAAATGAAAATTTAGGTATACTCAAAGCAGATTACTGTCTTTTTAATTGAATCATCATGGAATATAAAAATCTGATCAGCCGCATTTTCCTGGAAATCATAACCTTCAATACAGCCGATATAATCTAATAATTTCTCATTCAGGTAAGGTTTGTTGATAAGATTTTCTCCGCCAAACTTACTGTCTTCAAGACTGTTTTTCTCAATATTGAGCTCCTCAAATATTCCATACAATTTATTTTCGGCTCTTTCAGCCATATAATCCGAATGTTCATCTTTTTCCAGATCTTCAACGGTTAGCTGTCTAAGTCTTTCAAGTCTTCGAATATCATTTACAGTAAGCCCCGGTCTGTAAGAATATTTATCATACAGCTTACCGTGCTTTTTATAATAAGCTTTTTTCAGCTGATACATAGCTTCATTCATATTGTATTCAATGTCGAGATCAGAAAACTCTTCATTATATTGGTCTGGCATAATTTCATTAGAAGTTTGGAAGTAATTCCAGTCTGCATCGAATTTATATTTACCATCAATGATATCAAATCCCAGCATATCTGCTTTAGTAAACTGAGTATGATATTCTTCGCGCCCTTCTCCCACACAGCCGTCATAAATTTCTTTTACAGAAACAATATGAAGCCACTCATTTTTTGAAGAGTCAATAAGCCCGAGATTAAAAGAACAAATAGGAAGGAAATATTTTTTGTGATTTTCCAGGTCATCATAGAATACATCTTCATACGCCGGAAAAAGTCTGATCATTTCACTCATGGAATCGAAATTAATTTTTTAAATGATTTATTTAGTGTTTTACAAAGTATATTAATCAAAAATACGACTAATTAGAAAGAATCTGCAGCTTTAAAGTTTGATTTCACTCAAAACTTTGCTTAACAGATTATTAAAATGCTCAAGTTCATCCGGACTAAGGATTGCTGTAGTCTGCTGTGTAATTTTCTTTCGGAATGTTTCAGAATTTTCAACTACAAATTTCCCTTTTTCAGTAGCAGAGAGTATGAATTTTCTGCGGTCTTTTTCATCCTGTTTCTGAATAATAAAATTATTGTTTATAAGCGTTTTAAGCTGCTTTGAAACGGCAGCTGGTGTAATATTAAAAGCAGAGGATATTTCTTTTCCTGTAGACCCTTTTTTACGTAGAATGTATTCAATGATATTGTAATGAGAAGCTGTTATCCCGTTAATATCTCCTCTGTTCATATGAGCGAGAATAAGGCATTGGAAATCGGTAAAGGTGTCAAAAAATTTTTTTTCAAGAGGTTTCATGGAGTAAATTAATTAACTTAGTTAACTATTAACAAAGTTAATGATTTAAAATGGAAAAAATAGAAATTACCAATGCAAGACAGAATAATCTCAAAAATATTTCCATAAAAATACCTAAACATAAGGTTGTAGTTTTTACGGGAGTATCAGGATCAGGAAAATCATCTCTGGTATTTGAGACCATAGGTGCCGAGGCACAACGGCAGATCAATGAAACACAGAACAGCTTTATCAGAAACCGATTACAGCATTACGGTATTCCGGATGTAGATAAAATTGAAAACCTGAATGTTCCTATTATCATCAATCAGAAAAGGTTAGGAGGGAATGCACGTTCCACTGTAGGCACTGCTGCTGATATTTATGCTTCTCTGAGGCTGTTGTTTTCAAGAATGGGGCAGCCTTTTGTAGGATATTCCAATGTGTTTTCATTCAATAATCCGCAAGGAATGTGCCCGGAATGTGAAGGGCTGGGCTTTGTACAGACAGTGAATGTAAATATGCTAATTGATCTGCAGAAGTCTTTAAATGGAGGAGCTATTCAATTTCCAACCTTTCAACCCGGAGGCTGGCGCTTAACAAGATATACAGAATCCGGCTATTTTGATAATGATAAAAAGTTGAAAGATTTTACTTCCCAGGAACTAGATACTCTGTTATACGCCTCTGAACATAAACCCAAACATCCGAATAAAAATTGGGGCAAAACCGTAAAGTATGAAGGAGTTATTCCCAGGATTGAAAAAACATTTCTTAAAAAAGATTCCAAAGAAAATCTGACCAGAAAATCTGCTTTACATCATGTGGTGATCACAAAAAGTTGTCCTTCATGTGAGGGAAAACGATTAAATGATAAGATTTTAAGCTGTAAGATCAAAGGTAAAAATATTGCAGATTGTACAGCACTTTCCGTAGATGAACTATTCGGGTTTATTACTAGTTTGGAATCAGAAGCTTACGAAGTTATTCTCCATGAACTTTCTACAAAGCTGCAGAACATCATTGCGATAGGATTGCAATATCTGACTTTGGATCGAAGTACAAATACATTATCAGGAGGAGAGTCTCAACGTATAAAAATGGTGAAAAGTTTGGGGAATAGCCTGGTAGATTTACTTTATATCTTCGATGAGCCAAGTATTGGTTTACATCCTAAGGATCTTGAAAATATCAATTTTATCATACATCAGATCAAGAATAAAGGCAATTCTGTTTTGGTGGTAGAGCATGATCCGGATCTTATTAAAAGGGCAGATTGGATCATAGACATGGGACCTGGTTCCGGAAAAAATGGCGGTGAAGTAATCTATGAGGGTGATTTTACAAATTTGAAGAAATCTAAAGGGAAAACAGGAGCATACTTTAAGAAAAAAATTACGATTAAAGAAGAGTGCCAAAAACCTAAAGGATATCTTGAAATCAGAAACGCTAATCTCCATAACCTTAAAAATATAAATGTCAATATTCCATTAGGGATTATGACTGTGGTAACAGGAATAGCCGGTTCGGGTAAAAGCACATTAATTAATAAGGTATTACCTAGTTTTTATCCTGATGTAACGGTGATAGATCAGTCATTATTCACAGCAAGTGCCCGTTCTAATCTTCTGACTTATCTCAATATTTCTGATGCTGTCCGCAAACTGTTTTCTGAATCAAATAACGTTTCCGAAAAACTTTTTAGCCGAAATAGTGAAGGTGCCTGTAAAAATTGTAAAGGACTAGGAGTGGAAAAAATTGATTTGGCTTTCATGGACGATATTGAACAGCCATGTGAAGTATGCAGCGGCTCTGGTTTTGATCCGAAAGTTCTTCAGTATCAATACCATCATCAGAATATTGTAGAAGTGATGAATATGACGGTAGTAGAGGCAAAAGACTTTTTTAAAGATGAAAATATTGTCAAAAATTTTGAACTGCTCATCAAACTGGGGCTGGATTATCTCACATTAGGACAACGATTGGACAGCTTTTCCGGAGGCGAAAGACAACGTTTGAAACTTACCAGAGAACTGAAAAACACCAATCAGATTATTGTGCTTGACGAGCCAAGTACAGGGCTTCATCCAAGCGATACCCAAAAGCTATTGTCTTTTTTTAATGATCTTGTAGATCAGAATAATACGCTAATTGTTATAGAACATAACCTGGATATTATTGCCGAGGCAGATTGGATCATTGACATTGGTCCAGGTGCCGGAAAATTTGGAGGGAAGGTTTTGTTTGAAGGAACCCCTAAGGAATTACTGAAAAATAATAGGTCTTTTACTGCTGAATTTCTGAGAAAACATATTGAATAAATTTAATACAAATAGCAATATTATATAAAAAATAAACCATTAAGATTGGATTAGAAAGTTACATCCTAAATCTTAATGGTTTAAAAATATAATCTAAAACAAATATCACTAAGAGTAATAATTGTGTTATTAGTGTTGCGTTTGAAAATTATTGTTTTGCAGCTTTTACAGCCTCTAAAATCCTTTCTTCAATTATCCTCCAGTCATACAAATGAAAAACTCTGCCATTACTCATCGCAACAAACATACCTTTAGGGAATTTGGGTCCCAAATTAACATTAGTCACTTCTGAACCATCACTTTCAAGCGTTGAAACCGGTATCTCTGTAATTCTGCCTTTTGCCGGATTTTCCCTCAAATAGACATTAAACGTATCATTCTGCTGATTGGAAACCAAAATATATCCCGTGTTTTCAGAAGTAGGATAAATAGAAATTCCTTCTACATCAGATTTGAAATCACCTTGTCCGAAAACCAGAAGCTCTTCATTTCCTTTTGCCGGATCCGCATGATATTGGTGAACCCCAAACTGTTCATCGGAATAATAAATATATCCCTTTTCATCATCTACAGCGATGCTTTCAATCTCTTTCAATCCGCTGTATTTTCCAAATTTACGAACGACATCTCCTGTAATGCTTCCATTTTTTTCAGAAAGCTTATATTGCCAAAGATAACCGTCTTTAGGTCCTGATTTTCTTCCTGCAATGACAAAAATTTCTCCTGTCTGAGGATTTTTATACATCGAAACTCCCATCGGTCCACGGTCTGTTTCACCATCGAATACGGAAAACGCTCCAACCTCATTCAGTTCAGGAAGAGAATAAAGTTTTATCTTATTGGTTTCACGCTCTGTAACCGCAGCAATATCTATTTTTTTCCCATTTAAAGTAAAACCATACTCAATATCTACATTATTAGGACGTTTAAGCCCCAAAACTTTGTGTATTATTTTTCCATTGAGATCAAAAGCATATAATCCGCCATCGGTATCTTTATCGGTCCCGATGATAATACTTTTTGAAGCATCTGCCGGATTAATCCATATTGCCGGATCATCGGTGTCGTGAACTACTGTTTCGGTAATAACGGCTGGTTTTAATTTTTGTCCTAATTGTTTCTGTCCTGTACAGCTTATCACCAACGGAAAAACTGTAAGTGCTGCAATATAATGTGTTATCTTTTTCATGTTAAAAATCGAATTTTACCCCTAAGGTAAATCTTGGTCTGTAATACTCTGCCTGTGCGGTTCTGCTTTGAATTCCCTGATAATATCTTAACGGCTGATTGGTCAGATTATTGGCTTCAGCGAAAACTCTTAGTTGTTTTGTCACTTTATAGGAAGCATTCGCATCAAGGAAAAATTGTTTGTCATAATAACGGTCATCAAAGGATTTTCCACCCAGTTCATCAATATAATGAGAGGCGTAATTCATAGAAACCCTTGCCGAAAAACGTTTGTTTTCCCATGAAAGCGATCCGTTGAACATATGAGGAGCAGCTCCCGGAAAGCCTACATCGGTTCTCTCAATGCCTTCTTCATTGGTAATGCCCTTAGCTTTTGAATGGGTGTAAGTATAATTTACATAAACTCCAAGCCCTTTCCAGAAAGCCCCCGGAATGAAATCTAATTGTCTTTGTAAAGCGACTTCAAATCCGTAAATATCTACATTGTCGCCATTACGCTGCTGCATAAATTTCCAATTGCTTTCACCTGCCGGAATAGGGTTGGACTGTCCCGCAAAATCATTAGCAAAGTCGTTGGCGGTATAGTTTCTTCGTGAAAAAGTATAAATAAAATCTTTTAAGTTTTTATAAAAAATACCTCCTGAAAGGATACCCACAGATTTAAAATATTTTTCAGCCATAAAATCAAAATTATAAGCATAAGTTGCTTTCAAATTCGGGTTTCCTGCTGAAATAACCTCATCTTCCGATATTACATTAAGATAAGGAACCAGTGAATAGTAATTCGGGCGGGCAAGAGCGGTGGTAAATGCTGCACGAAGAACCAAATCCTGAACCGGAACATATTTGAAAGATACATTCGGAAGTACGTTTGTATACGTATTGGTATTGTTGATTTTTCCAACAAGATCACTTTCATTCAAAACGTAATTTCCAGTGTAGTCGATGGTCGTAGATTCAATTCTTGCTCCCACAATCATGGATAATTTATCATTGAAATCCTGATCCCAACGAATATAGCCCGCATAGATCTGTTCTTTTGCGCTGTAATTATTGGAAAGGAATTTTGATGGCTTTAATTTTCCTTTAAATAAACCTGAATTAAACAAGTCAAGACCTCCCAGATATGCCGGATCTACAAATGCTCCCGGAACATAATTTCCTGCCTGGAAATTCTTTCCGTCAAGATTTACTGTTGGTACAGAAAGCAGACTTCCCATGCTGTTGACAGGCTCAAAGGCATAAAAATCATTATCTCTTTCCTTTTCTTTTAAACGCATACGGAAACCCGTACGAAGTCTTCCTTTTTGGTCTTCAATCACAGTGAAGGGAAAACGTACATTTACTTTAGCTCCAAACTCTTTTTCCTGGGTAAAACTGTTGGCATCCGAAAGATCACTGAGTTTATAATTACCTAAATTATCAGCTGCAAGGAGATTGATCCTTGGTTTTCTAGGATCGCTGAGGTCCGGAGAGAATGTCATTTTACTGTTTTCAAACTCTATATAACGCTGATGAGGTTTGTCTTCGCTTGCGATGGCATAATTTACAGACCAGTCAAGATCCACTTTAGAACCTAATAAATGCTCTCCTCTTAAAGCATAGTTCTGAATCTTTTGTTTTTCCAGTCTCGTATTATCATTGTCCGCATCTCCGCCTTTGTTTTGCCTTGTAATGCTGCCTTTCCATCCCGTAATTTCAGACTCATCAGTATTATAAACAGGTTTTATTTTATATCCCAGCGCAAAACGATTTTCCTTGTCGTTTCTGAAGTTGTACATGGCGGAAGCATAGATTTTATTTCTGGAATTGAATTCATAATCCATATTCAAATCAAAACTATGCCTGATACGATGCTCATTATAATGGCGAACCCCCATTTTACTTATATAAACAGTTTTCGCAGCATCATTAGCCTGGCTCCATACAGGTTCTATATTGTCTGAACCAAAATTATTGTTGTTATAAGAAAAACTGAAAACAGCGCCCAGTTTTTTATCTAAAAAACGGTTTCCGTAGACAAATCCGGCTGTATAATTTCCTTTTTCACGGATTGGGTTATAACCTCCGGCAAGTGTTGCTGAAATTCTCTGCCCGTTAGGAGAAGCTCTTGTAATAAGATTTACAGAACCTCCGATAGCATCTGCATCCATATCCGGTGTCAATGTTTTATTCACCTCAATGGTTGAAATCATATCGGAAGGAATAAGGTCCATCTGAACATTACGGTTGTCTCCTTCAGCAGAAGGAATTCTGTCACCGTTCAGAGTCACAGAATTCAAGTTGGGAGCAAGTCCTCTGATGATCAGATTTCGGGCTTCTCCCTGATCATTTTGTATCGTAACTCCCGGAACTCTTTTCAAAGCATCTCCGATATTGGCATCGGGGAAACGTCCTATCTGATCTGAGGAAATTACATTGGTGATATTGGAATTGTTTTTCTGTTTGTTTAAAGCTCTTGCTTGGTTCTTTAAAGTAGCTCCTGATACTACAACTTCTGCAATGGATGTTTCTTTTTTATCAAAAACAATGTTTTGCCTTGTATTCTTCTCAGGTTCTACAATCACATTGTATTCATGCGTTCCATATCCAAGATAATCAATTTTCATAGTATAGCTTCCTGGAGGAACATTCAGGAAAACAAAATTTCCGTTGTCATCGGAAGTTGTATAGATATTTCCTGGGCTTAAGGAGATTTTAGCTCCTGGCAGGGCTATTTTGGCGTCGTCGTTAATGTTTCCGGAAAGAGTACCGGTTTGTGCATAGAAAAATAGAGAAGCACAAAATAAAACAGATGTAAAAATTTTCTTCACTTTCTTTTGATTAGATTAAAATCTTAACAAAATTAAACGACTGTTTGGAAAAAGGTTTGAAGTAAAAATTAACATTGTTTTAAGAATTGTTAATACAAGAGCGAAAGCTGTAGACTAAATTTCAGAACCCAGGTCTTTTGCTGTAATAATTCCTTCTACCAATAAGGTTAATTCATCACATTTTATAATTTTCTCATTCTCAATGGTAAATTCTGCCAATACTTTATGACAAACCTTACTGCCATCTTTTAAAACTGATTTTGCAATATGCTTGGTGAAAATGATATTTCCGTTTTCAGCATAGCTTATGATCTCTATATTTTGCTGAGCTACCTTTTCTTTGAGCTTTTTAATATGTAAAATAAATTCTTCATAGTTTAATGATTTGTGATCGACCCATTGAATATAATCTTTTGAAAAATACTTTTCAATCAATAACTGATCAAATACAGGATTTTCTAATACATCACGAAAAAGCTGCTGGATAAAATGTTTCATACGTTTGTTATTATAAGGACAAAATTACATTCATGTTTTATGAAGAAACGATAACATTTGTAAACAGTTTTCAGGGAAAGTCTTTAAATAAACCTTACAAACCTTATAGGTTTCTAAAACCTATAAGGTTTATGTCTGGCATTCAAGATCACATTCTCCATTTATAAACATCTTCAATAGGAATGGGTTATTGATCCCGATTCTGCCGGCTTGAGCATAGAAAAATGAGCTGATGGATGTGCTCCGATTAAGCATAGTCTGAACATTGCAGAATGAGTTTTCTGCAAGAAAGTAGAGTTTCGCATAGTTTTTTTAATTGCTTTTTAAATGAGTATATTTAATTTCCTTAGTGTGAAGAGGTGAGTATACTTTTTATAATGCTTTTTGATGTCTCAATTAATTCATTGGATCGATAGAGCTGGCTTGTTAATATTGAACTTTCAAACAGAAGATACACATGATCAGCTACTGTCTCATCCTGAATTTCTGTTTTGAAATATTCTCTGAGTTTATTTTTATGATAGCGTAGAATAGTATGAATTTCTACCTGGTCAGCAGGGATTTCAGATAAAATATTCAGAAAACTGCAACCCCGGAAATCTTCCTTCTCATTCATGTATATAAGAAAGTCAAACGATTTTAAAATTTTTTCTTCAAGGGTAGCGGCTTCAGATATAAACTTTTCCAGTTCAGAAACCCAATATTCATACCTTCTGTTGAGAAACTCAATGCATAAATCATCTTTTGATTTAAAATGTTGATAAAAACTCGCCTTTGATACATTGCCATCACCAATGATTTGATTAATACCGGTACGGTTATACCCTTGTCTGTGAAACAGAAGCATAGAAGTGCTTAATATCCTTTCGCGAGGTCGAGGCATAGGTTTATGTTTTTCACAAATGTAAATAAAATATGAACAGACTGGTACGTTTGTTAAAAAAATCTTAAATATTTTTTTCAGTGAATACAATAAAAAAATGACAGTGAAATTTCACTGTCATTTTCTATCAATCCCAAATCATTTTTTAAGATCTCGCTAATCAAAATTAATAGTACCACATTATTTGTAAGGGTTGCAAATATCATTTAAAGCAGAGCTTCTAAAATATTTTATAGATTAAAGATCTGTAGGTTTTGGTATAGAACCTGAACTTGCTGAACCTAATGATACAGTTTGGTCTGTGCCTATTTTAACCATAGAATTATTAATTACCAATAAGTCAAAAACCCATTCATATTGCGTTGAATTTGTTGTTAAAGGAGAGGCGTTAGGATAATCTGCATTGATTCTCCATGTCCCGTTTTGTTGAAACATATATACATTTTTATCAGATACAGTTAATTTAGATAGCTGATCCTTCGCATTGGTATTCGAATAAATTATATTATATGAGGCATTTGCTGTTGTTATATTATTTAATGAAATTCCTCCTTGATAAGTTGATGTACTGGCAGGTCTAAAAAAGGCAGCTGTGATGATTACCGTATATTCATTAGAAGGAATATTAGTATTTAAATTACTTATCCAGTCAGAATCAATTAATGAAACAGTATATCTGTATGTATTAAACGGTTTTTTTGTAGTTGCTAGTGCTTCTAAAGTACCCGTTGAAGCATTCCAGTATACAGCGTTGGAGGTGCTGCTCGGAGCAGGCATATTACTAATGCGGGCATTACCGTTTACATCTAAAGTAGCAGTTGGAGTTGTAGTCCCGATTCCCACTCTGTTATTAGCTCCGTCTACCGAAAAAGTGTTTCCTGCTACAGAGAAACCATTGGTAGCCGTACTTGTGAAAGCTAATGTATTAGCACCCTGAGTTACCGTTCTTGGACTTGTTAAAGTTCCGTTTGTATTGTAGATATTACTTGAAATGGATGCTTTATCAATCGTTTTTAAAACACCTGTCGCATCAGCAACTACAATGTTTGGTGCTGTCGCATCAGCTTGTAAACCTTCCAGTTTCACAGGATTAGAAGCTGCTTTTACATGTAAAGCATTGGTAGGAGCAGCAGTTCCCATTCCGACTCTGTTATTGGCTCCGTCTACAGAAATCGTTGTTCCTGCTACAGAGAAACCATTGGTAGCCGTACTTGTGAAAGCTAATGTATTGGTTCCCTGAGTTACCGTTCTTGGACTTGTCAAAGTTCCGTTTGTATTGTATATATTACTTGAAATGGATGCTTTATCAATCGTTTTTAAAACACCTGTCGCATCAGCAACTACAATGTTTGGTGCTGTTGCATCAGCTTGTAAACCCTCTAATTTAATAGGATCAGCTGTCGCTTTTACATGTAAAGTATTAGCAGGAGCTGTAGTTCCTATCCCCACTCTTCCGTTATTGCTGTCCGTAAGGTACATAAGCTCATTAAGGGTATTACCAACACTGAAAGAAAGGTATTTTGACTTTGCTATTCCGTTCATACCTACGTCCCCAAAGTTAATTCTGGCAATAGATCCTGGTTGTGCGCTTACATCAGACTTTATGTGAATACCAAAATTCTCCTTTCTGTTCCCATAAGACTGCCCATCTTTTCCAATATTAATTTCCAGGGCATCGGTTGTATCTGCCCATGTAGGAGCAGCATTGAAAAGTCCGGTTCCTACTACATTTAATTTTCTGGTAGGAGTTGTCGTTCCAATTCCCACTCTGTCATTAGCTGCATCTACAGAAAAGGTGCTTCCGTCTATGGAAAATGCATTGGCAGCAGTACCTGTGAAAGCTAATGTATTGGCTCCTTGTGTTACCGTTCTGTTATCTGTTAGAGAGCCATTTGTATTGTAGATATTACTTGAAATTGAGGCTTTATCAATCGTTTTTAAAACACCTGAAGCATCAGCAACTACAATGTTTGTTGCTGTCGCATCAGCTTGTAAACCTTCCAGTTTCACAGGGTTAGAAGCTGCTTTTACATGTAAAGCATTGGTAGGAGCAGCAGTTCCCATTCCGACTCTGTTATTGGCTCCATCTACAGAAATCGTTGTTCCTGCTACAGAGAAACCATTGGTAGCTGTACTTGCGAAGGCTAATGTATTGGCTCCCTGAGTTACTGTTCTTGGACTTGTCAAAGAACCGTTTGTATTGTAGATATTACTTGAAATTGAAGCTTTATCAATAGTTTTTAAAACACCGGAAGCATCAGCAACTACAATGTTTGTTGCTGTCGCATCATCCTGAAGCCCTTCCAGTTTTAAAGGGTTTGCATCGGACTTGATATGTAAAGTATTAGTAGGAGCTGTAGTTCCTATCCCCACTTTTCCGTTATTGCTGTCCGTAAGATACATAAGCTCATTGAGCGTATTACCAACACTGAAAGAAAGGTATTTTGACTTTGCTATTCCGGTCAGACCTACGTCCCCAAAGTTAATTCTGGCAATAGATCCAGGTTGTGCGCTTACATCAGACTTTATGTGAATACCAAAATTCTCCTTTCTGTTTCCGTAAGACTGCCCATCTTTTCCAATATTAATTTCCAGGGCATCGGTTGTATCTGCCCATGTAGGAGCAGCATTGAAAAGTCCGGTTCCTACTACATTTAGTTTTCTGGTAGGAGTGGTTGTCCCAATTCCGACTCTGTTATTTAAAGCATCCACAGAGAATGTATTTCCTGCTACAGAAAAAGCATTAGCCACTGTACCACTGAAGGCTAGTGTATTAGCTCCTTGGGTTACGGTTCTGGGACTTGTTAAAGAACCATTCGAATTGTAAATGTTTATAGGATTATTGGCAAGGCTTAGCCACTTTCCACCATCAAAATAATAATATCCGATACTGGTTACAGCTTCAGCTGGAGAACCGGCAGCCGGAGCAGCTCCTGAAATGTCATCAACATATAAAATAGCGCCTTTCTGATTAGCAGCATAACCAGTTTTTGCTATTAAATTAGTTCTGGAAATAATAGGCGGAATAATCCCATCAGCGGCTGTGGCTGTTGTAGGTTTTCCCGTAACCTGTAATGTTGCTGCGGGAGTGGCTGTTCCGATACCCACTTGACCAGAAGCGCTAGCTCCAAAAAGAAGTAATCCTAAAGACAAATAATTATAATTCATAAAATGTGTATTTGTTTCTGCAAATATTAACAAAACCTTTTTCCAGAGTAAGAAACAGGCGTTACTATTTGTATACACAATGTTTTAATTTGTCTACATAATCACTTGTTATGTTTTTAATTTATTGATTATTAATTGTTTATGTTTTTACGTGTATTTTGTGTGAAAAAGGATAAATGCTGTACTTCTGAAAAGCTATTCAGTATTTTATGGGAAAAAGAAGGTTTTTAATTTGTAAAAAAAGTTAAAAACTAAATTAATTTAATCAGTTTTCTTTATTTAAAAGAAAAAATTATCCTTTGAGATAGAGTGTGTACAAAATAATAGAGCTTAAATTCTATTGTTGATATCAGATATTCTCTCTTATATATAACCTTTAGCATAATAAAGCTGTATAAAAAAGAATAGTAAAGTAAAGAACCACACAACATAAGGATGGTAACGAAAATTTTCTCTGAGAATATAATGTAGTGCTTTGAATAGCTTTATAAGCCCAATAATGACCAAAATAATAAATACAAAAAAAACTATAAAAAAGATTTTGTCACGGAAATTATAAATGCCTGAGGTTGTCAACTTATCGAGATGATCTACATAAGATTGTACATTCACTGTTTGCCCAAGAAACATTACAGAAAGAATTAATATAAAAAATGGAGTAGAGGTATATACAGTGGTATAAATAAATGAAAACAGTAAGGTACGGAAGGTTGTTGTATTTACTTTCTCCTTTTTATACCATAGCAATATTACACTGAATACTACTGCTGTAAAATTGTTCATCAGAAAAATAAATAAGGCTTTTTCAACCATACTCAGCCCTTTGATTTTGGAGATAAAGCTTTGTTCGCTGCTATAATCCATCAGAAGGACAGAAACAATTACTGAGGTGTATACTGACAGTTTAATCGGGGACAGGTAATCATGAAAGCGTTCTGTTTCCTCCTTTTCCATTTCATGTACGGATAGATCATAACAACGCTTGGGGTCCTGAAACAGTTTAAAAATAGTCACAGGAACCAGCAATATTTCAATAATTATCTGCAGACAAAGCTTCTCAAAACTATCAATTAATTTTTCGAACATACACCGGGAGTTAAGGGAACAAGTTTACTATGCAATTTAAATAATTTTTAGATTGCATAGATCATAGAACCGGTGAATTATAGAGGTTTATCTTGGAAGTCCCTTCTTTAAAGCAATATTGGCATTCTCAACTGCTTTTCTTTCCTTCCAGTCCATATATCGTTTTTTGTATCTTCCTTTCATGAAGTTATCAAAATTACGCTGAACCGCCAGATTCCAAAGAGAATGAGCTTTTACTGCCCAGCTTTTATCCCAGGCACGAAGGGAAATAGAAAAGGAGCCATCCAAATATTTCATCCAGTGCCACCATCCTGTAGGCATAAATAAAGTGTCCCCGTGTTCAAGGAAACATTCGATACCTTCAATACCATCTAATGCCGGAAATTTTTCAAAGTCAGGGTTCGAAATATCATAATCTTCCAAGGCATAAGTAGCATAAGGGAGCTTATAGAGACGCGTTTTCCATTTGTATTCAAAAAGAAGAACATGTTTTCTTCCGTTAAAATGAGTATGGAAGATGTGAGGCATATCAATATCATAGTGAAGAAAGGTTACAGAACCTTTCCCTCCAAAGAACATACTTGGATATTTATCAAGGAATCCGCCCATAAGATTTTTAGGCGGGATATAATCATCTAAAAGCTTTGGTGCAAATTTAATCGGATCAAAGAAAAATATTCTAAGATCAGTAGGCTCACGTTGGATAAGGTCTACATAATCCTTGAAAGGCATTTTAGTAGTTGGCGTATTGATAGGCGCTGCCGGATCAGCCTTTGAACTGTCATATAAAGGGACTTCAACATCACCCACTACTTCTTTCATGTACTCCATTGTCCATTTTTGATAGGCAGACCACTTTCTTGCCATATTTTTGATTACTACTGGCTTACATGGTTTTAGATATTTTTCACGGAACTCTTCTTGTGAAATATCATCTACAATATCAATAGGTTTAAGGAGTATTCCCATTCGCTTCAATTATTAGGCTAAAATATTAAATATTTATGACAATGAATATAAATAACAGCGTTTATTTGGAATTATTATAAATAGTTTAAAAAAAATACAATTTAAGTCCTTGTTATGATGTAAAAAACTGTTTTAATCTGCTTTTTATGATTCAAAAATAAAGAAATTGAGACGGAAGTATGGATATCTTGTACGAATATGTTGAGAGGTAAATGATTTTAATGAAATATCGAGTATTAAATTAATCTTAAGTGCTTTTTTAATTTAAAATTATCTCTGTTTTTGCTTTTTATTGTTAAATTATTACAAAGATATAACGAATCCATTTTTCAAAAAATAGCTATATTCGGGCTTCATAAAAAAATTATATGCAAGTATACGAAGGGATTTCTGTGGGGTTGTATCTGTTGTTAATGATAGGTATAGGCGTATATTCTTATAGAAAATCGACAAGCAATTCAGAAGAATTTTTAATTGGAGGAAGAAAAATGGGAGCTGCGGTTACCGCACTTTCTGCAGGAGCTGCAGATATGAGCGGCTGGTTATTGATGGGAGTTCCGGGAGCCATGTATCTGTCTGGAATTTCCAGTTCATGGATCGCGATAGGTTTAACAATCGGGGCATTTCTCAACTATATCATTGTGGCACCACGACTCAGAATTTATACTGAGGTAGCTCAAAATGCAATTACTTTACCCGTATTTTTTGAGAACAGATTCAAAAACAAAAACCATATTCTGAAGATCACTTCTTCCATTTTTATTCTGGTATTTTTTACACTTTATACTTCTGCGGGGATGGTATCCGGTGGAAAGTTATTTGAATCTGCTTTTGGAATGGATTACACCCTAGGACTTTTATTGACAAGTCTTGTAGTAGTGCTGTACACATTTTTAGGTGGATTTCTTGCTGTGAGTCTTACTGATTTTGTTCAGGGAACCATTATGGTATTGGCATTGGTAATTGTTCCGATTGTAGCAATTACCCAGATCGGAGGAGTGGGAGAAACTATTTCACTGATTGAAGCGAAAGACCCAAAATATCTGGATCTGTTCAGAGGAACCACTACAGTAAGTATAGTATCTCTGCTTGCCTGGGGATTGGGATATTGTGGTCAGCCACATATTCTGGTACGTTTCATGGCTATTGATAAGCCAAAAGACCTTGTAAAAGCAAGGAGAATAGGAATAACATGGATGATTTTTACTGTAGCCGGTGCTTTAGCAATTGGGTTGGTAGGAATTGCTTTTTTACAGAAATTTGATGTTGAAACCATGATGAAATTTGATGGATCAAAGACGGAAGCTGAAACTATTTTCATTTATTTCTCACGTATATTATTCCATCCGTTTATTGCAGGATTCTTGCTTACCGCTATTCTTGCAGCGGTAATGAGTACTATTTCATCCCAGTTATTGGTGACTTCAAGTTCATTGACAGAGGATATTTATAAAGCTTTTCTGAATAAAAAAGCAACCTCAAAACAATTACTGATTGCCAGCAGAGTTTCCGTTTTATTGGTCGCAGTGATTGCCGTTCTTTTATCATTAGATCCGAAAGACAGCATCCTGAATCTGGTTGGTAATGCATGGGCAGGTTTCGGTTCAGCATTCGGACCACTGATTCTTTTATCTCTTTTATGGAAAAAAACAACATGGCAGGGAGGTTTTGCAGGAATGCTGGTAGGTGGAATTACTGTATTGGCTTGGGTATATCTTGAACATCCATTAAAAAATTGGTATGAGATTATTCCGGGGTTCACCCTTTCTTTACTGACTAATATTATCGTTTCATCATTCACCTATAAACCGGATGCGGTGATTGAAAGTGAATTTGATGAAGTGAAAAAAATCATGGAGGAATAATTTTGAAATCCTGAAACGAATATTTTACCCTTGCAGAAATGTGAGGGTAAATTATTTTCTGAGAGTATGTACATATTATAGATGAAGTTTCCGTGGTTTTGAACAGATTTAATTATCTTTAAATAATCAGAAACATCAAATGAAAAAAATATTGCTTATCATCGGGGCTATTCTCCTGTTGGCTGTTGTTTTTCTTTACAATTTTGGAGGGTTAGATGTTTATTTGCTTAATAAAATGAATACTTCCAGGTTACCTGAAAAATATAAAAGCTATAAAGATATTGACGCTAATGATCTCATTACTTTCGGGCATCATGAAATAAAACTGATGTGGAATAGCTATGAGCCAATACAACATTTCATAAGTTCTGATGGTAATGTAATTATAGTAACCAGCGAAATTCCCAAAGACAGAAATCAGAAAGAAATAGAAACGGATGGTGAAATGGGAAGTACCCGTTTTTATATAGATTATCATTTTTATAAGCTGGATAAAGATGGAAATATCATAGACCAATATACTTATAAAGCTACCCGAGAGAACTGGAAAGAATTACTGTTCGGGGATTTTATCGTGAATTATGAAAAGAAATACTATAAATCATGGATAAAAGACGGTGATACCCTACGCAAACCTATGATTATCCAGAATGAAGATCTGAAATGGGGAGAAGATGAGCAAGTGAGTCTATATCATAAAATCATTGAGGAAGCCGATGAGTATTTAAGAGATAGTAAAAGTGGTTCAAAAGGCGTTATCACTTATTATATGAACGGAAAATGGTGTCAATTTTTCACTAATACCAAGGCTTTGAAAAACGGTTATTTCTCAGATCGAAATCCGGGATATAACAACAGCCTTTTTGGAGAAAAGCCTTTTAGTGAAAGAGCGCTGGAGCCCAATCGTTATCCGAATATTATCCCCGTATATTTTCAAAGAAAAGAATTGGATAAATTTACCTCCAGTGCATCGGGAGGCGCTATATCTTCTACCTCAAAAAGCTGGAAAGGGGATTTGTATTTTCAGCTTATGGTCAAAGGAGACACTTTAAAATTTAAAAGAGAAATGTCATTTGATGAAGATTTTCCCACTGAAAAATTTTATAATACCAAAGGCGAAAATATCAGAAAACTAAAGGCAGACATTGAAAAACATTATTCACCTTATTTTTATTTTGAAGATAAAAATCTTAACTTTCAGCTTTTCACAACACGACAGAGTATGTTGTATATTATAAAACCTATTAAATAAAAGAGAATCAGGAGCTTTTGAAAAAACTAATTAATCATTTCCAATTCAGATTCAGACAGAGTTTCAGATTGTTGAACCTGAACCCCAGACGCAGCGTTCCTGTTTTGATGGTCCTGGGTGCTTTAATTGCCGTTAAATTACCCGAAAATTATTATTATCCCGGATTGTTTTTTGGACTCATCATTTTGTTTCATTATGAAAGAAAAGATATTCCTTTTCTAAAGAAAGTTTTTGTACAAAGCTGGAGATGGGTTGTTGTATTGGAAGCAACTATTATATACAGTATTTTACTGCTGGGAAATATCAATTATAAAATTGAAAAAATAGGATTGGGGCTTTATGCTTTAATGGCTTTATTTGCTTTTCTGTCTCCAAGAACACAACCGAGGGCAACCCTGCAGTGGAACTTTATTCCTGATGATTTATTTGAATGGAAAGGGTTTCTGCGAAAAAACAGTTGGATCGCTATTATTGGTTTTATAATCGTCCTGCTTTCATCCTATCATCCTGCAACTCTCATTCTGGTGGGAGTTTTTGTGCTGGATTATATCTCTCACATCTATGAGCCTCATGAGAATAAAGAAATGCTAGAAATGTATTTCAAAAAGTATACTTTAAAGGAGAAAATAAGAAAAAATTCCCTGTTTTTTAATATGTTGCTTTTGCCGGTTTACTGTTCTTTTTTGATTTTAAATCCTTATGAAAGCTTTTATGTATTGTATTATTTTACTTTTATGAATCTGTATTTCCTGCTGATCCTTACCAGGAAATATAAAAATTATAACCATAAAAATAAGAACGGTGACTACGGTATCGGGGTATATCTTGAGTACTTTGTATGTTGTATGACCGTTATTCCTGCTATTTTAATATTGAAATCAAATCTAAAGACAGCCGATCATAATATCAGAACCTATGTTGGAGATTAAAAATGTAAACGTTGAGTTTAAAAATCAAAAAGTATTAAACGACCTGAATCTGTCTATAGAAGAAGGATGTATCTTGGGAATTCTTGGGAAAAACGGAGCGGGAAAGACCACCTTGTTTGAATCTGTTTATCAAAGCATACAATTTTCAGGGAATATCAACTGGAAGAATGAGCGCTTACAACGAAAACAGATTTCCTATCTTGAAACGGAAAATTACTTTTATCCTTATATCACCGGAGAAGAATATCTGGCTTATTTTTTATCCCAAAAAGAAAGTGAAATCACGGAAATTATTAAAAAATTCAATCTCCCACTACAAAAATATGTACAATATTATTCCAGCGGAATGAAGAAGAAGCTTGCCCTTATCGGAATGCTGATGCTGGATAAACCTATCAATATTCTCGATGAGCCATTCAATGGGGTAGACTTTGAAGGAGTTCATATCCTTTATGATATCATCAGGCAGCTGAAATCGGAAAACAAAGTAGTGATCATAAGTTCCCATATTATTGAAACCCTTTTTCATACCTGTGATAAAATTGCGCTCCTTCAAAACGGAAAAATTGAAAAGGTTTATCATAAAGAAGATTTCGGTCTTTTGAATACCCTTAAGTTTTAATTCTGGAAATAGCCTTTGAAATGAAATTGCAGTCTGATTCTGAAATAATATCATGTTGTTTTTCTTGTAAATAAAAGCTTTTTCATACCTTCACTATACGTTGATCCATTTTATTTCAACAGTATGAAACTGAAATTAGGTATATTAGACCAGTCTCCCGTCAGCCATAAAGATTCTTCAGCAGAATCAGCAGTAAAGAATAGTATCAATCTTGCTTTATTTGCAGAAGAAGCAGGTTTTCACAGCCTCATGTATTCTGAACATCATGGAGTAATGGCATATGGAAGTTCAAGCCCGGAGCTTCTTGCCACTATTGTTTTAGGTAAAACTAAAAGAATAAAAGTAGGAACAGCAGGAATTATGATGAGGAATTATTCCGCATATAAAATTGCTGAGTGGACAAAGTTATTAGCAACATTGTACCCTGAAAGGTTTATTCTGGGATTGGGCAAAGCTCCCGGAGGATTAAAAGACGCTGTAATGGCATTGAATAATCATAAACCCGTGATCCTGTCTAATCTGGAAACAAAACTGGAAGGAATCATTCAATACATCAGGGAAGAAAAAGGAGTATATGAAGGACTTATTGCGCAGCCGACCCAGGTAAAAAAATTACCGGAAATTCTTTGGCTCGGTTCCGGAATGACTTCTGCTAAGGAAGCCGCTCTACATGGTGTAGGATACTCTTTTGCTGCTTTCATGAATAGTGATAATGGGGGAGAAGTTACTGAGACCTATCTCAGAGAATTTGATGAAGATCAATATACTTCAGAGCCCTCTCTACAAGTGGCTGTTGCAATTTCTATTGCTGAAAATGCTGAACTGGCAAAAAGAAATGCTTATGGGATGGCTTATCAGTTTTTACAGTCACGACAATTGGTAAGTCCGGAACCTGTTTTATCTACTGAAATGATCGAACGGAGAATATTGGGAACCAAAGATGAAGAAGAATTCTTTACAACTCTTGACCGGATTATTACGGGAACCCCTCAATCTGTTTATCAGGATTTACAAACAGTTGCTGAGAAATATCAGACAGATAATATTCTTTTGTTGTGCAATATGTACAGAGAAGAAGACCGAATGAATACCTATAAGAATATTATCGAGAATAATAAATAATTCCACCTTAAAACCTGAAACATACCTTTTTTTCATGTGGAATTAAACAACCTTAAATCGAATGAATTCCAATGAAACAGACACATTCAAAATTATATATCCTTACGGGCGGACCGGGCTCAGGAAAAACATCCTTACTGAATGAACTTACGCATAAAGGATTTATCACAGTTCCTGAAGAAGGAAGAAGAATTATCAAAGAACAGATTAATATCAATGGTGATGCTTTGCCCTGGAAAGATAAAAAAGGGTTTGCAGATCTGATGTTTAAAGGATCTGTGAGTGCTTTTCAGGAAATGAACAAACTTGATGATCAGCCTATTTTTTTTGATCGGGGAATATTAGATACTATTGGCTATCTTAAACTGGAAAGAATTCCTGTATCCCAAGAAATGAAGATGATAGCCAGCGAAATAAAATACCATAACCCTGTTTTTATCCTTCCGCCCTGGAAAGAAATCTATGAAAATGATTCTGAAAGAAAACAAACCTTTGATGTTGCTAAGACTACTTTTGATTGTATGAAAGAAACGTATCAGGAATACGGTTACAATCTTATTGAAGTTCCAAAACTGACTATAGAACAAAGAGTGGAATTTATACTCGATGTTATTGCCAATGAATTATAAAGAGTGAATTTTTCTTTTGCTTTATCTGTAATTACCTGTTTTACGAAAAAAACGGACCTAAGCCCGTTTTATAACCTTTATTTCTCTTATTTGAAAAGAATAGAGATAAATAATCCTGTTAAATATAATCCAATACCATAGATAAGGTGCGCCTGTAAACTCCGAAACCTTGCAAGGGCGGGATTGGGGAGTTTAGAAGCAGCAAAACCAAAACCAAATGCCGGCTGCATCATAAACCAAGGTGCTAAAGTAGTAGCAAGACCAGTAAAAATAGGAGGCAAAATAGTAGGCGTTACCAGCCAGTTTTCACCCCAGATCAAAAGTAGAATATAGGCAAACGTAATTCCTATCAGATAATGTGAAGTCCAGCCAATGATCTGCTCACCCTGAATAGGCGTGGTTTGTATAATATTGGAATGACAGAACTTTCCATCTTTAAAATGTCCTATCCATCTGCCTAAAATCCGATAATCTAAGGAAGGAATATTCCAGAATTTCCTGATGATAAGAGCATACACATCCATAAAGACGGTAGCTCCTACACCAAGTAACACAGCATCAATTAACATATTCATTTTAGCTATTTTAAACTGATCAATAGTTCTTCTAATGCCGCTTCAGCAAAAGTTCCCGAGCTGCGCCAGACTTCCTTGTTATTTTTTAAGATAACAAAAGTAGGAACCGATCTGATTCCATATTTTACCGCGAAATCCTGCTGTTCATCTACATCGATCTGATGTACATTTAACCAATCTTCCAGTTTTACTTTCAGGTTGTTAACTACAGGAGTCATCATTTTGCATGGATAACACCATTCAGCATAAAACTGAAGCAGCATTAATGAATCAATTTCCTGTACGTTCTGATTTTTCTCTGTCATTGTTCTAAAATTTATTGATACAAAATTAGAGAAGTCAATGGCTGTGCAGCTGACACAAATCGGAGAGAAAGTGGTACAAATCAAAGATTTTAAAGAAGGCAAGTCCAGATGTTGTTTAAGAATAGCTAAAGTGCTCTGTCTGGTGTGATTTTATATTCGAGAATATTCAGTGTTTATGGTTTTTACGGTAATGAAGCGGAGTAATTCCGGTTTGTTTTTTAAAGAAACGTCCAAAATAAGAATCATCTGTAAAATTAAGATCCGCTGCAATCATAGAAACGGTATCATTCGTTTGAATAAGTCTGGATTTCGCTTCCTGTATCAGTTGTTTCTGAATAAAATGGCTTGCAGGAAAACCGGTAACCTCTTTAATAACATCATTCAGATGATTAGGGTGAATATGTAAGAGTTCTGCATAGTTTGAAACCTGTTTTTTATCCATAAAATGTTGATTGACCAGTAATTGAAACTGAGAAGCAATCTGATCTTTTCGGGATAAAGAAAATGCATCAGCAGATGTTTGCCTGTTGTAAATACGTTCGGCTTCCAGTAAGATAACATTCAGAAACATGCGGGTAAGCAAATCATCATTAAAGGTGGTTTTCTGGCATTTTTCACTGTTTAATTTCCAGAAAAGGTGTTCCATCATCTGAATCTCACGCTCCGACAGTTTTAAAAAAGGCTTTTGATTCATTTGGAAAAAAGGGAACTGATTAAGCTTGATCTGATGTTTAATACACAGCAGAAAATAATCTACATCAAACATACAGAAGATTCCTTTTATATCTTCACTCCACCGCTCTATAACATGTAATTGATTTTCTCCGATAAAATATAACGTCCCGGATGTAAAATGATACTGATGATGTCCTATAGTTTCATCTATTTCCCCGTCTGTAAGAAGGACAATGCTGTAGAATTTCCTCCTTGTCTGCTTTCCCTCAATGGATTTTTGACCTTTTTTAAGTTCTTCCAGTCTGGCGATTTCCAGAAAGCCATTTCCATGCGAATAAGTAATATGATTACACTCTTCACAAAAAGATGCCGGGGCATCATTCATGTAGAAGTCCTTAAAATCTTGTTCATTTCGTAGTTCTTTAATCTCAGTTGGCTTCATATTTAAATCTTGTCGCTGAAAAAGGATTTTGCTTTAAAGATACATATAGATCATGATTTTATAAGGGAAAAATACCTATGAAGTCTATAGAAAATTTATATAAAAACAGCCACTCCAAAGAAATGGCTGTTAAATTTTAATCTATATTTTGCACAATTACTGATCATTAAGTAAAGGTCTCGGATCAAATAATACCTTTAGAGAAACTATCTTGCTGTCCATAATATGGTACCATCCGGATGATAAAATGGTTTTCTTTCCCATATCAATATTATACCAGAAACATACATCTTCTTCGGAAGTAAAGGTTTTAATGATCTGATATTTAAATTTCATCTGCTTCATGTCTTGTATGTACACTGAAGCACCTTCTCTGGTACCAATTACGCCTATAAATTTGAAATCAGGATGAAGGCAGCTTTCCGCCTTATCAAAATCTTCCTCATTTAAGTATTGAATAAACTGCGCTGCGATGTTTTGATTTGTATTGCTCATAATCTTATATTTATAAGAACAAAATTAACAGATCATTGAAGATTATACTTGTGACTATAATCACAAAATAGGCTGAGATTTTATTTGTTTTTCTCTTTTTCGTTATTGATTTTTATATTTCCTCATATATAAATTTAATATATTTATCAAATTAAAAACCAGATCAATATGGAAATCACCTCTGTGAAATCATTCATAGATTATTATGAAAAAATCAGGTCAAGAACTAATAAACTTATTGCTGTTGTACCTCCCGAACATATCGACTTTACCTATAAACCGGGGAAATTTACCATAGGAGATCAGATACGGCATATTGCCACCATTGAACGGTATATGTATGGTGAAACCATTTCAGGAAGACCGAGTGCCTATCCGGGATGTGGAAAAGAATTTGCAGAGAGTTACGAAGATGTTGTAGCTTTTTTCAATGAAATGCACAGACAGTCTATAGAAATAATCCGTAATCTCTCAGATGAAGATTTAAAACGCAAATGCCTGACTCCTGCCAATAACGAAATTTCAATATGGAAATGGCTGAGAGCAATGGTTGAACATGAAATTCATCACAGAGCAGAGCTATACATTTATCTTAATCTTCTTGATGTGAAAACACCGCAGATATTTGGGTTTTCAGCAGAAGAAGTTCAGGATTTAAGTGTTAAATTGTAAAAAAAATCAATTAATAAACGGATTTTTTTAGCATAAATTAAATATGGTTAATTTGTATATTTAGCCCTTCAAAAAAATAACAATGACCAAACCCTTTATCATCCCTTTATTATTGCTGATAAACACCGTATATGCTCAGTCGAATCTGGATGTAAAACCCGGAGATACTCTTAAATACTCACCGCAGTCTAAAAAACCGACATGGATTTCCATACAATCAAGAAATGCCAATCTTGCCGTATCTATATTTCAGGATGGAAAAAAAATAAAAGAACAGGATGATTCAAGGGGAATAAACAGTGTTGAACGTCTTTATTTTACACCGGAAAAAGGTAAAAAATATGAATTCAGAATCTGGGCAAAATCTTATCTTCAGAAAAGTAAATCAGCAGCAGTTTCAATTACGGAAGGAAAAAGTATTCCGATTCTGGATGGTCAATTGCCTGCGGAAAAATTTGTAGAAGACTTACATACTTTTCGCTCCATTAGAGAATCTGCGAATTCAGGATTGTATGTTTACAGAAGTAAGCAGCAGATAGACAGTATGTATCAAAAAGCTGAAGAAGAAGCCAAAAACTGTAAAAATATCTTTGATTTCTACAAAGTGATAGCAAAAATTACAGGATTTGAAGGAAGCTGCCATAATTATACAGATCTTCCCAATCACGCATCCTATTATTTAAGCCAGAAATCAGAATATCTGCCCATCACTTTAAAAAATATTAACGGACGGTTATTACAGGATTCAAAAGATGTTAAGATTCCGCTTGCTGCAGAAATTTTATCCATTAATGGAATTCCTGCAAAAGAAATGATTGATCGTTTTGCAACATATTATTTCTCCGATGGCTATTCCATGCCTTATAAAGAGATAACAGGCTTCGAAAGAGGAATGCTTGATAAATTTTATATAGAATTTGGAACTCACAAAAATTATGAGATCAGTTATAAATGGAACAATCAGGTATATCACGTAACCTTACCGGGAATACAGCTGGAAGATTTTAAAAAGCTTCAGGAATCCCGACATTCTCTTATTGCCGATAAAAAACTTCTGGCAGAAAAATACAGCTTTACTAAAGAAGGTGAAAATATTTACCGTTTATCAGTGAGAGGCTTTGATTTTGCAACGGGTAAAGAAGATCCAGCCTATAAAAAGTTTAGTGTCTTTCTTGATCAGATGATGGATACTCTTGAAAAAGGTAAAATTGATAATCTGATTATTGATTTAAGAGGAAATACAGGAGGAACGGGCGCCCTTTATGAAAAAGTTTTCACTTATCTTACCCAAAGACCTTTCCGGGACAGTCATTATGCATACACCCAATTTAATGAAGTGCCTATGGATGAAAAACTGATTATTACCAATCTTTTTCTTTCCAATGGAGTGACGGATAAAACAGGATTGAATGCTTACCTTAAACAATTATATCCAAAACAGGTTCAGGGAAAATATTATTGGAGTGACGACAAAAACCCTTCAATTTTGCCTAATGAAAGAACATTTAAAGGACAACTTTATTTACTGGTAGATCATCGTGTAGCTTCTGCTGCATCTCATTTGGCATCATTAATTAAATCCTATACTAACGCTATTGTCATTGGGACAGAAACCGTAGGCGGATATTATGAACATAACGGACATTTACCTTTAGTGTATGAATTGCCAAATACCGGTATTCAGACAGGATTCTCCATTGTTCATGTGATTCAGGATGCACAAAATCTTCCGGATCAGAAAAGAGGGCAGGGGATTACACCACATATTAAGATACAGCAGACTGATCAGGGATTCTTAGCCGGAGAAGATGTTTATCTGAAAAAAGTATTTGAAATACAGAAACAGTATAACAAAACACTGCAGTAGTACAATATGAAAGTCACAAATTAATCATTTGTGGCTTTTTTTTAACTCCATTTGTATAATATTTCTCTTGTCAGTGCAAAAAATATATCTTTTAGTTATTACTGTGTTTTGTATTTATTTAATTGTTTTACAGTGTGTTATTGTTTGTTTTTAAAACAATGGATAGTTGACTTATTCTTAAAAGTCGTAGAATTACTACAAATTTTCAGATTGAGGGGTAAAAATTTTTTGAATATAAATAACCGCTTTATATTTGTTATACAATCACACCATTACAAAATATTATTAACGATTAAAATTTACGGTTATGGCAGAAAGAAACTCAAGAGGAATCTTAAAATTCAACGGAGGAGAAGGACAAAAATTATTAAAGCTTAATTACAGCGTATCAAGATCTACAGACGTTTCCGGGCGTGTGGCTTCAGATCCTTCCAATGCATTAATCAAAATTACAGTAGAAGCTACTGAAAAATCCGACATTCTGGAAAGCTTACTGAACGGAAAGTACAAACCTACAAAAGGAGAAGTTACCTTCAACAAATCTCACGAAGAAGGAACTCTGATCACATTGAACTGGGAAAATGGCTATGTGATTCATCATGAAGTTGAATTTGATGCTATTGATAGCAACAGTATGTTGATCAGTTTTGTCATCAGTGCAGAAAGAATAGATTATGGTAATTCAGGCTATTATGGATTGTGGCCAAACGCAGCAAGCTAATCTCTATGGTTATTTAGCAACGAATTTGCACTTTTAAAAACCTGACTATTATTTTTCACCTGACTTCTGAAGTTTTCCTTCAGGACTATGCCCTGTGCGCAACATTGAATATCAGGACATGACGGAAATGTACTTTAAAGAACTTGAATAAAATGAATATCAATCAATTAAAAGAAATAATTAACCCTTTTTTCTGGGTAGAACATAACAATAGCTTTTCAGTATGTTTAAACGTAGGGAGCTATAAGCAGGAAGTCTTTGATGTAAGAGTAGATGAAGGTTTTGAGGGGAATGGCTACGACTGGAGTTCTCTTGCTCATGTTTTTCTGGAAGAAAAAAGACCGGATTTAAAGAGCAGTATTCGTTTTGACCCGGAAGGAAGTATGTTTTGTGCTTATTCTTCTGAGGACGAAAAGTTGAAAGACTTCATTTTGGATTTTAAAAGAATCTGTGAAGATGAAGCATTGGTCAATGACCTGTTCTCAAGGGCAGAACTTGATTGATTGTAATTCAGTATAAAATTAAAGATTTTCAGTATTAAAATTTAAACCAACTTATCAAATTACTATGAAAAAAATATTTTCTGAGCTTAAAGGCTTTGTGATATACAGCCCTGAGCTTCTTGCAAAATACCTTCAGGAACATAATCTGCCCGGCAATAATATTTTGAAATACTTTGTTGAAAACGAACATGGTGATGAGATCACAAAATCGGGAATCGCTATTCCTCTTATTGGAGTGGAAGAGGATTATTATTCCTTTTGTATCTCTACAAACGGAGATCATGTTTTAGGAAATGGGGAAGTGGCTGTTCAGTCTGAAGGATGGATATATCAGACAACAAACAACGAATTAAAGGTTGTGGGGATCGGTTACTTAAAAGATATTTCTACCATTACGGATGAAAACAGTGTTAAACTTACATTAGAGAATGGATGGTCTTCATTAAAAATTCTGGCAGGAATCAAGAACGGAGAAAGAGTTTTTGAACTTCATACTCAGAAAGAAGAAACCAGACCCAGCTTTAGTGGTGATGTTACTACAACTTATTATTATAACTAATAATTATGCATAGCATACGTTAGCTGCTTTATAGTTTATACTTTTATCAAAAATAAATGGTTGCAAAAACAGATATTTTTACAATTATGAATAATTATCGTTTAGAGGCAATAAAAAGGTTGATTTCCAATTTGTTTTGTCGGCTGTAATGACTTTGTAAAATCTTCGTTATATATCACTGATTCCCGTTATCTACTGAGGAAATTAAGTTTTTTGAAAAAACATTTTGTTGGTGTAAAAAAAGTTTCTATATTTGCACCACTGAAAACGACGATACAATCGGAGTTTAGGGAGAGTTGGCAGAGTGGTCGATTGCGGCAGTCTTGAAAACTGTTGACTGTAACAGGTCCGGGGGTTCGAATCCCTCACTCTCCGCAAACAAAAGCCTTAGAATTTTCATTCTAAGGCTTTTTTATTTTCTTACTCAATATATTTTATCACAGAAAATAGGATCAAGCACAAAGTTGTGGACTAAGCAAAAAGTTTGGTTAATCTGAAGAGAAAAAAGTTTCTGTCTTTGACTCCTCTGAGTTGCATTCTGAAGTTTTTGATTTTAGCATTAAAAGATTTGATCCAAATATTTCAGGAAGCTAAGAGGTGCGACTTTGTTGGTGAAAAAGCTTTGTGAATAGACATCCGCTTAGAAAGAATCAATGAAATTGATTCCATCCTTTGCTTTCTTAAGAATATGAGATAAGATTATAAAACTTTGCGTCAAATTAAATTCCGTAAATCACTAGCAATGTGATCCTTCAGTTTTGGAGAATGATTCAAAGTGTTCTACTAAAAAATCAGGAAGTAGAGAAGATTCAAATGTTTATTTCAGGAAGTTAAAAAGAAAGATTTTATCGCTGAAAAAGCTTTGTGGATAGGCATCCGCTTATAAAGAATCAATGAAATTAATTCCATCCTTTGCTTTCTTAAGAATATGAAATAAGGTTATAAAAATTTTGTGTCAAATTAAATTCCATAAATCCTAACAATATGATCCTCCAGCTTTTGAGACTGGTCCCTTTTATAAATAAAAAAGGAGCGATTGTAAACAACCGCTCCTTACCATTTTAATATTAATCTTAATTCTTAACTATTTTATTTGAGCTTACAATTCCTTTGCTATCTGTTGTGCTAATAATATAAACACCCTTTGGAAGCTGTTCAACATTCAGGTCCAGTTTTTTCTGGTTGGTATTAATATGTAATACTTTTGCTCCGGAAACACTGTATATTTCCACCTTAGTTAGCGTGGATGGAGAATCTACAGTAAGTTTAGTACTGAAAGGCACAGGATATATCTTTGTATTTTGTTTTTCTACACCTTGATTTTGTGTTGCCAAAGTAGATGTACAATCGGTAATAAGTAAATTGTAAACAATATCACGATAATTATTCTGTAATAAATCATTTGGATCCGATACAATATTTGGATCAACCGTATATGCAAATAAATAAGAATCCTCGCCTACTGTTTTCTCAGGCGCATCGCCTGCCGTATTGATAAGAGGGTAATCGCCGAGTATTTCCAGCCAGTATTTTGTAGATGTTGCTCCGTCAAGCACTAATGGCTGATCAAAAATAGCTGTTACTTTATATTTTCTAACTAAACTCTCTCCATCAGTTACTTCTCCAATTTTTTCTTTGGTATTGGTTACAGGTATATTCGTTAGCAAAGGAGTGGCTGTAATGTTAGGTTTATTAGTCGCCGGATCATTACTTCGCAGATTAAATTTTAGTTGTTTATTATCACTTAAATCGGTAGTGGCGCTTAAAATAAATGCTTCAATATCGATCCCCTTGATGATTAATTGTTTACCTGGATCTACTATAATATCCATTAATTGAGAGAATATATTAACTAATGGTACTCCCTGACTAAAAAGTTCGTTAGGATTTTCAGGATTTACCGGATTTGCAGTTACTGCCTGCGTACACATCTGTTGGGTACATACTGCAGAAAGCTGATAAACTATCTCATATCCTTTATTGTGAAGGTTCCATGAAGTGGTATTGTTTTTTACTGCCATTGCGTTTCCTATTGCAAAATAGGGATCTGCTTCCAAAGCTGCGGCATCGGTTTTTATATTCAGCCATTTTCTGGATTCCGTGAGAGTACCATAAGTAAGGATAGGGGTGTTAAATTTAACAATATACTTATAAAAGCTTTTGCCATCAACAGTATAAGCCAAGGTCTTTTCCTGAATTGTGCCGGTAATATTTGAAATCAGTGATCCTGGAAGGTTATTGGCGTCATTCAGTTCTTCAAAATTAATGTAGGTAGCATTTCCTTCTAAAACAAGCGTTATCCCATTGATGGTTGAAGATTTTCCGTTGTACATAGGTAAGTCAATGGCAAGTTCCTGTTGGTTTGTTCCTCCAAGGGATTCGGAAACATGACCATTTGTGCCGGGGGTACCTACGTTACAAGGTTCTTTTATAGGGTTTTTACCTGCATCAATCTTAAGCTGCTGGGAGAAGACTTCGCTTCCACTAAGGCATGATTCATTGCTATGAGTATACCATCTTAAGATTCCGGTTATAGGAGAAGTCCAGGAGAATTCTTGCTCAGTAATCGTCATGAGGGTTGCCCCGTCTTGACTTTTAAAAGTTGTAAAAATATTTGGAACTCCCAACTTGAAAGAATAGGTAATTCCTTCACTCACCAATATTTCGGTATAGGCACCTGTTTTTGCAGTATTGGTAATGGTTTGATAAGAATTAATATTTACTAGATGAGACGGAATAAAAAGAGAGGTAAGGTTGGCTCCGTTTGCTGATGTATCACACCCTTGTGGTGCCATAATATTTACGGTGTAATCTTCTACCTGACCATAAGTATTTCCTAAATCACAACCATTAGTGGCGTATTTAATAGGTACTGAAGTGGTTTGCCTTTTCATCACTCGCATTCTGGTGCTGCCAAGTTTGGCATTTCCCGGCACTGTAATATTAGCTGTCAAAACTTTGTCATCTAACCCAGTAGAATTTTGGATATATCCCAACTCGAAACGTTCTTTTTTACCTTCTGTATCGGTAATGTTAACAGGTCCAAAAATACCGTCACCATTAAAATCAATGTATACCGTAAAACTTTCCAGATAGTTTCCTTCCGTATTTCCTTTAAGCCGTATTTCATAAGTACGGAAAATTCCCAAGTCGGTAGATATCGCTGTAAAATCTTCGTATCCTACAGTTGTTTGTGGGGAAGTAGCATTGTTAATAGTTCCAATAGACACTAGTGTAATCGCTTCGGGGTCAGTTGGGGTAATCGTGCAATAATCCAATAGTGTAGCTTTCTTTTCAAAAGCTTTAGTTTTCTTTTTGTAAGAAGGTGCATTGTTTCCGTACATTAAAATAAAAGAAAACAAGCTTAGTAATACGATATAATATTTTTTCATTTTATCAGCCATTAGTTTTTAATGATTTTTTTAGTAACCACACTTTCTGTAGTATAGAGTTTTAAGATATATACCCCTTTTGATAATGAAGAAGTACTGATGCCCTTTCTTTGCTCTGCTGCGTTCACTGTCTGTGTAGATACCAGACGACCTGTGCTGTCAAAGATTTCTGCTTTTACAACATTTTCTTTCGCCATTACATACACCACATCTTTTGCAGGGTTAGGGAAAATACTAATCTCCGTTGTTTTTACATTTACATTTTCAGTTCCTAGTGCCGCTTCACAACCTGCAGGTAAATCAAATGCCTGTGTACCATCCATTCTTGAAGTTGAAAGTCCTTGCTGGGCACTATATCCTAATCCTCTTTTTGCGAACGCTTCCCAGATCATACATTTGTTTTGTCCGTTAAAAAGAAGTTCATCCGCTTGTAGAATACCATCACGTCCTTCTACAAACCCCGGGTTAGGAACCTGCATTTTTTGCCCTTGCAATACGAGATCTAATGCCATGTTATTTCCTCCTGAGTTGGATTTATGATCCGGGTTGAAGCCATATTTGTCCACAAATTTCCAATGCATTTCCCAAAGCATCAATGCCCATAAATAGCCTGTAGGATGTTGCTTATTATCTCCCGCGCCAATTTCTTTCAGGTAATCATAGGTGTGAGGATTGATGCTCATATCTGTAGTATATGGTTTTGGGCGCATCCCGCCACCGCCAAAGGAATAGTTTCCCATATTGACCTCGTCTGCTCCGGTCTGGCTGGCTTGTTGGGTAAGGTTTAAAGCTGCATAATCACTCCAGCCTTCATTCATACCCTCTTCTCCAAGCATACTGTTATTGGTAAGGCGACCAGAGACTGCATGGGTATATTCATGCAAAATAACCTGACTGTCGAAACCACTGTCTCTATGGGTCATTGCATAATTATCGGAAGGTAAGGTTACCGCAGGTGCTGTATTATTCGCTATTGCATCTTTTAGCTGGTTGCCAATCGTTTGCTCTATTCCTATAATAGGGTATTTCAGATCGTCATTATTAGCATTGGCATCAACTACACTAATTCCACCAGCAAAGGGTTCAGGAGAGTTGTTGATGATAATAATCCCTTTTGGGTTGTGATTTCTGATGTTGTTAATTTTGGTGACGAAATCGCAGTTCCCTCGATCTACCATGACAATTTTATTGGTAAAAGTATTTGCATTAACAATAGGATTCTCACAACCATCGTGAGGATTAATGCCTGCACCATCGTCAAGTAGCACAATATTTCCTGTCACTTTAGGGTCATTTGCATAATCAAAGACTGTATTATTCCCTGAAACGCCTTTGTATATATTGGCGAGCGCTCCATCTTTAATCTGCATTACTCCCGCACCTTCGGCTAAAGTTTCAAATTGGAAAAATACAGTTGTGGGATCAATACCAAGAGATTGATTATACACCATAAAAGCATTATTTGTCTGTTTGTGTTCACCCAAACCTCCTAAGGTAATTCCTGTTACATGCTTGCCTTCTCCGGTATTGGCTTGAAAACTCCCTGCTTTCGGATTGAAACCATGATAATATAAAATATCGTGAATAGAATTGATAGAATAGAACATCTGAGTGGTAGAAGCATCGTGATAGGCTAATGGATCATAATTAGTAGAGTTTCCGGGGGTTGGAAAATCAAATGCCAAATTTGTTCCGCCATAAGCTTCATTTTTTAGAGACTGAGAAACTTGTGATATCATTAAAGTTTGAGTAAGGATCAGATCTGAAGCTTCACCTGTTAAATCTGCACTTACATGGGCATTATTACCAATGGTATGATAAGGGGTTAAAGCCGGAGCATCAGGATCTCTGAGGACCGGGATTACTTTATGCCAGCCTTCTTGGGAAGCAACAGGGTCGGCAACATTTGATAACAAGGTAAAGTCATGTTTAAGTGGACTTTCAAAATTGGCAGGGATTACACGGTAACTTCCAGAGGTAAAGGGAGGTTTTTGGGCAATATTTGCATATTCTTTATAAATCCACTCATAATCTTTGCTGTCGTTATGATATACATTACTTTTTGTTGCCTTAGGATCAAAGCTGCACTCGTTAACTACCGAAGTTTTACTCAATAATTCGCCTGTATTGGCGTCTATAATAACTTCATACAGAGGAATATGATTGTTGTTTTTATCCTCATCGATAGAAGCAAGGAAAATCCAGCCTAATTTAAGCCCGTCTTTAGTTTGAATATAATTAAGTAAAGTTTTTTCCGATGAAAACTTTACAACATCAGTTTGGCTTATCTTTCCTTTTTTTAAAGCGTTTTCATATTCTCCAATAGAATTCAGCTTTAATGATTTTTTACCTAATGATGAAGCCATTTTTTCCGCAGCTTGTTCCACTGTTAGAGACGGTATAGCTGAAGGGGCAATTTCAAATGTGAAATTATTGTTGAAATGCAATACCTGCTTATTGCGGATCTGAAACGTTCCGTAACTACCATACACGGGTATATTATTTACTTTTTGCTGGATTTTTACATAATCTCCAACATTATTACCCACGGTATTTTCATTAATTACATCATAATAAATTTGAGATTTTAGAATGTTCTGATTTTTTACCTTCAAAGTTTTATTTGAAACAGCAGTCTTTAAATAATTGTCTACAATCTGCAATGTGGATTGCGCAAAAAAACCACTCGATGCAAAACACATTGATAGTAAAATGTATTTGTTTTTCATTTGTGCAAAATTTTTTTATTAATAATTTGCCAAATTAAGATTTAAATAACCTGATTTTCATCATATACATTTGAGTGACAGCCCATGTATATAGATTGTATCTGTTTAATTGTGTATATGTATTTGATTAATAGTCGGTTAATTTGTATTTTGAGAATTGTAAAATGACCTTACGTAAATGATTTGTATACAAATTGAATGTTTTTTTGATGCTGAATACTCATTTTTTATCTAAAAAATACCACTCTTGTCAATTGAAAATTAATAAAATAATAATGTTTTATTAATGATATTATAATTTTTGAATCGGTTGAGCCCTTAAAAACAAATTATTACGAAATAAAACAGATAATTGAGAAGAGTTGATAATAATATAAGATATTAAGATTGGTCTGAGAGTTGATGAGAAAAATTAGAGAAGTTATAAAACACAAGTATCATAACTTGTTTCAACCTTTTTTAAGAGTTGTATAACGAATTGGTATTAATTGCTTGAATAAAAGTGAGTTTCGTTATCCAGCTTGCCTCCTTCTGTTGCAACCCTTCTATTGATTATATAAATAACTCTTTTTTTATTTCAGCCATTTCGAAAATAAGAATTAATTTTAATAAAGTATTTTAAATGCGGGATTGCTGGGTACAGTTATTTAAAAAGAATTGACCAGTAACACATAATATAAATTGAAATTCATAAAAATATTTTAAAAATGATAACATACAACTTTGGTATAGTAGGTTTAGGCGTTATGGGGCGGAACTTATTGCTTAATATGGCTGACAACGGATATGCTGTTGCGGGTTTGGATCTGGATCAGGAAAAGGCAGATTCATTACAGACAGAAGCACAAAAAGATCATCAGGTTTTTGCTACTGTTCAGCCGGAAGCATTTGTGAAATCCCTTGAGCAGCCGAGAGCTATTATGCTTTTAGTTCCTGCAGGAGCTCCTGTAGACGGAGCAATAAACAGCCTGCTTCCTTTTCTGGATGAAGGAGACATTATTATTGATGGCGGAAACACTTACTTTACAGATACAGACAGAAGATATAAAGAACTTTCTTCAAAAGGAATCCATTTTTTCGGGATGGGAATATCAGGAGGAGAAAGTGGTGCGAGAAAAGGACCCAGCATGATGCCCGGAGGTGATAAAATAGCCTATGAACGCTTGCGTCCGATCTTTGAAGCCATTGCTGCTAAAGTAGATGGTGAACCTTGTGTAGAGTTTTTAGGCAACGGATCTGCGGGTAATTATGTGAAAATGGTGCATAATGGTATAGAATATGGCATTATGCAGCTTATTGCAGAGACTTATGATATCATGAAAAATGTTTATCATTTAGACCATGAAACAATACAACAATCATTTGAGCAGTGGAATAAAGAAGAATTGAACTCTTTCCTTATTGAAATTACAGCTGATATTTTAAAACAAAAAGAAGGCGACAGCTATTTGGTAGATCTGATCTCCGATTGGGCAAAATCCAAAGGAACAGGAAAATGGACCTCTCAAAATGCAATGGATCTACAAGTTCCTGTACCGGTAATTGATGCAGCTGTAAATATGAGAGATATGTCTAAGTACAAACCGGAAAGAATTCAGGCTTCAAAAGTACTGACGTGGGATAATGATCAAAAGATTACTGATGTCAATGTAGAGGAACTGAAAAAAGGACTTTACTTTGCTATTATTACAACATATGCTCAAGGGCTTTCTCAGCTTAAAGTAGCATCAGAAGCTTACGGCTATGAACTGCATTTGGAAACTGTATGTAAAATCTGGAGAGGAGGCTGTATTATTCGGGCAACTTTATTGGAAGATTTTAGAAAAGCATTTGCATTACAGCCGGATTTACCAAATATATTGCTTGATAAGCAAATTGCCGAAAAGCTAATCAGTACACAAAGCAGTATTCGTTCAGTTCTGAAAGAAGCAATCCAAAACGGCACACCTGTTTCTGCCTGGATGAATGCATTGTCTTATTTTGATGCTTACCGTACAGAAAATTTACCTACTAATCTTATTCAGGCTCAACGTGATTTCTTCGGTGCACACACTTACGAAAGAATCGATAAAGAAGGAATTTTTCACACCCGTTGGGAATCATAAAAAACAAATCAAATGAAAAATAATGATAAAAAGCCGACCTCCATCGTAGTTTTTGGGGCTACGGGAGATCTGGCAAAAAGAAAATTATTTCCTGCATTTTTCAATCTGTTTCTGGAAGGATGGATGCCTGATGAATTCGAACTTCTCTCATTAGGAAGAACTGAGCACACACAAGAAGACTTCAGAGCCTACATCTTGGAAAACATCAAAGCTTTCTCAAGAATCAAAAATTTTTCTGAAGAGAAATGGAATGCTTTTAGTCAGAAAATCCAATTCGTAAGGTTTGATATTACACAAGAAGAATCGTTTGTTCAATTGAAAAATCAGCTTGATGCTATTGATAGTCATATAGGGGTAAGAGCAAATCGTCTTTTTTACCTGTCTGTAGCGCCCAGCTTTATTGAAATGGTATCAAATAATCTTAAAAAAATAGGGTTAGCTGAAAATGTAGATAAAGATCGAATGATTATCGAAAAGCCTTTTGGATATGATAAGGAATCTGCTTTAGCCCTGAATAAACTTCTGGCGCAAAACTTCCAGGAAGAACAGATTTACCGTATTGACCATTATCTGGGAAAAGAAAATGTACAGAATATTCTGGCTTTCCGCTTTGGGAACACTATTTTTGAACCTTTATGGAATAATAAATACATTGATTCCGTGCAGATTACTGTTGCGGAAACAGTAGGTGTTGAAGACCGCGGTGGGTATTATGATGGTTCAGGAGCACTTCGTGATATGATTCAGAACCACTTAATGCAGATTCTTTGTATGGTTGCTATGGAAGCTCCTATGATTTTTGATTCTACAGAGATCAGAAACAGGAAGGTCGATGTTTTAAAAAGTGTCAGAAGAATTGATCCGAAAGATATTAACCATTATACGGTAAGAGCACAATATACGGCTGGTGAGATTGACGGACAGCCGAAACAGGGATACTTACAGGAACCCGGAGTAAACCCGCATTCAAATACAGAAACCTATGTGGCAATGAAGTTTTATGTTGATAATGAACGATGGAATGGAGTGCCGTTTTATATGCGAACAGGTAAACGTATGTCTGAAAAAACATCTTCCGTAGTCATTAGCTTTAAAGAAGTTCCATGTACAACTTTTAATAATGGGATAAATCAATTGCAGCCTAATAAGTTAACAATTGATATTCAGCCTGAAATGGACATCAAATTATCATTTATGACCAAAAAGCCAGGGCTTGATATGAAATTAAAACCTGCTGAAATGGTGTTTGATTATTTTGAATGCTCCCCAGATACACCGGAAGCCTACGAAACTTTATTATTGGATGCGCTGGATGGAGATTCCACTCTGTTTATGCGTTCTGATCAGGTAGAAGAGGCATGGGATGTGATCGCCAATATCCAGACTGCCTGGGAAAAAGGAAATGTTTCAAAAATGTATACGTATCCTGCCGGAAGTTCAGGACCGGAAGAAGCAGATGAATTACTGAAAAGACAGGGACATCATTGGCTTTCTAATTCACCCATAACTTTGAAAACTGAAATAAATGCTTAATATATTACCTACAAAAGAAGAAATTATAAAAACTGCTGCGGAACTTTTTATTACCGCAGCCAATGAAGCAATACATCAAAAAGGTTATTTTACAGTTGCATTAACGGGAGGTTCTTCTCCGGAAGGATTGTACAGGCTGCTATCAGAAGATCATTATAAAGAACAAATTGACTGGAGTAAAGTGCTGGTTTTTTGGGGTGATGAAAGATGGGTGCCTTTGGATAATGAATTGAGTAATGCTAAAATGTCGTACGATACGCTTTTAAACAATGTACCCGTTTTGTCTGACAATATTTTTCCAATGTATAAGGATGGTATAAAACCCGAAGACTTCGCTTCAGAATATGATACGCTCTTGAAAGAGAAGCTGGGAGACGAAGGAGTAATGGATCTTATTCTTCTTGGAATGGGAGGGGACGGACATACCGCTTCACTGTTTCCGGGAACTGCCGTATTGGAAGAACAGGAGAAGTGGGTTTCTGCTTACTACCTTGATGCACAGCAAATGTACAGAATTACCCTTACAGCTCCTTTTTTAAATAAAGCCAGCAAAATAGTTGTAATAACATTTGGGGAAGCTAAGGCAGAGGCTTTGAAGGAAGTGCTTGAAGGTGAGTATAATCCATCACTATATCCATCACAATTGTTGAAGCCTTCAGAAGGTGAGCTCTTATTTCTGGTGGATGAAAATGCTGCAAAGCTGTTAACCAGTAAGAAGTAGACTTATATAGAGTTGAAAATATGATAATTCATCATTTAAATAAAGGTTATAGAAGATAATTCTGAAAAGGGATTGTCACCAAATAAGTATAACTATTATAGTTGATGAACTTTGAAATCCCCCAATTCTCTAGAGAATTGGGGGATTTTTATAATCTTAATCAATAAGCTTGTAGGAAGGTATGGAGTATTTTTACTTTATTCTTTTACTTTTACTCCCATACCGTATTGTAAAGCCCATTCCGTTTCTTTATTTTTATCATGATAGATTACTGGATAAGTCTCAAAAATGGCTTTTTCTTTAGGTATTTTAGCATACACATTATTACCATAATTATTTAATAAATAGATAAAGCTGGATACTTTAACGGATTTAGCCTGATCAAGGATTTTTCGTTCTACTGTTCGCTTTTGGGAAATAAAGTGTACTACCTTATTATTTTTTACAAAAAGTAATATTGCCGTATTTTCGTCTCCCATACTAAAATTATATTCGAACGGCATGGTTATCCCTAAGTCCTTTTCCATGTTTTTTTTACTGTTTATTGCTGATAGAACAATTAAAGTGTCCCATTCAAAACAGGTGATCTCATCCTTAATATTGATAATTTCTCCTATTTTATTTTTTTCGTTCACTTTAGGCGATAATTTTTCTTCCAATTGTCCTAAACAATCAGGTGTTTTTTGTCCCTGGCAGGAAAAAATAATGAAAAAAGGCAGTAATAGTATATACTTAATGAGCTGGTGCATGTCTAAGGTTTGGTTTTTATCGAACCGTTAATAACTGCGGTATTAAAATCAAGCTCAAATTTGGGCATATTATCTTCTGGGTTTCCGTTTTGTAAGAACCAATTGTATCCCCATTCATTATTATGCAGATCCATCGCGTTCTCAGCAGGAGTTCCCGGATGTTCTGTTTCATGTAATGTATGAAACTGCCTTGCCAAATTAACACCAATATCTGCAGCATCCAATGCAGACCAAAGCGCATGTCTTAAAGCATCTGCTTCATTATTAATACCATTTCCTTTTTCCACAGCCAGGTTGTAATTGCCGATCATCTTTAATACCCCTAAGGCAGGAACGTGATGCGCCAGAAATGATCTTTCAGCAAGCGTTAATGAAAATATACCTCCAAAAGCATCAGCCGGTACATCATTACTTCCATTGCCGCCACCTGTGCCTCCATTTGGTGGACCATCATCACCCCAGTTAGGCAAATCATCGTCATCCCACGTAGGCATATCAGTATCAGGAGGATTACTTCCGCCATCATCGTCACCATGGTCCGGAGCGGGAATAATTATTTCAGGGATTTCCGTTTCGCTCTGTCCTCCGGCAAGTCCTCCTTTGAAAGAATACAGCTCATTTTCATTCAACAGCTCTAATGTACTGTTGAGCTCAACTACTTTCGAGTTTCTCATGTATTTAAAATTTAAAAAATTGATATTAGTTTTGTGTGAACATTTCTGTTGTACAGGCATGCATAATGCAGGTTTTGAATAAAAAGAATCGTAAGATGGTTGGGAACTTTAAAATGGTAACAATTATTGAGGTTATCGCCAATTGTAATTTTACTGAGAAATAAGTGGAATTGCTTCCGGCTACCACTTTCAATGATCTAAGATAGACTGGTAAATATGATGGAATAAAAACCGGAATTGGCTCAAAAAAATAATTAGGGAAAAAATGTTTTGCTATTTTTATTTCCGTTCTGCTTCTTTCACCAGCTGTTAAAATTTTTATGCATTTCTTCGCTTTCATCGATCATTACGTTTGCTTTTCGAGGTCAAAACTAGAACATAAAAATTGCAGTGGCGTGAATAGATTATGAACATTTTATTAATTGTTGAATCGTATTTTTTTCCTTTCTGTGGCTTATATTGATTACATTTTCTATCCTTATAAAAAACATTTAGAAATTTGAATAATGCTGGTTGATTTGCATACAATAGGTTACCCTTTATCTAAACCAAAAGTGTTGGCTGATTAAAAAAAAAGAGACTATTCACAGGGAATAATCTCTTTTGAAAATATCTTAAAACAATCTGTTGTGTAATGATCGTAAAGCTTCTATTTTATAGGTAGACGGAACCAATAATGAAATATTATTCTCACTACCTCCGTAGGAAATCATTCTGATCGGAATGTGTTTTACAGCTTCCGAAACAATTGTAGCATGTCCGTGATTATTCTTTCTGAAATCACCTACGATACAAACGATAGTCTGTTCATGATCAATATCTACTGCTGAGAAAACTTCAAGCTCTTTTAAAATTTCAGGAAGATATTCTGTCTGATCAATCGTCAGTGAAACAGCAACTTCCGAAGTCGTAATCATGTCGATAGGAGTTTTGAAACGCTCAAAAACTTCGAAAACCTTTCTCAGAAAACCATACGCCATCAGCATACGGGAAGACTGAATACGGATTGCTGTGATACTGTCCTTCGCTGCAATAGCCACAATTTGATTTTGATTGATGCTTTCTCCTGAAATCAAAGTCCCTGGTTTATGAGGATTCATCGTGTCCAGTAATCTTACAGGCACATTGTATTTTCTGGCAGGGAAAACACTCTGAGGGTGAAGGATTTTTGCCCCAAAATAAGAAAGCTCAGCCGCTTCATCGAAGCTTAATTTAGCGATAGGTCTGGTATTTTGAACAAATCTTGGGTCATTATTATGGAAACCGTCAATGTCCGTCCAGATTTGAACTTCTTCGACACCTAAAGCTGCTCCAAGCAAAGAAGCCGTATAATCTGAACCTCCTCTTCGCAAATTATCTATTTCTCCCTGAGCATTTCGGCAGATATAACCCTGTGTGATAAATAAGCTTTCAGTAGGATATTTTGCAATCTCTACACCTGCTTTTTCTCTGATGTATTCAATGTCTGGTTCATTTTCTTCATCAATAAGCATGAAATCAAGCGCCGATAATAATATGGAAGGAACTCCCGTTTCTTTTAAATGTAAATGGAACAGGGTTGTAGAAATAATTTCTCCCTGTGCCAGGATAATACGCTCTTCAGTAGCTGTGAAATTAGAGTTTTCAAAGCTGTAAAGAAGTTCGAATATAGTATTGATAAATGCCAGGGCTTCAGATGTAACCGCCTCAGTTTTGAATAGTTCAGCTACAAATTTTTTGTATTTCTCATAAAGCGCATCAAGATGTTTTTTTGCATTTTCTGTTTCCTTTCCTGCATACAATTCTGATAATATAACCAGATCATTTGTAGTTCCTGAAACTGCTGATAATACCACCAAATGCTGATTTGCAGCCTGAGATTGGATAATAGGCAATAAATTTTCAATCCTTTCCGGGCTTCCTACTGAAGTCCCTCCAAATTTCAATACTTTCATAATATAGATATAAATTTTATTTAATTTTTAAAGCAAAAAAAAGGAGCTTGTCGTGATGACAAGCTCCTGATGTATCTGGTTTCTAACCAAAGGAAAATGACTCACGACGTTCGACGTAAGTACTGTTTCTTTCCCTTTTTTAAGTTAGATAAAATCATTTCTTATTTTTTGCACGGCAAATATACATATTTTCATGAAACTCCAGAAAAAAAAATACAATTCTCTGAAATTTTTTAATAATAGAAGAAGTAAAGGTTTCAAAAAACGTTAGATCATCATTAAAATAAAAGCCTCAGAATCAGAGATTCCAAGGCTTTTTTATCGTTTTGGGGTGAGCGATGCTTAACTTAATATATCACATGGTGCTACGCAAATCACCCAAGGACATCTTTTAATTCCCGGAGGTGGGCAGCATGCCTGAGAGCAACTTAAAGCTCCTCCGTTAATACTTTTCAATTGATCTCTTGAAATTTTCTTAGAATTTTTCATAATCGAAGTATTGAATTAAACTTAGAATTTAGGGTTGGTTTCCGCCGCCACATCCGTCAAAAGGCATACATTGCCATTTACCTCCGATTAAGCATATCTGTCCGCCAGGGCAGTTGATTCCGCCGTTAATTGTTTTCATTTCCTGTCTTTCGATTTTCTTTAAATTTTTCATAATGTTTAGATTTAGTGAATTCGAAATTAATTAATTTTTTAACAACAAAAGTAAAATTATTTCAAAAATATTTTAATATGCTTATATATTTAACTTTTGTTGTGAATTGGTAAGAATTATTAACGATCATGACAATATTGTAAATGATGGCTGGAATTGAAAAAAAATACTAGCTGAAATCAGGGATTTTTATCTAAAATGACATGATGGGAGAAGTCTTGGTTTATTTTTTGTAAAGAGTGTTGTATTAAATACTATTATTAGAAATTATGAAATTTACGTATTGGGGAAAAGGACTTTTAGCTGGCGCAATGGTATTGGCAGTGAGTACAAATTCAGTTTTTGCTAATGTGCGTCCTACTGTTTTGATCGAGAAGACACAAACTGATCCGGATTCGTTAAAGATTGAAAATCTGGCAAAGGAATTAAAGAAATTAAAGCCTATTGCTAAGGCGGATTTTAAGGCTAAATTCAAAAAAGAAGTGGCAGGTTTTATACTAACAGACGTGGATGCTTTTGAAGATAAGGAGACTGGTTCTTATGCTACGGCAAACTACAAAAAAGGAGAAAAGAGCGTTTATCTGATGGTAACGGATGGTGCTGGTGCAGGAGCTGAGGCAGTGAAAACAAACCTGATTAATTTTCTGGAAATAAAAGCTTTAGAAGAACCTGGAGATAAAACTAATATTAAACCTTATAAAGGCTGGCAGGTTTTATTTGATTCAAGTATGTACAAAAGCGATGACATGTCAAGTATTCATTATCTGGAAGGAAATAGATTTTCCATAATTGCATCCGGTAATAAGATTTCGATTACAGATTTAAAAGCTCTTTTGGACAATATTAGTTTATAATCTAAATGTTTCAACTATACAGCTCTGGTTTTAATAAGCCGGGGCTTTTTTGTTGCTGTTTTTTTAAAAAGAAAATGTATTAAATCGTTCATTCTAATAAGGTCAAGAATGACAATAACCATGTGTACCGTTTCATAAACTATAAAGAATAATTTTTTAATATTGAAATTGTTATATTAGCAATATATACTATTTAAAATAAATATTTTAAGTATAATTTCAATTAAAAACTATTTCATGAAGTATATTCTGGTAATCACTTTTTTTTTCTTATTAGAGCAAAATCTAAGCGGTCAGAAACCCGTTTCCCAAGACAGTATTTCCGTTTTTTTTGATGAGCTTAAAACAGCTGCACATGCTAACACAGAGCTTTGGAATAAAGATCTGTATGGACCAACTATTTTGATTGATCCGGAAAGCAGAACGTTTTTTGCCAACGAACAGAATCAGGAAGGTTCTTTACAGCCTAACGGAAGTATTTATTCGGGAATTTTGCCGGGTAAGATCAATATTGCTAATACGGCAATAGACTGGAATGGAAAAAAGTGGGCAATGATCATGCTTCCGCTTACTCATAATAAGCACAACAGAATCAATTTACTGGCTCATGAATCATTTCACAGAATTCAGCCGTCGTTGGGGTTTACATTTAAAAATACGGATAATAATCACCTTGATCAAAAGGAGGGAAGAATATATCTTCGTTTGGAACTGGAAGCTTTAAAGAAAGCTATTCAGCCTGGTTCGGAAAAGGAAAAACAACAACATCTTACGAATGCTTTTATCTTCAGAAAATACAGACATCAGCTATATGAAAACTCCGGAGTTTCAGAAAATCAGTTAGAATTGAATGAAGGACTTGCAGAATTTACGGGAGTTATTATCAGTAACAGAAATAAGGCAGAAACTTCAGCGTTCTTTCAGAGTGAAATCAATGATTTTTTTAAAAATCCCACGTTTGTACGGTCATTTGCTTATTATACCATTCCTGTTTACGGATATTTGCTGTATGATAAAGACAAAAACTGGAATAAAACAATCTCAGTAAATAGCGATTTGACGGATTATTTCATCAAAGCTTTAAAGATTAGTATTCCTAAAGATTTAAAAAAAGCAGTTCAGGCTGTTTCTGCTAATTATAATGGGAAAAATATATTGAAAGAGGAAACCGAAAGAGAAGAAAGAACTAAAAAACTGATTGCAGAATATAAGCTAAAACTGATTACTCAACCACATTTTGAAATTAAGTTTGAAAAAATGAATATCTCTTTTGATCCCAGAAATATTATTCCGGTAGAAGATAAAGGAACTGTATATCCAAACCTAAGAGTTACAGATCGATGGGGGATTTTAACGGTGGATAAAGGAGCTGCATTGATGAGCCCTAATTGGGATAAGATTTCGGTTTCAAACCCTGTAAAAACAGATGACAAAAATATTTCCGGCGATGGCTGGATTCTTGAGCTTACTGACGGCTATACAATCGGAAAAGATGAGACAACAGGAAATTACAATCTGATCAAAAAACCTAATTAATAATAGTAATATTCGGAATCTAAAAGTAAATGATTATGACGGCGATAGATTTTATTACCAGTGAAATTGATAAATTAAATGATCTGATAAGAAATGATATTGATAAAGCATCTAATCTTCGGCTTAAAAAAGAACTTTCTGAAGCCATTTATCTTTTAAATATCTTGAAACAACATCAGATCAGTAAAAAAACGGTTGAAGCCATTATCGAATTGCCATCTTCAAACACTGGATATTCCGATTACAGAATTATCAACGATTGTGAATCTGATGATCCTGATCACTGGTTGGAAGTACGCATCAATGATGAAAAAATAAGACTTGCAGAAGGGGATATTGTGATTCGTAGAAAATAAATCTGTTGTTATTTATCATTAATTTTATTTGATTCTTGCTTTCTCTTAAGGCGAACAGCAAAGCGTATTTCGTTTGTCTTTTATGGATCTTTGGTGTATTTTGCAAAAAATTTAATACCAGGAATTATTATGAGAAAGCTTATGGTGATGGCTCTTTTGCTTTCGGTAGGTCATTTTTCAAATGCACAGTCGAAAACAGACTTTTCAAAACTATATATTGAAGACCTTTACAAAAGTGGCAGCAAAATACGATCTGTTTCCCCGAATGATACTAATTTTAATGATCTTGAAGCGGTAGGTAAATCAATTAGTGAGGCAAAGTTTGTATTGCTGGGAGAACCCAGTCACGGAGATGGTGGTGCCATTCAGATGAAGACGAGATTAGTAAAATATCTTCACGAGAAAAAAGGTTTTGATGTTTTGATGTTTGAAGCCGATCTGTATGCCATTATGTTTGGACTTTCGGATAGTAAAGATTGGAATACCATAGATGTTTCGGCAAAAGAAAATATTTATACATGCTGGACTGAAAGTAACGTAAGTCAGGATTTATGGACTTACTATAAAAATGAATTGAAAGGAAATAATCCAATTCTTCTTGGAGGGATGGATTCCCGTCATGCAGGTGCTTTTTCCAAAACAAAACTGATCGGAAATCTTACCCATATTGCAAAAATATCCCATTATAATACCGATTCTGAAGCTTACAAGAAGTTTGTAAAAGACCTTGAATATATCCTGCAAAACGAGTTTTCTTCAAAAAAGAATGTAGTAGATCGTGATAATTTCAATGCTGAGCTCAATAAGATTGAGGAAGCTGTGAAATTCAGCTCGTCGGATTCCAAACTGAGAAATTTATGGCTGATTGAAATTAATAATATCAGAAACCTCTTTGATTTGATCATTCTGGAAAAAAGTCGGGATATTATGATGGCGGAGAACTTTATTTTCCTTTCAAAATATATTTTCCCAGAGAAAAAAATCATGGTTTGGTCGCATAATAATCACAATGTACTGGATGTAAATACTTATATGTCTTTCAATCCTGAGTTTGCCAGACAATGGTATGAAACCAATACTTATAAGGGTTTTACTTATTTTGGAACTGAAATTTACAGAGCGTTTAAGGATCAGGTGTATTCATTGGCGATTACTTCGGGAAGTGGGAATTTTTCACCGGCATTCTTTGGGAAAGATTTTTTTCATGCTGATTTTTCTAAAAAAGCAAAGGTTCCTGAATCTAAAGAAGGTTCGTTAGAGTGGTATCTGAAGACAAAAAAAGCAGATCTTTTATTTATACCTCTACCGAATGCACAAGGTAAGCCAAGCGGTTACCCATGGTTTTCTTCAAGGCTTTTTGATTTGGGTTTTGAAGCAAAAATGGATTATACTTCTTCGTTCAACGGAGTTATTTATATTGATAAAACCGTAGATTTGAATGGACAATAATTAAATCGCTTATTGAAAGATTGGAATCACTGACAGAGCTAATAGAATATACCAACAGAAATGTATTTTTAACCGGAAAAGCAGGAACCGGAAAAACTACTTTTCTCAATGAATTTGTAAAAAACACCCGTAAAAAACATATTATTGTAGCACCCACGGGAATTGCTGCAATGAATGCCGGCGGCGTAACGATTCATTCTCTGTTTTCAATTCCTTCAAGAACGTTTGTTCCCACAACAGAATATGTGGACCCTAATCTTGCGATGAATATCAATGAGCTGTTTCCGCATTTTAAATACCGGAAAGATAAATTAAACCTGTTCCGGGAAATAGAACTGATCATTATTGATGAGGTTTCAATGCTGAGAGCAGACCTGCTTGATATGATGGATCATTCTTTGAGGAGAGTAAGGCGAAATCAACTTCCTTTTGGCGGAGCACAATTGCTCTTGATAGGAGATTTGTATCAGTTGCCACCCGTAGTAAGAGAAGATTCGGAGAAGATATTGTCAGCATTTTATGAAACACCTTTTTTCTTTTCAGCTAAAGCTTTGCAGAATACTCCATTAATAACAGTAGAGTTGATGAAAGTCTATCGGCAGCAGGATGAAGAATTTCTGGAAATCCTGAACTCAGTGAGACATGCTGATCTTTCCGCATTGGATCTTGATGCTCTGAATTCCCGTTACAATCCGGATTTTGAACCGGAAAATGAACATTATATTCATCTTTGTTCCCACAATCGTATCGCAGATCATATCAATCAGAAGAAATTGTCTGAAATTGAAGAAGATTCAAGGTTTTATCAAGCTTCGGTCATAGGACAGTTTTATGAAACTCAATATCCGGTTGAGGAAGTAATGGAATTGAAACTAGGAACCCGAATTATGTTTATCAGAAATGATTCTTCAGCGGAGAAAAATTTTTATAATGGTAAGCTGGCAGAAGTTTCTTATCTGGATGACAACACCGTGAAAGCTATTCTGGATTCAAGTGGAAGAGAGATTACGCTGACAAAAGAAGTCTGGGAAAATAAAAGGTACTTTCTTGATGCTGAAAAAAATATTGCTACAGAAGTATTGGGAAGCTTTGAACAATATCCCATCCGTCTTGCATGGGCGATTACCATTCATAAAAGTCAGGGATTAACATTTGATCGGGTGATCGTAGATGCGGGCAGGTCTTTTGCCAGCGGACAGGTATATGTTGCGTTAAGCCGTTGCCGAACTTTGGAAGGAATTGTTTTGAAATCCAGAATTCCGGCAAGCGCAATTTTCAAAGATGACAGAATTGAGGATTTTCAACAGGAAACCAATATTGATGACCGCTTGGAAGAGATATTGATACGGGAAAAGTATGATTATGCTCTTCATAAAGTTCAGATGGCTATAGATGCAACTTGGTTAAAAGAAGCTGTGAAAATATGGATGACAGTATTATTTACCGCAGAATTATCCAATCTCGAAAAAGCGGAACGATTATCTCAGTCTATTGAAAAAGAAAGTGAAAATCTTTTTAAAATCTCTGAAAAATTTAAAAGAATAAGCCGGCAAAGCGTTAGAAACTTTACGGAAGGAAATCTGCAATGGGCAGAAATTGAAGATAAATGTAAAGGAGCCGTGAATTTTTTCTATAAAAATATAGCAGAACAGATTTTACTGCCGTTAAAGGATTTCTATGCTGAAACTATCGGAATTAAAGGTTTAAAAAAGTATAACGAGGAAACAAAAATCCTACTTTCTGACCTTCACGAGTATCTTGAAAAACTAAAAGATTGTACTTTATTGGGAATTGGTTTATTTGATAAGGAAAATGAGCTTGATACTTCGGTAAAGGTGAGCAAAAAGCCAACCCATCTTATTACTTTTCAGTTATTTGAAGAAGGGAATACAGCTTTTGATATTGCTGAGAAAAGAAATCTTAGTCTTTCAATAGTGTATAAGCATCTCTCAAAAATGGGGATCAGTGAACTGTAATTTTTTTGATCTACATTGATTGGTTTTAATAAATTGTTTTTGAATGATTTACATTGTTTTCTATTGAGTTGAGGTATTTTACATTCTCTTTTCATTTGCTTTGCCAAATTTTAATATCTTTAACCATCAAATCATTAAATTTAATAATCTCATGCAGATGAAACCATTAACATTAATATTAGCTGTCATTTTTCAATTGATAAGTGTAAACGCATTTTCGCAGAAGAGGGTAGAGCTAAAGACCTTACTGAATAAAGAATCTGAGTTTGTTTTGCCTCAAACGGTTGAAAAAATTACAACAATCCTGAATACAGATGCTTCTTATTATGAAAATGCCAATGGAGAAAGATATGCCAGATGGCTTACCCAATCAGGATTGGAACTTTATACTGCTTTGGGAAAGAATGATTCTGTGGATGAAATCTTTTTTGATATTCCGGATGATAAACCCGTAGTAGTGGCAGGTTTACCTTATGGGCTTACCCTGAATAAAACAACATTGCAGGAAAGTAAAACCAAATTTGCAAAATACGGAGCAAAAGATCAAAAACTAGGGATGGACAGCGAATTTGAAGGAGGTTCAAAATTAATCTTCAAAAAAGGGAAACATTATGCAACCTTATTATTTGACGGCAAAAATCTTCTTAAGTCTCTAGGAATTACAAAAGAACTGATAGATCCGGCTGCCAACTAAAAAACAAACTATAATAACCATAATAAAAATTAAACGGATGAAAGAAAAAGACCTAAGCGAATTGTCTGACCAGGAATTACTGGATAAAAAGCAAAAATTAAAATCGAGCAAAATAATCAATGCTGTACTGATTGGCTTTTTAATCGGGATTGCAGTATATAGTTCTGTGAAACATGGAATTGGATTTTTCACGATATTTCCTTTAATATTTATACTGATCTTAACCACTCAATGGAAGAAAAACGATCAGTCAATAAATAAAGAGCTTGAATCCCGAAATCTGAAATAAGAAAACTGTAACATAAAACTGCCTCAAAAATATTGAGGCAGTTTCTTTAAACAAAAAGTATATAAGCAGATGGTACCCATCTTTAATTTCTGTTTTTTACCATGATCCATCCGGTATAAGAGGTAAGTTTTGTAGAGTCTGGCTCTGTCCAGCTTATTTCATACCAATAGGTTCCACTGCTTACAGGCATTCCGCTAATGGTTCCGTCCCATTTGTAGCTGTTATTTTTATCCGAAGAATACATAAGCTGTCCGTATCTGTTGAATATTGAAAACTTTAAATCCTTTAAATAAGAAAGCTCAGAATAATCTAATGTATCATTGATCCCATCGTTATTGGGAGTAATAGCATTCACAAGATTGGGAACCAATACTTCAATCTGAACCGGCTTACAGTTGTAGGAATCTTTTACATAGAATGTGTTTTTCCCACGGATAAGATTGGTAAATACATTGGAATCCTGCCAGATCATTCCATCTTTTGAATATTGATAAGGAAGTGTTCCGCCTTCTACAGTAAGGGTTACCGTGTTATTGTTCACGTCTACTTTTTTTATTTTAGGACTTTGAACAGGCATTACATGTACAGTTTGCTTAGTCTGGCAGCCATTGGACGTTAATATTACCCAATAAGTACCTATGGAGGCTGTGATAGATTGTGTAGTAGCTCCCGTGCTCCATTGGTACGATGTATAACCGGGACCTGCATCCAGTGTGGTTCTTGCATCCGGACAGATGTATTGATCTGCTAAAAGAGGTGAAGGATTTGGACGCGTTACTTTCAGTGTTATTTTGGCGAAATCAAAGCATCCGTTTGCGGTAATCACTTTTACGCATACCGTTGTATTGGGAGACACAAAATTGGTAGGAGAGGCTATTTCATTAGTTCCATTTACAGCATCATCCAGCGTTGGATAGTATCTTTTCGTTACCGGATTTGTAGTTGTTACAAGAGCTGTTGTCAAATCAAAAGTTCCGGTGTTTATATTATTCTGAACAAAACATCCGCTAAGGTCAGCGTCCATGATTACAGGTTTCGGGTGAAACTCAAGACTGATCTTTGCATTGGCAGTACAGCCTTCTATTGTTGTCGCTTTTACATAAACCTCAGCCGGAGCAATGGATTGAAAAGCATTGGCTGGAATAATTTCATTGATGTCGGCACTAAGATCTGCTAAAGTTCTGTAATATTTTTTTACCGCATTAGCCGGACCTCCAACATTGGCTGCTGTTAGATCAAAAATACCTGAACCATTGATGTCACATGCTTTTACAGTAGCATTTGTCAATACCAAAGGCTGTACAGTGATATTCACTTTTATCTGTTCACAATCTGTAAATTCAGGATCATTTCCACAGAATTTATATGTAAAAGTATCCACCGTTGTTCCTACATTGGCTGTATAGGTCAGAATACCTGTAGCCGGATCTAAAGTTAATGTACCGTTGGCTGGCGGACTAACAATCTGTACTGTTCCCGGAACCGGAGTTTGCACTGAATTGGTAAAAGCAGGCGTAATGGCTGTAGGCGTTCTTGTGCTGCAGATATTCATTGGTTTTACAGTATTCACAAGGCAGTTTTGTACTTTATACGGATAAGTTGTAAGAGGTACGCAAGTTCCTTTGGTGATGGAAACTGTGTAATTTCCTGATCCTGTAGGAGTGTAGGTGTTTGAGTTGGCACCCGGAATAGGACTTCCGTTCAGGTTCCATTGGTAATGATCAAAACCAGCTTCCACTTCCAGGATAATTCCGGGAACACATTCTCCTACCGATTTACTGATCACAGGGATAGAATTAAATCCTGCAAAATAACCACCATATCCGAGGTTTCCGCTTCCGCCTGCAATTCCGGCGGTGACAGCTTTAGTAGAAGTTACAGTGACATTTCCAGTGATATTCGGAATAGAATAAGATACCCAATCTGGAGTACCTGTTACAGGAAAGGGTCCTTCAGTCGCATTTGTAGGTGTTCCGTTGACCATAACTGCAGCTCCCGTTTGGGTAAGGATATTAAGCTTTACAAATAATGGCGGGTTAAAGGTCGTATAATAAGGCAGCTCACCTATTTTTCCGATCTCATCGATCACATTGGGAAGGAAGCAGTTAAGAGGAGGTATATAATTAAAGCCTTCCGTTGCATCATTATCTTCAATTCCTGATAAGAGCTGGTAAACATAGACATTTTTTGAAGCTTTAATATACATATTATGATGTTCAGGACCATTGAGCATATAATTCATAGCACTTACGCGATAGTATTTGCCCGCATTAATGGTAGCCACAGGAGTAGGGTTGTTGTTAAGTCTTATCTCAGTATTATCTTCAGTAGCAACGATGACGGCGCCTTCAATTTCAGGGATAAGATTACCCTTTCCTTTAATCAGTACAAATTCATTCCCGAGACGTTCCACGGGTACAGACTGATCCATAATGATATCTTCCCCGTTATAAGGCGGAGACATTCCGAATTGCCCATGATAATTACCATTGGTAACGGATACAGGTTTGGTAGCTTCTATTTTTGCCCCGATAAATCCATCTTTGTTTCCGGGTTTATTCGCATAGCCTGCAAAGGTATAAGATTGCCCTTTATTCAGATTAATAGTAATAGACGGATGGGTAAGTCCGTTAAAGTTATTGTAAAACCACGTTGTCATAGCATATCCTGAAACCTTAACCTGAGTGTTGTCTTCTGTGGCAAGTATGGAACAAGAAAAGTTTTGGGAACTCTGGTTGTTCATTAATGGAGCATACACCGCGTAGAAAAGTTTCCCAAGCCCTGCTTTCCCTTTAGAGGTTAAAATCTCACCATGGTTAATTTCTGAAAATCTATAAGTAGCGAAGAAAGGGAGATCTCCGTGAAGATAAAGCCCGCGGGTTTTTACGCTCATGGCATCAGTAGTATTCTGTCCCACCATTAAATTAAGAGGAACATCAAAGGTCTGAGGATTTCCTTTGCTGATGGTAACCGTTCCTATGATCGCATTATTATTATAAATAGAAACAGAAAAAGGAACCATGCTGTCTGTAGACAAATACAAAGCCTGTTTTGGAGATCCATTGCTGGAGCTTGCCACCATTGGGGCAAACCAGTGATCCGTATCTCTTTGTGCCAGAAGTGTGGAAGAAAAAAGAGATAACAGTAAAATGAGTATGATCTTTTTCATAAAGTATGGAAAAAATGAGTTAAGCTTATCTCCGCAAGGTTTCATTTCCCTGCGGATGATAATATTGAGTTGTAGAGTTCAGAAGATTTTTAATTTTTTAATAAAATCCAGCCCGTATATTTGATGATGGCATCCTGTAATTTGGGTTCTTTCCAGGTGATGACATACCAATACGTTCCTGTAAAGACACTCTTGTTTCCGGATTTGCCGTCCCATGTATAGTTATTAAAGCGACTTCCTGTGAAAACATTGTTTCCATATCGGTCATATACCGTGAAGGAAAGGTCCTTTTTGTAGGCAAGGTCTATATAAGATACTGTATCATTGATGTTATCTCCATTGGGCGTAATTGCATTGATGATATTGATAACCGTTAATTCTACTTTTACAGGATCACAATTGTAGCTGTCTTTTACATAAAAGATATTCTGCCCGTTTGGAAGCCCCGTGAATGTATTCGAAGCCTGCCAGTGCACATTGTCAATAGAATATAAATAAGGAGGATTGCCACCGGTTACTGTAAGAGTTGCCTTATTATTATCAATATCAATGTTCGTGATTACCGGATTAGGGGCTACATTTACAGCCACTTCCTGCTTGGTGAAACAATTGTCGTGCTCCAGAATCACAGAATAGATTCCCGGTTTTACAGTGATAGAGGATGTAGTTGCTCCGGTACTCCATTGATAAGACTGATAGCCCGGACCAGCATCAAGAACTGTAGTCGCATCAATACATATAAACTGATCTTTAAGTAAAGAAGACGGACGTGATGGCGTTACAACAAGAGTAACTGCGGCTATGGATGAACACCCCGAAGCATTGACCACTTTTATATATACAGTAGTATTTGACGAAATATACGTTCCCGGATTGACAATACCATTGATTCCTGAAACAGCATCCTGCATGGTTTTGTAATACTCTTTGGTGATTCCGCCTTCATCAGTAACCGTTGCTTGGGTAAGATCAAAACTTCCCTTATTCGGTTCGGTATTAATAGGGCATGAGCTGAGAGTTGCATTCTGGATTACAGGTGCCGGCGTGAATGCTAAACTTATTTTTGCCTGTGCAAAACATCCTTCAGCAGAGGATACTTTTACATATATATCTTTAGGAGCCGGAGAATTATATGCATTAGAAGACATTATTTCGTTCGTTCCGGCAAGAAGATCTGCCTGGGTAGGATAATATTTCTTACTGCTTCCCGCGGGTCCCCCGATATTGACAGAAGTAAGATCAAAAATTCCTGTACCATTATTATTACATGCCTGAAGGGTTGCATTATGAGCTGTGACAGACTGTATCGTTACATTTGTTTTTACCTCTTCACAATCAGAGAACTCTGGGATATTACCACAGAATTTATAAGTAAAAGTATCTGTAGTTGCTCCTGTATTGGCTGTATAAGTTAAAATACCCGTTGCCGGATTGATCGTTAATGTCCCATTGGCAGGCGGAGTGATAATTTGCACACTGCCTGGAGAAGGAGTCTGGGTAGAGCTTGTAAATGTTGGTGTAATCGTTACAGGGGTATTTGCAGAGCAAACCGTCAAAGCTTTTGTAGTATGTGCTGTACAGCTGAACACTTTATAAATTGGAGTTGTTGCAGGCGGGCATGTTCCTCCCACAGAAACAGTTACCGTATAATTTCCGGATTGCGTTGGAGCATAAGTGTTAGAAGTTGCTCCAGAAATAGGATTTCCATTAAAATTCCACTGATAGGAAACATAGCTGTCATCCACTTCCAATACCATATCAGGAATGCATGAGCCATTCTTTTTAGCAATCACCGGAATAGATGAGAACCCCGCAAAGTAACCTCCGTAGCCTACATTTCCGTCTCCTGCCGCAATACCAGCCGTTACCGCTTTTGTTGATTCCACAGTAATATTACCAGTGACATTAGAAAGAGAATAGGAAACCCAGTTTGTATTTCCTGTTACAGGAAAAGGTCCTTGGGAAGGTATCATAGGATTTCCGTTCACCATCACAGTTGCTCCGGCTTCGGTAATAATATTAAGTTTTACAGTCGGAGTAATAGCAGTATAATAAGGAAGAACATTAATCATCCCGATCTCATCAATTTTTTTAGGAAGAAAACAATTCAATGGCGGAATATAATTTGCCCCAATCGTAATCTCACTCATGGTTTGCAGCCCCGCCATCAGCTGATATACATAAGCCTTTTTGGTTGTTCTGATACGCATATTATAATGCCCGGAACTATTCTGATTGACAAATGAAGCCGAGCCTACACGGTAAAACTGCCCTTCATTAAGCGTGATGATCGGGGTGGTATCATTATTAAGATAAACCTGTGTATTATTTTCCGTAGCAGTAATCACGGCTCCTTCCAGATTCTGTGCAATAGGAGCCATCCCTTTAATCAGTACAAATTCATCTCCCAAACGTTCTACAGGAACCGACTGATCCATCAAAATATCCCCGCCATTATTAGAATCAATAATCTGAGCATTAAAATTCCCGTTGGTGACAGAAACTGGTTTGTCAGATTCAATTTTAGCTCCAATAAAACCTGTCTGATTGGCTGTTTCATTTCCTATACCTTCTACAATATAAGACTGCCCTTTGTTCAGCGTAAAAGTCATTGTCGGATTTGTAGCTCCGGTAGTGCCGTTAGAAAACTTTACAGAAGAATTATAATTCGAAATTGTGACAGATGTATTATCTTCAGTAGCTAAAATTCCACACGTAAAGTTATTATTTGAAGCTAAAGTGGCAAGCGGTCCATGTGAAACGTAAAATTTGTTTCCGATTCCGGCTTTACCCTTAGAAGTCAGAATCTCTCCATGATTTTTGGTGGAAAATCTAAATGTACAGAAGAAAGGTTTTTCGCCCTTTACATACAGTCCGCGTCCCGTTGCTCTGAAAATTTCAGCCTGCGATCCGGTGATCATATTATCCATGGGAATATCAAAAGACTGCGGATTTCCCTTGCTGATAGTTACAGCCCCGATTAAAGTATTGTTATTGTATATACTTACAGGGAAAGGAATCATAGAATCTGTAGATAAAAACAAAGCCTGTTTATTCGAATCATTAAGTCTGGACATCATTGGAGCAAACCAATGTTCGGTATCTCTTTGCGCAGAAAGTCTGCTGCCCATAAGTACAAGGAGTATAAAGCCAAACAAAAGCCTTTTCAATAATGCAGAACCATATTTTTCCTGATCGTAAATGTGGTTGATAGTCATTGGTTGATATATAATTTAATAGTACAGTATTACTGTTTTGTCATTTTTTTGGTGAATGCAAACTGAATGATCAGACATTCATGAAAATAGGATTGATTGTTAACTTGTTGTCAACCATTCATATCCATTATGAGTAAATGTTTTTCATAAAAATAAGTGTGGAATTTCATTAAAGAGTATTGAAAAACTGCCATAAAAGCGACAGATAGTAGTTCCGTCGCTTTCGTATGACAGTGACAACATATTATTTCTTGACAGCTTTTATTGTTTTAGCTGTTCCGTTCTTAAGAACTATTTTGATCAGATATACCCCTGATGGCAGATCATGTAAAGAAACTGATGCCGAAGGGTTAGCAATCTCTCTTTTCAGTTTACCCGAAAGATCATAAACAGACATCGAAGATACTTCCTTATCAGCTGAAATGTTGATCATATCCGTGAATGGGTTTGGATACACCGTTACCTCCGGCTTTAAAGAAACATCATTCGTTCCCAGAGAACCATTTTCCCAGTTTACATCATCTATAAAATAAGCAGCTTTGGCGCTGGTTGCGTGATCACTGCGAATAGCAAGCCTGGCATTGGCAGGAACTGTATTGGGAATTGTTACCGTATAATAGTTTGCATTATATGAAGTATTCGTTACATCAATCTGCTGAACCAGAACAAATGAAGCTGCATTGGCAGGATCTGTTACATAGCCTACTTTCAGTTTTCCTGTATTTAAAGAACTGTAAGCCTTAAATCTCAATTGGTGAGTTCCCGCATTTACATTATTAAATTCTGGCAGCACGGCAATTGAAATATCACCGTCAGAAATAGATCGTAAGCTGATGTGCCTGTTTCCGGAAGCAGCAGGAGTATTGCCGTCTATATTACAAGAAGCAATGATTCCAACAGTAATTTTCCCCCAGCATGTAGCATTGGTAAGATAGCCTGTATTGTAAGAATCAAAGTTTTCTGATAAAGTTGAGACAGGCGCACATGCCGTAAGTACAGAGGTAATATTACTCCAAGGTCCCTGATTGGTTCCGCTGCATCTTGGTCTTACCCAGATATAATATGTTTTAGCAATATTCAGGTTAGAAATAGCATAAGAAGTCCCCTGAACATTGCTCACAGTTGGAGTTGCGGAAGCTGTAGGAGGAGTGCTGTCCATGCTGTAATAGATGTCATACCCAGCAGGAGACGAAGGTGATGCCGTCCAAGCTAGATCAACAGAGGTACTGGTGATATTGGATGCCGTTACATTACTCACCGGAAGACAACTAGGTTTAGGTTCCCAATATACTTCATCCCAATAGATGTTCACTGCAGGTACGCCACCATGTCTTATAGCAAGCCTGGCATTGGCAGGAACCGTATTAGGAATTACCACACTATATTCATATCCGTCATATACCTTATTGCTGATATTAATTGACTGAATATTAGTAAAGCTGGACTCATCCGTATCATTTGTTACATATCCGATGTCTAATACGCCTGCTGTGCTGCTTACTTTTGCTTTAAATCTTAACCAGTGGCTTCCTGCATTCACATTACTGAATTTTGGTAACACTGCGATTGAAACATTGGAAGCATTAAGAGCACTTTGCGTCACTCCTTTTGAATTATTAACTCCTGAGCTGGTACCAATCGTCATATAACCATTTCCGATTTTATCCCAGCAGTTGGCATTAGTTCCTGTAACATTTTCAAAATTTTCAAACAAAGAATCCATCGGATCACACTTAGTCTTAAAAGTTCCCCTTAAAGACCATGCACTTTTATCAGAACTACTGCAAACTGATCTTGCGTAGGTATAATACGTCGTAAATGAAGACAGCCCGTCAATATTTACTGAGGTTGTAGTACTTGCTCCTGAAGGTGAGGTAGAAGCTGTTGGTGGAGTAGTTGTATTCGTATAATAATACTCATATCCGCTTCCTGGTGTAGTTGCAGGAGCATCCCAGGAGATGGTAGCTGTTGAATTGGAAATATTAGAAGCTGTAAGCGCTGCCGGAGCAAGGCATGTAGGCGCCGGATCCACTTTCAGGCTGAAATCTACAAAACCTCCATAATTATTCGGACCGCACGGGTTTACAGTGCTGCCAAATGAAGTTCCGGATTGTACCCTTATTCTATATACCCCGGGTGCCTGATTAGGCGGAACGAAGAACTGCTCATCAACAGTACTATAAGAAGATGGCTCAATCGGGTTTTCATAGAAATCATCAAAATCTCCGTCTGAATTCCAGTCTATCCACACATAAGACTTAGTACCACTCGTACTATGCTCGAGATGAACATTTACAACACCTCCAGGATAAGAAGTTACCATCTGACCTGAATTATCTACATAAGCCTGATAAGATGCGGCATCATAATATATTGCTCCCTGATCAGAAAAAACAGCGTTCTTCAGATAATTGTTCTGACTTGAAGATCCGGCTGTAGGAGTACAATAGGTTTGGGCACTCAATTGCCAGGATGGAATAAGTAATGCCATCCACAATAGGTATTGCTTTCTCATTTTTATTGTTTATATGTTAAAAGAATTTATCATTGTCAATATTTATTTTTCAGTGAAAATCCTAGGGATATTTTATGATTACCGGGAGGTGAGGTTTGAATATCAGTTACAGATTAAAATATAAAAGCCAGATTCATGATTATTTAATTATAGTCTATTATCTGTATGATTCTTTTCAATGAAACTGCAAATAAGTCTAATATTTTAATCCGTTTAATGCTTGGGACAATATTAACGTTATATTTGCGCTTTGTAAAGAAATAAGCTTGCATATTTCATTGAATTTACAAGAATTAAAAATGTAATTAATTGAAAATTAGCCAATTGTGAAATTTCATTTACAATGATGGAGATAGGTAAGATATTGGGAGAAAGTAATAGAAAAACAAAGGATTTTTGGAAAATAACAGGAAAAAATAATAGGTTGATATTATTTTTAATAGGGTTGTGTCCACTCCTTATGAACGGGCAATCCGGTCCGGATTTTAATATTTTGACGAATAAGGCTTTTCAGAAACTATATCAGAATCCCGAAGACTGTATACGATATTCCCAAAGTCTTCTGATCAGTGAAAAAAATATTGAACATAAAGCCATTCTTCGGAAAACCATATCCTGGGCATATGCGATGCAGGGAAATTATGTACAGGCAGTTAATACTTCCAATCAGAAAGAAGATGACAACCAGGAAATAAAACAATCCCGTTTTTTAAGAGTATTCGGTAACTTTAATCTTGCAGACCAATATCAGAATTTAGGACTGTATGACCAGTCGAGAAATATCATTGCCGGAATTTTAGCAGATCAGGATCTTCTGAACAGTAAAAATGTAAAGGAAAGAATGGCGCTGTCAAAGCTGTACCAGCTTCAGGCAATTAATGACGGTGTTTCCAAAAAGTATAGAGAAGCATTGAAGAACCTTGATATAAGTGATCAGTATTTGGACCATCATAATGAGGAAAATAAGATCACAAGGCAGGAAAATATTATTTTTCGGGCATTGTACCTCATGAGATCCAATAGGCTGGATGACTCTAAAAAACTGCTGGATGAAGTGATTCATGAGATTGAAGATCAGGGAGATTATGTCTTTCTTGCGGCTTTTGCTTATGAAGCCTTATCAAGATATTATTTTTCAAAAGAAGAGTATCATACAGCAATACATTATTTGGAAAAAGGATTTGCCAAGATTGAAGATTTGCCTTACAATGATTTAAAGCTTATTTTTTATGAATTATTTACCGAAAATTATCTTGCCCTGAATGATGGTGAAAAATATTCCCACTACAATAACCTGTATTCTGATTTAAAGAACAAATTGGATTCAAACAGAAAAGAAGGTATACAGTACATTGTTAAGCTACTGGAAATCTATCATAAAAAGAATATTGAGTATCAGAGACAAAACAAATCAATTCATGTAAAAATCATCATCAGCATTACCTTATTCCTTATTTTAGGAACAATGGTCTGTTTTTATTACGAACAGAGAAGAGGAAAGGATTTGAAAAAGCAGCTGGTATTTTTTGAAGGACAAAGAAAAAGGGAAGCTTCTGTATCAATTATTCATGAAGAATCACAGCTAAAACTAAATAAAACTTCAGAAAAAGATCCGGCAAAGATATCTAAAGAAAAAGAAACTGAGATCCTTGAAAAACTGAAAGAGTGGGAACTTACGGATAATTATTTAAACAAAAATATGTCGATTTCCGTTCTTTCTGCTGAAACTGGAATCAATACAAAATACTTATCAGAAGTAATCAATAATAATAAAGGGAAAAATTTTAACGGATATATCAATGAATTAAGGATCAATCATATTGCCTGCCTTTTGAGAACGGATCCAACTTATCTCAATTATAAAGTAAGCTATCTGGCAGAATATACAGGATTCTCCTCACATGGTGCGTTTACCAATGTTTTTAAATCCATTACAGGAATGTCTCCCAATCATTATATTCAGGAAATCATAAAGAATAAAAAATCATGAAACCGTTTATCCAAATTGTCTTTATAATACTTTTAAGCTGCCAAGCCAGTCTTTTTGGGCAAAAGATTTCTGATGATTCTCTGATTAAAAAAGCCAATCAGGAGATCTACAACAATCCTGATAATGCTGTAAAGATTGCCAAAAAACTGCTTCAGAAAGAGAAAGATGTCAATAAATTGGTTAAAATCTATTTAATTCTTTCTACGGCAAGCATCGCTAAACGAGATTTTGATGAATCTCTGAAAAACCTCCTTGTAGCAAGAGAGCTCGTTCAGAAAACCAATAGCCTGAATATCAAAACCAGTGTATTGATTGCCATTGCCATGCAGTATCAGCAAATGGATTTTTACAGCAAAAGCCTTGAAACATTAGATGAGGCAGGAGAGTATCTTGTACAGCTTTCAGACAATGATCCGGACAAGTATTTTGAAACAGCAAGAAGCTTTGCTTTGCGGGGAATGATTCATAAAAGCCAGTTTAATCCGGAAATTGCCCTTCAGGAATTCCTCATCGCTGCCCGAAATTTTGAACGAGTAAAAGAAAAGGAAACTCATTTTAACCAAAGTATTGTGTATTACAATATTGGCTATTGCTATCTTCTTTTAAATCAATTGAATAAAGCAGAAGAAGCCTTCGTGAAATCGTTGGAATTCGCCCGGCTGATCAATGCCAATAGTTTAGAAGCATTTGCATTGAAGGGGATGGCGGAAATGTATAAGAATAAGAAAGAAAATCAGGCTGCAATCGGGCTGCTGATGGAAGCACAAAAACTTTCCCAAAAAATTGGTGATCTCACCCTTAATGAAGGCATCTATAAAGAAATGGCAGAGAATTATCTTGCGATGGGAAACCAACATCTTTATCAGGTGTATAATGGTAAGTTCTTTGAAGTAAGCTTCAAAAGAGAACAGAATGAGTTAAGCTCTATCAATCATGCTATTGATGTTCATAATAAAGAAATGCGAAAGAAAACTAAGGAAATTGCAGATCATTATAATATTCTTATCGCAGTGGTAATGGCAGCCGGTATATTGATCATTGGAATCTTACTTTATATAACCCTTACAATAAAGAAGAAGAATAAACGGTATCATAATGAGATACAAGATCTTATCCGCTCCTGATGTAAAATACATAAAGCGTTTCCGAAAATAAAGATCAATACAAAAAAGCCCCAATATATTGAATATTGGGAACTTGTATGATAATATCATCTAATGAGCTGCCGTTTTCTTTCCAAACCAAAGATGAGCAATCAAAACCAAAAGCGTACATGAGAATCCTGTAAATACTACGCCATCCCATTGGAAGTATTTCCAAGCCTGAGAGGCAAGGTAGCTTCCCAAAGAACCTCCGGCAAAATAACTGAACATATAAACCGTATTCAATCTGTTCGTTGCACCTATATTTAATGCAAAAAAAGAAGATTGATTACTGATATGCATTGATTGCAGCCCAAGATCAATAAGAATTACACCCACAATCAGCCCGATATAAGTATAACCTCCGAAATAAAAGACAATCCAGCTCGCCAGCAGCATCCCTATAGAAACCAGTATGATATGATAAGTAGAAACCTTTGTTGCTATTTTTCCTACCGCAGAAGCCGCAAGAGCACCTACCGCTCCAATAAGTCCGAAAGAACCTGCCACCGCAGAACCCGCATGAAACGGAGCTTCCTCCAAATGAAACACCAAAGTAATCCAGAAAGCACTGAATCCGGCAAATCCCAATGCCCCTCTGAATGCCGAAAGACGAAGAACAGGTTGTGTTTTTGCAAGGTGAATAAGTGAATGCATCAACTGCCCATAATTTCCCTTAAACGTTGGGTGTACATCCGGAAGTTTCACGCTAAGCAATATCATCAATAAAATCATACAGCCTATAGCAATATAATAAATAGCCTTCCATCCCCAGATATCTCCGATAAAACCTGCTGCCACACGGGATAAAAGAATACCCAGAAGCAGCCCGCTCATCACCATACCTATTGAAGAACTACGCTTTTCCGGGACAGAAAGCTCCGCTGTTAAAGGAACAAGCATCTGAGGAACCACAGAACTGAATCCCACCATAAAACTGGCAATATAAAGCAAAGGAAGAGTAGGAGCTAAAACCATTCCCACAAGGGAAGCTATGATCAGCAGAAAGATAGAAAGTATTAATTTTTTTCGCCGTACCATATCTCCCAGAGGAACAATAAAAAGAAGCCCCATTGCAAAACCTACCTGGGTAAGCATGGCAATAATACTGATCGCTGTTTCTGTAACCTGAAAATCTTTCGCCATCAACCCTAAAAGAGGCTGGTTATAATAATTGTTTCCCACTACAATACCTGTTGTGATGGTGATCAGCCAAAGAAGAGATTGGGTAAGAACCGGTTTAGCTTGTGTGGATGCATTCGTCGACTGTTCAATAGTCTTGGCATCAATTGTATTATTATTTGTTGGGATCATCTTATCTGAAATTACTGGCAGCAAAATTAAAAAGAAGCTTACTCAGGAAGATGAAGAATTCGATCCATAAATTGAATAATCCGTCAGTGGTCTCTGAATTGTTTTGGAGTAATGCCTATATGTTGCCTGAAAAAATTGGAAAAATAAGGAGCATCAATAAATCCTAAATCAAAAGCTATCTCTTTGATGGATAGATTTGTAGATTTCAAAAGTCGTTTAGCTTCCAGAAGAGTACGCTGCAGAATAAGCTGGGTTGGAGACGTTTTTAATTGAGCCCTACATATTTTAGTCAGATAACTTGTTGAAATATTCAGCTTTTCCGCGTAAAATGAAATTGATTTCTCTTCCCTGAAAAATTCCTCAATAAGTTCATGGAATTTAACCAGTCTTGCACTGTATTGACTATCCTCACGGCTAGAAAACAGCTTTTTGATTTCTTTGCTTACCGTAGAAATGATCACAGCAGTTCTTGCATGAATGACTTCCGGCAGGAAATCTTTATCATTCAATTCATTCTGAATCGCTTTAAACTCATAAAGCAATGTGTCAAATACAGGTTCAGAGAGAGAAATAACAGGATTCCTCTGATAATAAGCAAGTGAAAACGGAAAATTGGATGAGAACTTTTCAAAATGTTCACGGTCTACCATAAGCTGATATCCAATCGTATGTTCTTCAAGCTTCCAGGTATGAACCTGATTCGGAAACAATACATGAATCTGCCTGTTATCGATTTTATAGGTATTAAAATCAATTGTATGAATTCCTTCAGCCTGCTCAAAAAGCGCCAGTAAAAAGAAATGATGTCTGTGGGGACGTTCAATATGATGAATTCCCTTAAGTTCAGAGTACGAGAAATTCTCATTTCCGGAAAGTTGTTTTGCCCTGAAATCCTGAATATCTATGATAGGAAAAAGTTCCATTTTTTATATTTATAATAATATTGTTTTGTTGCAAAGTCCAATATGGATGAGATCTCATATACTTCAATTCACAACTGCTTTATCAGTAAAGAAATGACAGACTTTATTTAAAAACGTCTTAAATATATAAAAATCAAAATCGAAAATAATATCAGAACTTTTTAGCAGCTTACATTTTCGAAAATAAATACTTTTTATTGAACCAATAGGTCATTTTCTAATGGCAAAGAAATAGGATCCAATGTTTTATTTTAGAAAACTAAAAAATGCAACTCTCTCTGAAGTAGCTTGATAGATATGCATTTGCTTAGAAAGAATCAATGAAATTGATTCCATCCTTTGCCCCCTTGAAAATATGAAATAAAGGGGTAAAAACTTTGCGTTAAATAAAATTACATAATTATCCCACCTTTTAAAACTGGTCCATTCTTTTTAATATTAGGAATATTGATTTTTATGGTGAGGCAGATTATTTTTCTGATTTTATTCAAAATAGACAGAATATCACTTTAAAAGGTTTTATAATAGTAGCTCAAGGCGAGCAGTTAAAAACAAAAATAAAGCACACAATCTGATAAAATTACAATGCTGGATATTTCCTGTCTGCATTTAATAAACTGTTTGTTGGATAATCCGTACTCATATCAGAAATATATAAATTTTTTGAAATTTATTTTTTTATATATTTGAAGAATTACCGTATTTCAAGCTGCTGTGGAACCCCTATTTGAAAAAATATATGATGAATACAAGCATCAGGTCTTTTTTTTCGTGAAAAAATATATTCATGGAAGAGAAGATATTGAGGATGTTGTTCAGGATATTTTTGTTCATTTATGGAAGTACAGACATATTTTGGAGAAAAATAAGGAAGCAATAATATTCAAAACAGCAAAGCAGGAAATTGCCAATTTCTACCGTAAAAATAAACTTTCCTTTTCTGATCTTCAGGAAGATATTCACCTTAAAGTTGTAAAAAATGATGAGGATGAAGAAGAATATCAGCAACAGACAGATAAAATAGAAAAATTACTCCATCAAATGCCCGAAAAAAGTAAGGCATTCTTCCTAAAACATAAAATTGAAGGTCAAAGCTACTCTCAGATTGCCAAAGAAAACAGCATCTCCAAAAATGCTGTGGCAAAGCATGTTAATAAAGTGTTGAATCTTCTAAAAACACATATTAATCTCTTCTTTTCATTATTAATTTTCATAAAAAGCTTTTTTCAGGGTTGACGATTTCAACATCCTTGCGTAATAGTAGATAGAAAGAGTTTTAGAAAAGTAAATACCGTGAACATTTTCTTTTCAGAACAATGTATAATTTCAGTTGCTTCCGTTGTTTGAAATGGAACAGCTGTATTTCAATCGACTAAAAAGAGTTTATAATGAAAAAGACAACACTACTGCTTTTATTTGTATCAGCATTTTTCTCTACCCATGCACAAACCACGAAAGAAGATATTTTTTCTGATATAAAAACAACGGGTGGAGTATATTATGCGTATCCAACACCTTCAGGGAAACAGACTCCTGTGCCATCAGGCTATGAATCATTTTATATTAGTCATTATGGAAGACATGGCTCAAGATGGCTGATCAATGACAAAGATTTCTCAGGAGTAATGCATGTGTTGGAAAAAGCAGCAGATCATAACGCTTTGACGCCGCAAGGACATTCAGCATTAGAAAGATTGAAAAAAATATGGATTCAGGCAGAAGGACATAATGGTGATCTTACAGAACTTGGAGCATTACAGCATAGACAAATCTCCCAGAGAATGTTTAAAAATAACCCTAAAGTTTTTGAAAAAAATGCTGTAGTGACCGCGAAATCAACAGTTGTACCGAGATGTATCATAAGCATGGCTAATTTCGCCAATGAATTGGTTGCTAACAATCCAAAGCTTCAGATAAATATGGAGTCTTCGGATAAATACATGAAATACCTGAATCATCATACCAAAGAATCTATTGATTTCCGTTCAGCAGACAATTTCTGGCAGGAGGAAAAAAGAAAATTCAGGGCAGAAAATATGAAGTCTGAACGATTTATCAAGAACCTGTTCAATAATGATGAGTATATCTATAAAAACGTAAATCCGGAAAGAGTGATTGAAGCATTCTATTGGATTGCCAGCGATATGCAGAATCTGGAAACGGATATTTCTTTCTATGACCTTTTTACCAAAGATGAATTATTCAATATTTATCAGGCAATTAATTATCAGACCTATGTGAATGACGGACCATCACCTTTGAGTAAGGGATTGGTGAAGAATAATTCTATTCCATTGGTAAAAAATATGCTGGATGAGGCGGAAGATTACATCAATAATCATAAAAACGGAGCCTCATTAAGATTCGGGCATGATGGAAATATTACCCCTTTGCTTGCATTGCTGAATATTGAAGGGATGAATAAAGAAGAAACTAACCCGGGAGAAGTTTACAAAGTCTGGAATACATTTCAGGCGGCACCTATGGCTGCCAATTTACAGATGATCTTTTACAGAAATAAAAAGAATGATGTGCTGGTTAAATTTCTTCACAATGAAAATGAAGTTCATATTCCTTTGCAGACCAGTGCTTTTCCATATTACAAATGGAGTGATGTGAAAACATATTTAGAAAAAATTGTTGACTCTCATTAATAATTTTTCTAAAAAAGGTTGACGATTTAATTTTTCTGCGTAATACTAGATATGAATACAATGGAAGACGAAGATTTTAAAAAGAACTGGGAAGAAACCTATCAGGAAAATCAAAAAATTGATTCTCTTACGGATGCCCGTATCAAATCGGGAATTCAAAAAAGGATAAAATCCGGTCAGAGCCTGAGAAAATTCTATTGGGCTGCGTCTGTAGCTGCGGTGATAGGAATTGGAGTATTTCTCTATAATCCGTCTGCAACTACTTCCGTTGTAGAGCAAACTAAAGTTCAAAGTTATACGAGTGCTGATTTTACAGAAAGTATTGATCTTCCGGATGGCAGTCATATCGTTTTGGAACCGCACAGTACGTTGGTATTATCTTCAGATTTTGGAAAAGCTGACAGAAAAATTACTTTCACGGGTAAAGCAACATTTGATATTGCAAAAGATAAATCCAGACCATTCAGAATTAACGCAAAAGATTTTACTGTACAGGTGTTGGGAACAAAATTTTTCTTAGATCAAACCAGTGGAAAAGAAAAGGTTGAACTTTTTGAGGGAAAAGTTAAAGTCGATCACAAAGGAAAGATTACCTATTTGCTGCCCAATCAGTCCTGGAGTAAGAATATTGAAAAACCGGCTCAATTCTATTATGCTGCTGATGCGAGAAGAGATTTCTCATTTGAGGATGAAACACTGAAAAATATTGTTTCAGAGTTGGAACAGGTTTATAATATTAAGATAGATTATCCGAAAGAATACGAAGAAAAGAGAATCAAAGGTTCTTTTTCAGGAAATCTTAATGAGGTCTTAACAGCTATTTGCTATCCATTTAACCTTAAAACAGAAAAAAAATCCGAAAAGGAAATACAACTCAAATAAAATAAAAAAGCACCAATAATGAGGGTTATTGATGCCAATTAACTATTTAACTCGCTAAAGTCTAATAAAGTTAATCCCAAATTTATGAAAAAAACAATAATTTCCGTGATTCTTCTGGTTGCGATGGGACTTCCGGTGGCTTACGGTCAATCCGGGCAGCAGCCACCAACCACACAGGCAAAACAAAAACGGGTGTCCATAGCTAAGGTTTTTGATAAGCTGAGCAAATCATCTAAAGTTCCGTTTTTCTACTCCAGTACAGACTTTAAAGATCTTCTTGTGGATGAAAATGGTATTAATTATTCATCGCTGGAAGCTTCCCTGAAGTATCTCAGGAGTAATTATCCCGTGGAATATGAGATCAAAAACAATACAGTGATGCTTCGCAGAACTTCTGCAAAAGCAATAGTGCCTGCGCGGGCTATTTCTATGGCAAAAGACACTGTTTCTGTAAAAGAAAACAAAATCGATGAGGTAGTTGTGATCGGATATGGAAAAGTAAAAAAATCTGATGCTACAGGATCTCTGACCACAGTAAAAATGGACAGTGAAAATAACGGAAGCCCGGTTTCTGCACAGGATGCATTAACGGGAAAAGCCGCTGGTGTTAATATTACTTCCCCGGGAGGAGCACCAGGTGCCGGTTCTACCATCAGGATCAGGGGAGGATCTTCTTTGTCTGCAAGTAATGATCCGTTGATTATTATTGACGGAATTGCTATTGATAATTCATCTACTACAGGTTCAAGTAATATTCTGGGAATGATCAATCCCAACGATATAGAAACCTATACCGTTCTGAAAGATGCATCTTCCACAGCAATCTACGGGTCGAGAGCGTCTAACGGGGTAATTATTATTACCACAAAAAAGGGAAGCAAGAAAACACGTTATCAATATTCATCCAATACCAAAGTAAGTTATAACCCTAAAATGCTGGATGTACTGAACGGGGATGAATACAGGGCTTACATGAAGAGTCGTTATGCAGATAACGCAGCGGTAATCAACGGAATGGGAACTTTTGACACGAATTGGCAAAAAGAAATATACCGTACTTCTGTAAGTAATGACCAGAACTTCAGTATGACGGGTGCCGTTAAGGATATTCCGTATCGTTTGTCTTTGGGATATACCAATCAGGAAGGAATCATTAAGAAGAATGCTTATGAAAGGATGAACCTGAGTTTAGCCCTGAATCCTTCTTTTTTTGATAAACATTTAAATGTAAACCTTAATTATAAACCCAGTATAGAGAACAACGACTTTATTTCCAATCCGGCGAGCGGTGCAGTAACATTTGATCCTACACGCCCTGTTTTTGATAACTCCTCACCTTATGGACTTGGATATTTCATCTGGTTAAATGCAACGGGAAAACCGGTTCCTCAGGCAGGAACGAATCCCGTGTCAGTTCTTGATCTGAGGAAAGATCAGTCGAAAGTATTCCGACACATTGGAAATATACAGCTTGATTATAAAATTCATGGATTTGAAGATTTAAAATTAAACCTTAACACAGGTTTTGATATCCTGAAAAGTGATGGTGATGTTTTTGTTCCTGATAACGCACCTTTTGCCTGGACTTCTATTGGAAACGACGGACAAGGGCTTGTAGAGAAATATACCCAGAAAAAAAGCAATTTGCAGCTGGATGCTTATGCCAATTATTCCAAAACTTTAGGGAAGCATAAATTCGATGTGATGGGCGGATATTCATGGCAAAGATTCTGGAAAAGCTATAATGATTATCAGGCTAATATTACCGGGGACAAAATTTATAAAAATATTGCACCAAAAACAGAGTATTATCTTGTTTCATTTTACGGACGTTTGAATTACAGCTTCAATGATCGTTATCTTTTTACTGCTACTCTTAGAAATGACGGCTCATCCCGTTTTGCCAAAGATAATCATTGGGGATTATTCCCGTCCGCAGCCTTTGCATGGAAGATCAAGGAAGAAAATTTTTTGAAAGACAGTAATTTCCTTTCCGATCTTAAATTAAGATTGAGCTATGGTAAAACAGGACAGCAGGATATTGGTGGAGATTATGAATGGATGCAGACCTATACTTATAGCCAATCCAACGCCTTATATCAATTGGGAAATCAGTTCTATCAGACGATTCGTCCTAATGGCTACGATCCGAATCTTAAATGGGAAACAACTTCTACTTATAACTTAGGATTGGATTTCGGGATTTTAAGAAACAGAATTTCAGGATCCCTTGAGGTTTATAAAAGAACAACTGATGATCTTCTGAACAAAATCTCAGTAGCGGCAGGTTCTAACCTTACCAATATGATATTTACCAATATTGGTTCTATGGAAAATAAAGGTGTAGAGCTTAGCCTGAATACCATTCCTGTGAAAAGTGGAGACTGGCAATGGAATCTGGATGCGAATTTTACCTTAAACAATTCAAAGATTACGAAATTGACCCTGGTGGATAATCCAAATTACGGAGTACCTATCGGAAATGTTTCAGGGTCTACGGCAGGAACCATTCAGATACATTCCGTAGGGTATTCACCATATACCTTCTATCTGTTTGAGCAGGAATATGATGAAAATAACAGACCTATTGAAGGAAAATATAAGGGCGGTCTGGTAAAAGATAAAAGCCCAATGCCGAAATCCTATCTGGGAATCTCATCAAAGGTGAGCTATAAAGACTGGTATTTTGGATTTAACGGACATGCAAATTTTGGTAATTATGTATACAATAACATTAAATCAAAAGATTACAGATCAAAAATATACCCTGAAAACGGTACTTATTCCAACATATTAAGCTATACGGCAGAACAAGGATTTGAAAATCTACAGCTTTATTCAGACTTCTTCCTTGAAAATGCATCTTTCTTCAGAATGGATAATATGACGTTGGGACGTACTTTCAAAAAGATCAGCGATAAATTTGATCTGGGGGTAAGCTTTTCTGTTCAGAATGCTTTTGTGATTACGAAATACAGCGGTTTAGACCCTGAAGTGTATCTGGGAATCGATAATAATATGTATTCCAGACCGCGTTCTTTCCTTTTTGGATTAAATGTTAACTTTAAATAATTAAACAATGAAACGTTTATATATAATACCTTTTATACTTTTACTTTTCACGGTAAGCTCGTGTATCGGAGATTTGGATACAGAACCCATTGATCCGAATATTGTGACCACAGAGCAGGTATATTCCAAACCTGAAAACTATAAAGGAGTTCTTGCCAAATGTTATGCCGCTTTATGCCTTAGTGGGCAGCAGGGTCCTACCGGAGATCCTGATATGGGGAATTTTGATGAAGGGTACAGCTCATTCATCCGTCTGGCATTCTATGTTCAGGTTCTTACAACTGATGAAGCCATCATGGGATCACAGTCCAACGGATTAAGACAGATGGCAACCAATAGCTGGGATTCCAATACAGCAATCCTGAACGGTTACTATGCAAGATTATATCAGATTATCGGCTATACCAATGAATTCTTAAGACAGACTACAGATGAAAAAATGCAGGAGAGAGGTCATACAAATCCGGATTTTAAGAAAGAAGTGACTTATTTCAGAGCAGAAGCACGTTTCCTGAGAGCGTATTCTTACTGGGTGTTACTGGATACCTTCGGAAATGTACCTTTTGTGACGGATGCCGATAAGCTGGATCCTCAGTTTTTGCCTAAGCAGATCATGTCTAATGATTTATATGCCTATATAGAAAAAGAATTAAAGGAGATTGAAAATATTCTTCCTGTAAACAACGAGTATGGAAGAGTAGATAAAACTGCCGCTGATTTCCTATTGTCAAGGCTTTATCTGAATGCAGAAGTCTATACAAAGTCTGCTCAATGGGCAAAAGCAGCTGAATATGCTGAAAAAGTGATTCAAAGTCACTACAGTTTATCTCCAAAATATCTTTACAACTTCCTTGCAGACAATAATACATCGCCTGAAATCATCTGGTCACTAAACATGGATGGTATAAGATCCAAAACCTATGGCGGAACTACATTCTTCGTATTAGCACAAACCGGAGGGACGATGCTCAATTACCTTAACATGGGTATTGCCGGCGGCTGGGGAAATATCCGTCTGCGTCCAGAATTTGTCAATAAGTTTCAGACTGCCGATCAGAATTTTAATACAACGGATCCTAAGGCATTTACAAAGAATGACAGCAGAGCATTGATTTTTAATGTGGGGCACAAAAAAGAAATTGCGGCTCTTCCGGGAACTTTCCAGGACGGCTATGCCTTTACAAAATGGAGAAATGTAGATAAAAACGGAAATCCGGGTTCAGATGCGGCATATGTAGATACAGATTTTCCGATGTTCCGTCTTTCAGAAGCATATCTTACTGCTGCTGAAGCTTATTTCAGAATCGGAAATACAGCATCTGCCCTTACTCATATCAATATTATCAGAAACAGAGCTTATAACAACGGAAACGGTGCAATTTCCAGTGCAGAACTGAATCTTAATTTCATTCTGGATGAAAGGTCAAGAGAACTTTCATGGGAACTTACCAGAAGAACAGACCTTATCCGTTTCAATAAATTTACCCCTGGTGATTATGTATGGAGCTGGAAAGGAAATACTAAAGATGGGAAAGCGGTAGATACTAAATTCAATATATTTCCAATCCCATCCGCAGATATTACTGCAAATCCTAATTTAACCCAGAACAGTGGTTATTAATCTAATAAAAATAGTGGGGAAATTTTAAACTTTGAGCTCATGAAGTTTTGAAATATCGAGGTTATGCTTGAAGGGTGGTGGTTCTCCCTGTTTCCCGCTTAAGGGTCTTCACAATGAAGACCCTTTTTTATTTTTATTTTTCCCGCAGATCATGTAAACAACGATTAAAAATCATAGTCTGTATAATCCTACACAACATAAACTTACACATAAAAAGAAAAAATTCGTGTATACATGGCAACTAAAATAAACATCTTGTCAGATTATTTTTTATACACATAATTACACAGGCTTACAGATAAAAATTCGTGCATCCGTGGCAATCAAAAAATTTCATCCCAGATAAAATCATCGCCCCTTAAAGCATAATTAATATCAATAATTAGCGCATTTACGCTTTCCAACAAAAGATTTCTATCATAAATCGTTAGGAAGTTAAGAAGAAAAATCATCCAGCATATCCGCGGACGGAACAAAAAACAGAGTTCCCGTTTGAGCAGTGCTGAAATCCAGAATACGGTCATAATTTCCGGGAGGATCACCAATAAACATATTGGTCAGCATCTTTTCTACTGTGCTGAAAGTGCTGGCATAGCAGATAAAATAGGTTCCCATTTCATTCGTAGCTACATTCCCGAAAGGCATATTGTCTCTTACCACTTTAAAATCATCACCTACATTAGCCAGGGCAATATGAGAGTTTTTAGGTTTTACATCATCATCCATTTCAATATCCTGTTCCTTTGATCTGCCGATTACTTTTTCCTGATCTTCAACAGACAGAGATTTCCAGGCATTCATATTATGGATGTATTTCTGTGTAAAAAGATAGCTTCCACCTTGATAGTCAGGATCTGCTTCACTGATGACAGCAAAATGATCCCGGTCTGCTCCATGCGGGTTTTCAGTGCCGTCTACAAATCCTAAGATAGATCTGCTGTCCCAATATCGGAATCCCTGAACCTCTACAACACAATCTGCAATGTCTTTCATAAAATCTGAAATGGTAGAAGCCATATCGTAGGCAAAGCTTTTTTCATCTGCACGAATATGAAAATGAAGATCTCCACGGGTACTTACAGCAGTGTGCTTACTGCCTTTTATTTCTTCAAACCTTTTAAATTCTTTTGGAAGCGGAGTAGGAAGTTGGAGTTGCAGCCATGCTTCATATCCGATACCCATTACGCAGCTTGCCTTTGAATTGGGAAAACGATCAAGAGCTGAGTTGTTAAGGTTAATAATCAGAGCACACATTCTCTGAAACACAGATTTGATCTTAGCTGAGTCTACATTCTGTTTAAAATTCCATACCAGGAAATACGTATTATTATTAGGATAATCGGTGACATTTTGAGAATTCATGCTTTGGGGTGTTTCTTTATTGATATTTTAATTTATTTCTGATGAATCAAATTTAATAAATGATAAGGGGATTACATTACTGTATTCCTGAGATACACAATTTATGATATTTTTTTCACAAATCACAGCATACACTTTTACATTTTTTCACACTAAACAACCTTTAAAATGAGTATTATTGTAACAGCATTAACCTTCATTAAAAACAATATGGGACATTGGGAGATTTTTCTCTTCTTTTTGATAATTGCCCTTGTATATTCCTCGGTAGGATTTGGCGGTGGGTCCAGTTATCTTGCCGTTTTAGCAATGTATAGTCTGCCTTATCAGGAAATACGGTTAACAGCATTGATATGTAATGTAATTGTAGTGGTAGGAGGGGTATATATTTATATTAAAAATAATCAGATTGACTGGAAAAAGGTGCTTCCCATCACCCTCGTCAGTGTTCCCATGGCTTATCTTGGAGCTGTAATGAAGATCAGTCAGGAGACTTTCTTTCTGGTTTTAGGGATTACACTTATCATTGCTGCCCTATTATTATGGGTGAAAACAGATCCTAAAGTTGATGAAAAAGCAGTACAAAATTCAAAAACTTCATTGCTGGGAAACAGTTTTTTAGGAGGTGGAATTGGCTTTTTATCCGGCTTGGTAGGAATTGGTGGCGGAATTTTTCTTTCCCCGCTATTAAACCTGATGAAATGGGATACACCGAGAAAAATTGCAGCAACATCAAGTGTTTTTATACTGGTGAATTCTATATCAGGAATATTCGGACAGCTGTCAAAATTATCTGTAGACATGGATTTTTTTAGAATTTTAAGTCTATGCCTGGCTGTTCTGATCGGTGGACAGATAGGTTCCAGAATGTCCCTGAAATGGAATCCTTTAATCATAAAAAGAATGACGGCTATACTCGTATTGGTAGCAGGTATAAATGTTTTAACAAAATATTGGTAAAATTTACTTTAAAAATAAAATGAAAGTGAAAATATTAGCTTTTGGAATAACGAAAGATATTTTGGGAGCATCAGAAAAAGAATTGGAAACGGCAGAGAACCTGAATGTAGGACAATTAAAGAATTTATTGGAAGAATCCTTTCCCGAACTTAAAAAACTGAAATCCTACTTTATTGCTTTGAATGAAGAATATGCAGAGGATGAACAGATCATTGAAAGTTCAGACGAAATTGCCATTATTCCGCCTGTAAGTGGAGGCTAGATCGATAAACACTCAAAAAACATTCGTGCATTCATGGCAGAAAAAAGAATGTCAGAGTAACGAATTTGCGAATAAAAATACTTTGTAAAATCAGAGTTTAAAAAAAATGATTGACATTAAAATAACCGATAATACATTAAGCATAAATGAATGTCTTACGCTAGCTCAGGATCTAAGCAGTGGAGGCATTGCAACCTTTATCGGAACCGTCCGTAACAGTACTAAAAACAAGCCTGTTGTCCGGCTGGAATATGAATGCTATGTATCTATGGCAACAAAAGAAATAAAGAAAATTGTAGATCAGGCGATTTCCAGATTTTCTGTTCGAAATATAGTTGTACATCATCGTACCGGAATTTTATTTCCTGGTGATGCCGCTGTAATTATTGTTGTAAGTGACGGGCACAGAGAAGCTGTTTTTGATGCCTGCCGCTACATGATTGATACTATAAAACAAACGGTTCCCATTTGGAAGAAAGAAATTTTTGAAGATGGAGAAGAATGGGTTTCTGCCCATCCGTAATTTCAAGAACGAAATTTTGTATATTTACTATACCAGATTATTCAGATATGAAAACCAATATATTAGAAAATAAATCTGTACGGCAGATAGATATTATCAAAGTAAAAGGTGAAGAAAGTTTTCCTTATACAGATGATATTGCAGTAGAAGAACCTTTGGAGATCCGTATTTCTTATGGTAAAGATCCGAAGGAAAGTAAAAATATCTCCGTTACCATGCGTACTCCGGGTAATGATGCAGAACTTGCCGCTGGTTTTCTGTTTACCGAAGGAATCATTTCGGGTTATCATCAGGTCAAAAATATAGACCATCCCCTGGCAGAATGTTCCCGAAACCGAGAGAATATCATTGAAGTAGAGTTAGTTTCTGATTTCATTCCCCAGCTGAAAAACGCAGACCGAAATTTTTATACCACATCAAGTTGTGGAGTATGCGGAAAAGGTTCTATTGAATCCATAAAAACGGTGAGCACCTTTCAGAATATGGACCGTGAACAGCTGGCTATAACATTAGAAACATTATACCGGTTATCTGAAAATTTACAGTCTTTTCAAAGTAATTTCAGCACAACCGGAGGTATTCATGCTTCAGGTATTTTCGATTATAAGGGGAATCTGCTAGCCTTAAGGGAAGATGTGGGAAGACATAATGCTCTCGATAAACTGATAGGACACACGTTATTTACCGGACAGCTTCCATTGAAAGACAATATTTTATTGTTAAGTGGTAGAGCTAGTTTTGAATTAATCCAGAAAGCGGCTATGGCAGGGATTTCCATTGTTGCTGCAATAGGAGCGCCCTCCAGTCTTGCGGTAGATCTGGCTAAAGAGTTTGATATGACGCTGTTAGGATTCCTGAGGGATAATAGGTTTAATATTTATAATGAAAGCCGCTACCATAAAATAATTGGAAAATAAGCACAATAACCACAGAAACCATTCGTGCATTCGTGGCAGAAAAGAAAAAATTACAGCCATAGTTGCGAATAAAAACTGCTGATCTGTGGTGAAAACAGAAATAAAGGATATGAAAATAAGAATAAAAGACAACTCAATAAGATTTCGCCTGACTCAATCTGAAGTTTCAGAGTTAGGACAAAACGGAATTATTTCCAGTTTTACAGAATTTGTAGACAGACCATTCATCTACGCTATAGAAAGAACAGATGACAATCTGTTATCCGCAGCTTTCATTGAGAATAAAATCGTAATGAAAATGCCGGCAGCAATGGTGGAAGAACTTGTATCCACTGATATTGTGGGATTTGACGGGCAGGCAGGACTTGTAAAGCTTTTGGTGGAAAAAGATTTTGTATGTATAGACAATACAATGGAAGACCAAAGCGATAACTACCCGAACCCTAATCTTAAATGTTGATCACTTTACAAAATAAAAGGCTATGGAAGAAAATAACAAAAAGAAAGTAGAAGAAAAAATCCATAAAGAACCCAATGCGGAAAATCCCTTCACTTTACTTGATCTTAAGCTGACACACGTAGAAAAATCAGCTGCAGGAGTTCCTGCTGTAATGGCGGCTTTTAGTGATTTATTTGAAGAAAAAACACCTATCCGAGGTATGAGAGCGCTGTTCAAGATGAACCAGATGGGAGGTTTTGACTGTCCAAGCTGTGCCTGGCCCGATCCTGACGATGAACGCTCTGTTCTTGGAGAATATTGCGAGAACGGAGCAAAAGCACTCGCTGAAGAGGCTACTACCAAACGTGTGACCCCTGAGTTTTTTAAGCAGAATTCTGTATATGACCTTGCCAAACTGGATGATTATCAGATCGGAAAAATGGGAAGGCTTACAGACCCTATGTACCTGGCTCCCGGAGCTACCCACTATGAACCTATCAGCTGGGATCATGCTTTCAAAAAAATAGCAGAACATTTCAATGCACTTGAATCTCCTGATGAAGCAGCTTTTTATACTTCAGGGAGAACGAGTAATGAAGCATCCTTTGTGTATCAGTTATTTGCTAAAGAATTTGGGACTAATAATATGCCTGACTGCTCCAATATGTGCCATGAAACTTCAGGATCAGCTTTAAGACCAACCATTGGAATTGGTAAAGGAACCGTGACACTTGAAGATTTTTATGATGCGGAAGTGATCATTATCATCGGACAAAATCCGGGAACAAATGCTCCAAGAATGATGAGCGCTTTAGCAAAAGGAAAGAAAAACGGAGCTAAAATCATTGCTGTTAATCCATTACCCGAAGCCGGCTTGATGGGATTTATAAATCCTCAGAGTGTAAAGGAAATCATGAACGGTGGAGTACAGCTGGCAGACCTTTATTTGCCTGTAAAAATCAATGGTGATATGGCTTTACTCAAAGCTCTTGAAATTTTGCTGATTGAATTTGAAAAGAAAAATCCCGGAAAAGTTTTTGACGAAGAATTTATCAAAAATAAAACAGTCGGATATGAAGACTTCATGAAACAGTTTGACAATTATAAACTGGAGGAGCTGGCTGAACTTTCTGGAGTTTCTAAAGAAGCATTACATCAGGCGGCAGAAATGATTGCCTTCAAAAAACGTATTATTATCAGCTGGGGAATGGGGCTTACTCAACAGCCGAACGGGGTAGATATGATCCGTGAAATACTTAATATCCTTTTACTGAAAGGAAGTATTGGCAAACCGGGAGCCGGAGTGTGTCCTGTACGTGGTCACAGTAATGTTCAGGGAAACAGAACCATGCTGATTGATGAAAAACCTACTGATGAGCAACTTGACCGTCTTGAAAACTTCTATGGCTTCAAAGTGCCCAGAAAACATGGGTATGATGTAGTACGCGCAATAAAAGCAATTCACCAAGAAAAAATAAAAGTAATGTTCTGCATGGGAGGAAATTTCCTTTCGGCAACACCGGACACAACTTATACAGCAAATGCGCTCAGAAAACTCAATTTGTTGGTATGTGTTTCTACCAAACTAAACAGGGGACACCTTGTACATGGTAAAGAAGCTCTGATTCTGCCAACTTACGGACGAAGTGACAAAGATATTGTGAATGGTGAAGTACAGATTATAACGACTGAAAATTCGATGGGGGTTGTTCAAAGTTCAAAAGGAATGCTGGATGCTGTTTCCAATAACCTCATCAATGAAACCCAGATTGTATGCCGTATGGCTATGGCTACTTTAGGAAGCCGATCTGTGGTGAACTGGCAGCGTTATCATGACAGTTATGATGCGGTAAGAGATGATATAGAGCAATGTATCCCAGGATTTACAGACTATAATGTTCGTGTAAGACAAAAAGGAGGTTTCTACCTGCCGAATGCAGCAAGGGATGAACAGAGTTTTTCTAAAGAACTTGGAGGACGCGCACCGTTTACTTTAACGGAAGTGCCGGATAATACCCTTGCACCGGATGAATATATGATGGCAACAACACGTACCCATGATCAGTTCAATACTACTATTTATGGTTTAGATGACCGTTACAGAGGGATTAAAAATGAACGCCGCGTGATCTTTATGAATCAGAAAGATATTGATAAAGCAGGATTTAAAGCCGGAGACAGGGTAGATCTTTACAATTATGATGATGGGATAGAAAGGGTAGCTCCGTTATTTATTATCGTTTCCTATCAGATTCCGGAAAAAAATACAGTGACTTACTTCCCGGAGACCAATGTATTGGTGTCGGTAAATAATGTAGTGAAAGACAGTAATATGCCTGCTTCCAAATACGTTAAAATTAAAATCAGAAAACACGATCCGGAAGTTTATAAAAAAGTAGATGAAATGCTCTATCAGGGCGCTATTCAAAGACCATAAATATTCTTATATTGTTATATGAAAAAAATACTTCCTTTAGCACTGTTGGTCGTGTCCGGTTGGGCTTTTTGCCAGTCAGATTTTAAGCTTAAAGTAAATGGTGATATTCCCAAACCCTTGGAGCTGAGCCTGGCTGACCTGTCAAAAATGCCACGGAAAGAAGCTTCATTAAAAGATAAAGATGGAAGTGTACACATCTACTCAGGAGTTTCAGTTCAGGATATTCTTGCAAAGGCAGGTGCGCCTTCAGGTAAAGAGCTTCATGGTGAAAATATGACAAAATATCTGCTTGTAAAATGTAAAGACGGATATCAGGTTTTATTCTCACTTGCTGAGCTGGATGCTTCCATTGCGGATAAAAATATCATTGTTGCGGATGCCATTGACGGTAAGCCATTACTGGAATCGAAAGGACCGCTTCGCATTGTTGCTGAAGGAGAGAAAAAACCTGCACGCAGCTCGTATCAGCTGGAATCTTTAGTGATAGGACAGATAAAAAAATAAAATTTAAGAAAAGACTTACAAAATCCTATGATTATCAGGAAGAAGGAACATTGGTTCAAAATGCTTTTTGTATGGCATGGTTCAGTTTTACCTGGACTGTTGCCGCGTCTTTTTATACTTTTTATACTGGCATTGGGAGTCGTATACCTGCGAGGAGTTATATTCTCTTTTAAAGTTCCTCTTAATCCGGCGCCATTAACTTTATTCGGGTTTGTTCTAGCCTTATTTTTAGGGTTCAGGAATAATGCCAGCTATGAAAGATTCTGGGAAGGACGTAAATTATGGGGAGCCTTACTGAATACTGCACGCTCTCTGACCCGACAGGCTTTAACCTTAAAAAACGCAACGCAAAGCAGTCTTTCCGTTCATGAATTTATTCAATTGCTGGGTGCTTTTATTTTCGCATTGAAGCATCAGCTTAGAGGAACAGATGCGTATGATGATTTAAAAGACAGACTTAATGAAAGTCAGCTGAAAATAGTTTCCGCATCAAAATATAAACCGGCTGTCATTATGAAATTATTGGCAGAATGGGTGCAGAAAGCAAAAGATGAAGGCAGTATAGACACTATTCAGCAGGCGCGCTTCGATGAGAATTTTGATAAGCTTTCTGACATTGTAGGAGGATGTGAAAGAATTGTTTCCACTCCGATTCCTTACAGCTACAGGGTTTTATTGCATCGTACCGTTTATATTTATTGTTTTCTTTTGCCTTTCGGGCTGGTAGATTCCCTCAGATGGTTTACACCGCTTATTGTAGTCTTTGTGGCTTATACATTTGTAGCATTTGAAGCAATAGCAGATGAAATTGAAGAACCTTTTGGAACTGAAGCTAACGATCTCGCGCTAAACAGTATGTGCATAATGATTGATGAAACCATACATGAAATGGCAGGAGAAGAAATTGCAGTTTCTCAAAAAGTAAAACAGAATATTATAGATTGATTCGAAGGCTGGTAAAGTATGAATACATCGGTTATATATACGATTGGGCATTCAATTCATCCTCTTGAAGAATTTATTGAAATGTTAAAATCATTTGATATTAAAGTACTTGCAGATGTGAGAAGATTTCCGGGTTCAAAGAAATATCCATGGTTTAGTAAAGACAATCTGGAAAAAGTATTGCCGGAACATGATATTGATTATATCCATCTTGAAGGATTGGGAGGAAGGAGAAAAGTACAGCCTGGTTCCGTAAACAGCCGTTGGAGAAACGAGTCTTTCCGTGGCTATGCAGATTATATGCAAACTGAAGAGTTTGCCGCAGCTATCAAAAAACTTGAAAATATTGCCATAAAGAAAACGACAGCTTATATGTGTTCTGAAGCGGTGTGGTGGCGCTGTCACAGATCTATGATTTCCGATGATCTGAAAATAAAAGGCTGGAACGTACAACATATTATGAATATTGGTAAATCCGAAGAACATCCTTATACTTCACCAGCAAGAATAAGGGACGGAAAGGTCTTTTATTCTGATGAGAGCTTATTTGACTGAAAAAAGATTGGTCTTATTTGAACTTCTCAAAAGTATAACAGTAACCTTTTTAAAGAACTTTTGTGACTTTTATGGTTCAATAAAAAATTCAAATCATAGAAAAGCTACTATGAAACCGAAATTTAAAATAGGAGATAAAGTAAGCTGGAATTCTGAAGCGGGTAGGGTATCCGGTACTATTATTAAGATTCATACAGAAGATTTTGATTATAAAGGATATACTCATCATGCCAGTGAAGACAGTCCTCAATATGAGATCAAGAGTGATAAGTCTGATCATATAGCAGCTCATAAAGAGTCAGCACTTGCCAAGATATAGGATAATAGCCGTTTTCTTCCTACTGTTTCATTCCGTTAATGCCATCTTTCAAAGAAAAAACTTCTTTTTCCGGAAAAGTACTTCTTATCTTTCTTGCTGCTTCCACACTTCGCTTTCCGGACTGACAGTAAATAACAATAGGGTTTGAAGTCAGCGAAATAAAAGAAAAATGATCCTGTAATACATCCAACGGAATATTTTTTCCGCCAATATTGAAGTTTTTATGTTCTTCTTCTGAACGTACATCGATGATTTCAAACAGCGTTTGGTCCTTTATAAGTTCTTTAAAAGTTATACATTGTATGGTTTGCGGTAGAGAAGTGATTGCTACAGCTGTTTTTCTAAGCTTAATGATCTGTGATCTGCCATTCATTACATTCATCATCCATAATTTCCCTGCTAAAGTATCTTCTGATCCTGTCAGATACTTTATCGCTTCATTAGCCTGCATACAGCCCACAATTCCTGCAAGAGTAGGGATTACACCACCTTCCCGGCAGTTTGGAACCTGTGATTCCTCTGCATTAGGAAAAACATCACGGTAATTGGGAGAGTAAGAGCCGTCTTTTTGTGCTACATTCCAAATACTAACCTGTCCTTCATGCTGATAAATTGCTCCGTAAACGAGAGGTTTCCCGGCAAGTACGCAAGCATCATTCAGCAGACATTTGGTTTCAAAGTTATCCGTGCCTTCAATGATCAGATCAAATTCAGAGATCAGTTCCATGACATTGGAAGAAGAAACTCGCTGCTGATAAGGAATAATAGAAACAGAAGGATTCTGCTGTTGTAATCTTTTTGCTGCAATTTCTACTTTAAACGCTCCTACGTCTTCGGGATTATATAAAATCTGACGATGAAGATTGCTTAAAGAAACAATATCATCATCCACCAGACCAATAGTTCCAATACCTGAAGAAACAAGATATTGCGCTGAAGGGCAGCCAAGACCTCCCATTCCCACAATAAGAACCTTAGCATTCTTAAGCAGTTCCTGAGACGAGACTCCAAAACCCGGTAAAGCAATCTGACATTGATAACGTTCAAATGATGTATTCATATCTGTTTCTTTTCTATTATGTATTCCCAATCATGCACGGATTTAATCTGAAATGGTCTTATTTTAACTTTATTATTCCTGTATCCGTGGAATAAAAAATTACTAAAAAAATTGGATTTTCTTGCGCTTTAAAGCACTATAAAAATCAAAAATCTTTGCGCCTTTGTGGTTTCCAACAATTAAGCATAAAACTACTGCAATTCGTTACATCAGCGTTTCAGGATCTGCTGTGCTTTTTTAGCTTCCTCCGGAGTATTTACATTCATTAAAGCTTCTGGGTTATCAGGTTTTAAAATAAGAGTGTCACTATTCATAAGTACCTTTCTCGGGCAGGTGTTTCCTATTCCTAAAAAATTAAGGAGCAGAGGATAGCTTTTAGGTTCCCAGATTGTAATCAAAGGTTCGGGTAATCCATCAAAAGGACTTTCATAAGTGGTAGCCGCTCTTTCAGGATCTCGCGACTGTAATAAAAACTCCAAAGACTTCTGATCCAAAAGCGGGAGATCACATGCCACAACAAGCCAAGCCTTATCCCTTTGGGAACGCAATGCAGAAAGAATTCCTCCAAAAGGTCCCATATTCAGAAAAGTGTCAGTCAGTGCATGATATTGAGGATCAAAATTTTCCAGCTGATCCTGTCTGCAGGAAATAAAAACCTCATCACAAAAGGGAGCCAGCAAATCCGCTGCAAAATAACGTTGTTCCTTTCCATGCCATTGAAGGAGATCTTTTGCCTGTCCCATCCTTCTGCTTTTTCCACCAGCGAGTACCAATCCATTGATGGCAGGAATTGTATTATGCTCTTCTGAAATCATTTTTTCCACCTGTTTTTTCTATAAGTTTTATTTCTTTAATCACAATATCATGACTCAATGCCTTACACATGTCATAAATGGTTAATGCAGCAACTGAAGCTCCGGTAAGGGCTTCCATTTCTACACCAGTTTTGGCTTCAATGCTTGCTGTGCATTCTATCACAATATCATGATTGTCGTTCAGTTCTATTTGCAAATTACAATTGTCAAGTCCTATCGGATGACATAGCGGAATCAGTTCGCTTGTTTTCTTGGCGCCCATAATTCCGGCAATGATGGCAATTTGAAATACATATCCTTTTTTTGTTTTGAAATCATCTTGCTGTAACGCGTTCAATACATTTTCAGGAAGAGAGATTATCGCTTGTGCAACGGCTTTTCTTTTAGTTACACTTTTGCCGCCAACATCTACAATTGCAGGTTCTCCGTTTTTATTAAGATGAGTAAATTCTGACATATATTCTTTTTTTTTACCATTGAAGTAATTTGTTTCTGCCACGAATGCACGAATTTAATTTAAATATTTTCCTCCCTATATTCAATGTTTCTATTTGGTTAAAAATAAAACACATAGACATTTCATAAGTTTTATCTGGAATTATTCGTGAATTCGTGGCATTTTATTCAATACTTATATTTCTTTTTTTTGCCACGAATGCACGAATTTAATTTAAATATTTTCCAGCCTATATTCAATGTTTCTATGCGATAAAAATAAAACACTTAGAGACACTTTTTAGTTTTATCTGGAATTATCCGTGCATTCGTGGCATTTATTTCAATAATTATATTTCCAAACTTTATAAACCTCACCTTTTTTAAAACTATTCTGTTCTAAAGGTAGCTCTATAAAAGCATTCGTATCCGCAAGGTGAGAAAAGTCTCCTGAACCATTGGTGTCAACTGATTTTGCAGTGAGCTGTCCCAATTCATTGACACTCAATTTTACCTGTGCAAAATACTGAAGTGCAAAAGGAAAATCAATATCATTCTGTAAAACAGCATATAGAGGTGAACTTGTTGCAATGCCTAAAGATTTTTCCAGCCAGGGAATAAAATATCGGTGTAGACACATAAATACGGAAACCGGATTTCCCGGAAATGCAAAAACTAGCTTTTGATCCTCATTCTTACCAAACCAGAAAGGTTTTCCCGGTCTTTGTTTGATCTTATGAAATAACTTTTCAACATTCAGTTCTTCGCAGACTTTAGGCAGGTAATCAAATTTTCCCATAGATACTCCGCCACTCATAAGAAGAACATCATACTCATGGATACAGCGTGAAAGTTCTTTTTTTATTTCTTCATAATCATCATTAAGATGGAGAGTATCCGCTTCAATACTATACTTCTTTACAACCGATTGTATAGTTATTCCATTGGATCGCCTTAACTGATAAGGGCTTGGAACAGATTCAGGGCTTACCATCTCGTCTCCTGTGGAAATAATAACAATTTTAGGCAGTTTTTTTACCAAAAGTGAAGTCTTTCCAATAGATGAAGCTATTCCAATGATGGCAGGAGTAATCAATTGGTTACCTTTTACCAAAATTTCACCTTCTTTTTTATCTTTTCCTTTCCGATGAATGTTTTGTCCCTTTTTAATATCAATATTTATCGTCGCAATGCCTTCATTTATTGAAATATCTTCATAACGAATAACAGTATCTACAGAAGGGTCTAAAGCCGCTCCAGTCATGATTTCAATACACTGTTCCTCAGAATCAATCGAAATAGAAGGTCCTCCGGCAGATTGTATGGCTTTCACTGTAAAAGAATGGATTCCCTTCTCATAAGCATCATAACGGATTGCTATGCCGTCTACTGTAGGTCGGTCAAAAGGAGGAAGGTCGCGGTCTGCGGTAAGATTCTCTGCTAAAACTCTCCCTAATGCCTGATCATACGAGATCTGTTCTTTTCCAAAATCTTGGATTTGGGAAAGTATAATATCTTCAGCCTGCTGTACGGTGATTATTTCCATGATTATCCTCCAATTGTTGCCATAGACTGATGAATTTCTGAAGCGTTCATGGTTTGTTTCTCAGCTTCCCATCCGTCCTTAGGCTTATGATGTATACTGTTTATGATTATATTTTTAAGCTCTTCATTTGTTGCTCCGGATCGGATTTTCTCCTTTAAATTAATGCCACCGCCTTCATATAGACATGTTCTTAAAATACCTGAAGGGGTAATTCGTATTCTGTTGCATTCCCCGCAGAATGGACGGGTATAAGCTGCAATGATTCCGATATTTCCGGTAAAGCCCGGTATTTTATAATTGTATGAAGTAGAGCTTTTAGGATCTTTCAGTTTCTCTATATCAGGAAAATGTTCTTTAATGTGAAGATAAATCTGAGAAAAATTCCACTTAGGAGCTACTTCAGAATCATTGTTTCCATTGAAAGGCATTTCTTCAATAAACCGGACATCTAACGGAAGTTCTTTGGTAAGCTGAACAAGAGGAATAATATCTTCTGTATTCTGATCTTCCATAACCACTGTGTTAATTTTCACTTTAATCTGATGCTTCAATAAGCTTTCCAGTGTTTTCATTACTTTATCAAAGCTTTTGCGGCGGGTTATTTTGAAAAATCGTTCTTCATCCAATGTATCAAGGCTGAGGTTTACAGATTTTATTCCGAATTCTTTAAGTTGTGGAATGTATTGTTCCGTCAGAAGTCCGTTTGTTGTTAAGCTGATATCTGTAAGCCCGTTAAGTTGCGATATATTCTCAATAAGGCTGATACAGTTTTTCCTTACAAAAGGTTCACCACCTGTTATTCTGATCTTATCGACGCCCAGGTCTGTGAATACGGAACATATTGTCAACATTTCTTCATCTGTCATCAACTCATTCTGCTTAATCCATGGAAGTCCGCTTTCCGGCATGCAATAGGTACATCGGAGGTTGCATCGGTCTACAACAGCAAGCCTTAAATAATTGATATGTCTTCCGAATTTATCTGTTAACATGCTTTAAAAAGGAAAAAGATCCTTATACAAATATACTCATTGTTTTGGCGATATCCCAAAAAACTCAATATTGAAAGTTAAAAGGTGAAAACTCATGTGATGTTTTATGAAATTCAGTGATACAGGGGATTTTGGAGTGTTTTGTGTTTCAGATTAATGAGATTTCCTATGAAGAACTGTGTGAAAAGATGATATTCCTGTCACGGTTTTTGATATTTACGAATGGGCAAGAAGAACGTATCTTTGCATGCTTTTAAAATGCCTGAATTGTGAAGGTATTTTTATAAATTAGTAATGGCTTGCATTGGAAAAAAGATTGATATGATTATAGATAAAGAATTGATTAATAAAAACTCGGTAGAAGAGGTATTCAACAGAGGAATAGATGTCGTTTTTCAGGATGAGGTAAGTGCGGCATCATTGAATTTCTTTCCGGATAACTGTTTTACCATTATTTTATTGGACGAATGTGACGGCGGAAAATGCATCACAGGACTTGATCAGTATCATCTTAAAGCTCAGCAATTATTCATACATCTTCCGAAAAGAGAGTACAAATGGGACCTTGCTCCCAATACTGTCGGAAGAAGGCTTATTATCAATGACGCAATTTTAAAAACATTTTCACCGACACTGAAGTTCACGTTTTCTTCTTACAGCAAATATGAAATGATACAGCCTGATGATGAAACCTATCACAGATTCAGTCTTGAATTTAATGCCATCAGAAAAGAAATTGCTGCCGATGTTGTTTTCCCGGAACTGATCAATGCGCGGGTACGTCTCCTTGCCTTGATTATCAATTTATGGGTAGAGCATGCCTTCGGAAATAAGGCGCTGAGTACACCGGATAATCTTGCTTTCCGTTTTCATATGCTTGTGGATAAAAATTATAAAATACAGAAAAATGTTTCTTTTTATGCTAATGAATTATGCATTACGCCTAATTATCTGGGAGTGATCTGTAGAAAGCAATATAAGATTTCTCCATTGGAATTTATTAAAGAAAGAATCATTCTTGAGGCGAAAAATTTACTTCACAGTTCGGATAAATCTATTAAAGAGATTGCTTTTGAACTTGGGTTTCAGAATTTTTCTCACTTTACTTATCTTTTCAGAACCAAAACAGGAGAAACACCTAAAAACTACAGAAAGAAACTTGAACATTCAAATGAAATTTCTTCCTGACAGTCAATATCATTTTTAAACGTTCACTATCGTACGGAATACGCTTACCGCATTTCCCGTAATTCTTATTGTTTGCGGAGTCTGATTGGTAACGTTTACTTCAACCTTCACCTGCCCAATTCTGTTAATCGCTTCTCCTTGTCTTCCGATGAATTCAAAATTCCCGTCGGAAACTTCTATGATTTTATTTTGAATAAGGTAACCGCCTAAAGGACCATTGGCATTTCCGGTAACGGGGTCTTCTACAATACCAATTGCAGGCGCAAACATCCTTCCATAAGTTAAAATTTCCTGATCATCAGAATCAAAGGTAAATACAAAGTAACCATTACATCCGATTTCCTTACTAAGACGGCTTAGCTGGTCAGCGTTCGGTATCAATTGATTCAAAACAGATCTGCTTTTAATCCCAATCATTACTTTAGAATGTCCGGTGGAGGCAATTTGTACAGGGCATCTTTTATCAAGATCTTGAGGCTCTAATCCTAACGCCTGAATGATATTCTGAACTACTGACTGTTCAAAAACAGGGCTTAAACTAAAGCTTCCCTGCGTCATAGTGATCTGATAATCGTTATCATTTCGGACAATATCAATAGGTAAAATTCCAACCTGTGTATTTATTCTAATAATACATGAATGCAGCTGATCTTCGAGGGCTTTGGCATAAAGAGCACCAATGGTTGCATGTCCGCAGATAGGAACTTCTGTGGTAGGAGTAAAATAGCGTACATGATAATCGAAGTCTTCGTTCTCTTTGGCGCTGAAGACAAATGCTGTTTCGGAATTATTTAATTCTCTGGCAATAAGCTGCATTTCTTCAGTAATAAGATGTTCTGCATTCAATACAACGCCGGCAGGATTGCCTTTGAATTTTTCCTTTGTAAAAGAGTCAACTTGATAGACGATTATTTCCTTCATGATTATTTAAATTCCTAGTAAAGATAGGTAAACTGAAGGGTTTTTATAGCTATATAATCTCTATATCTGTATTGTTATTTTAAAGCATATAGATTTTACATAGGGTTAGATATTTTTTAATTTTTTATCGTGGCAATTATAATTCTCTCGCAGATCCCCAGCATAAACATCTGCATAATCTAGTCCTGCGAGAGAAAATAACGGTATTAAAATAATACTAACACCTTAAAAACAGTTGAAAAAATAGTGTCTTTGGGTTTTTCAAATACAAAGATTTAATCCCATTTATTGCTGGTAGAAACTGCATATTTTCCTGCTCCGGTAAAGAAAAAACTGACAGCAACTAACATGTAGATAACAAGCAATTCTAACGCCCAGCCTCCAAATTCATTAAGCTTAAAAATATTTGCTGTCTGAGCCATCATAGTTGCTGTAAAACAATTTGCCGCAAAGATCAATCCAGCAAGCCGTGTCCTGAAACCTATCATCAGCATAATGGGCGCAATAATTTCACCAGCAAATACACCATAGGCGAAGAATGAAGGTAATCCATACATTGTCATCATATCTTCAATAAATCCAACTCCGTGGATCAATTTGTTTACTCCATAAACGGACATTGGAAACCCAATGGCGATTCTGCTGATCAACATCCCTAAATCAATGTTCTTTTTCATTTCTTATCGTATTTAAAAATTATATTTTACAAATGCCCCGATATTTTCAAGGGTCTTTTTTCCGTTGTTAAACTGATCAAAATTGGAAGCGATCCCGTACATTATTTTGTCTTGTTTTATACCCAATCTTACAAACTGTAATCCTCTTGGATATCCGCTGTTATCCAGGTTTCCTATAGCTAATACACTGAAATACCCCTGTATGTTTTCTTTCAGATAAGGCATGTATTCCAATGAGACGGATTGCTCAAGAGAGAAACCTTTCTGATATGTAGTTCCAATAGAATAGGAGAGTGAGTAGGTAGGTTTTGCAATGCGGTATTGTACATAAGCGCTGAAGAATGCCCCTGGGTTTTTCATTCCAAATGCTGCATTTACACTAAATTTTTTAGTAAGATTGTAAGCAAGAGTATTTCTTATGAAAAATATGTTTTCTTTATCTTTGGTATATTCCGTATCAAATAGGGTGAGATTGTTGAGCTTTATCCGATCATTGAAATAATAATTGACATTATGCATATAGGTATAGGAACGATGTCCTAAAACAAGATCCGGAGTATAGGTAAGCTTCTGTGCATTCAGACTTAAAGATGCTGATACAAGAGCTGTTATTGCGATGATTTTTGCCTTCATATTTCACTCATTAAAATTGTGTGAGCAAAATTATTCAGGCTGGAAGGGAATAAACTTAAGATATCTTAAGAAACGTCAGACAGGTGTTTTTTTCTTAAATAACTCAGATATTCTACGGTGATTCCCAGATAAGAAGCAATCATATATTGAGGAAAACGTTGTTCAATATTACGGTAGGCAGTCACAAAGTTTCTGTATTTAGTATATGCATCCACTCTTGAATGTTCAAAGGTTCTTTCCTGTAAAGTAACGTATGCCGATTGCATTTTCAGACGCCAGAATTCAGAAATTGCAGGAACTTCTTTGTACAAAATCTCTAGGTTCGTTTTACTGATTTGTACAATAATAGTATCTTCATTAGCTTGAATAAACATTCTTGAAGGAAGTTCACTCAAATAGCTGTACAAATCATTTACCCACCAGTTTTCAATACCAAGCTGAGTGATATTTTCCTTACCTTTTTCATCTATATGATAAGCGTAAAGACTCCCTTGAGCAATGAAACGCATATGTCTTGAAACCTGTCCTTCACGAAGCAGATATTCTTTCTTTTTAAGCTGAATAAATTCCAGTTTTTGTACAACAAGGGCAATTTCCTCCTCTTTTAAAGGAACTATTTCCTGGAAATGTTTTGTAAGCTGTGAAATAATAATATCTGTGTCCATCGTAAAGTGTGTAACATTGTTATAGTGCCCTATTGGCAGGATATAACGTTCAAATTTACGTAAATATTATGGTAAAATAATCAGGTCTGATTGGGAATTAAAATAGCCGAAATTTACACTTGTAGTCCTTTTGTCTAACCAGAGATCATAGATATTTCTCGATATTATGATAAATATTCAGGTTGTTGGTTTATTTTAACATATAAAATACTATTTTTGCTGAAATGAAGAAAAATTTGCTATTTGTAATGATAGCGTATCATACAACTGTTATAAATACAGCTGCTTACTCCATTAAAGATCAACTTTAAATAATAAATACTATGAAAAACGCAAAGTTCCTTCTTACAGCTATGACTGTTGTAATGTTCTCTACAAGTGCTTTTGCACAGCTTACTCCTAAAGGTGCCGGTTCCGATAAAGATGAACACGGATGTAAAGGTTCCGCAGGATATAGTTTCTCTGTCCTAAAAAATGATTGTGTAAGATTGTTCGAGGAAAAAATACAGTTAAAAGATACTGATACCAAAAAATCCTATAAATCAAATGCTGTAGTGATTTTTAGTCAGGATAATAATCAGGCTGAATTGTTTTTACCAGCTGCTCATGGAAGCCTTATACTAGATAAACAAGCTACTAAAAAGACTGTTATTTACAAGAAAGGGCAGTATACTTTAACACAGGTGAAGAAAAGCTATGTGCTAAAACTGGCGAATAAGATTGTTTTCAAAAGTTAAGAAAAGAATACATCAATAATGTAGAGAAAGCCACAGTTTATTTTGTAAACTGTGGCTTTCTACAACTAAGAACTATTTAACTACGATTCTGTTTTAAGATAACCATAATGTAATGTAGGTTCTTTTCCGAACAAACATGAAAAAATATTCTGAAATTCATGAATGTATTTGCATTTTATTGCGTTACCATAAAGCTTAAGCCCTTCCATGATCTTTCGGGAACTTAAGTCAATATCATACTTTATAAAGGATTCCGGTCTTTCGTATCGTATTCTCTGATCGGAGGTATACGTTCTGGAAAACCCTAGCTTTTCAAGCCATTCTTCCGTTATTTTAATAGGTTTTATAGAATCTGCCGGAACTGAAATACTTTGAATATCATTTTCAATTTGAACAAAATATGCCTGCTCTGCACTTTGAAAAATTTCAGTGATCGTATAAATCTGATTTCTGTACTCGACTAAATTTTTGATTTTAAGATCTGCTACGTTCATAATATTTTGATTTTTAGTGATGATATGGTAAGATATTATCATCAAATACTATGCCTTGCATCGTGTTGGTATGCAGTGTCTTTAATGAAATTTAGGTTAAACTTTCAGTATAAATAATTAATAATGTGTTAAAAATAGAGGGATCAGAGAATTTTGGGTATAAATATAATGTGGTATGCGTGTGGTATCAGTGGGTTTTCTTTTCCTTTGAAGATGTATTGGCTGTTGCTAAAAGAAGAGCAATAACGATGGCAATGGTAAGAAAGGCAATAAACACATTCCATGAGTATGAATGAAGAAGATATCCCGTGCCACTTCCCAAAATACTGGAACCGAAATAGTAAAACAGCCAATAGATGGACGTTGCTGAAGATTTCCCACGTTTAGCATAAAGAGCTGTCATCTGACTCGCCATTGTATGCGCAGCAAAAAATGAAAGCGTAAAGACTGCTAGCCCGAAAATAAGAGTATAAAGGTTTTCTGATAACAATAACAAGGCTCCTGCAAGCATAGAAAGGATGGAGACTTTTAGGATATTATTAGCAGGAAATCTTTTGGATAATCTGCCTACAATCATAGTTCCAAACACTCCGAAAATATACATCAGGAATATAAAAGCAATCACCAGGTGACTTAAAGAAAAAGGTTTTGCTTCCAATCTAAAAGTAAGGTAATTGTATACACTTACAAAAGTACCCATTACCAAAGCGGCAATAACATATAAACGAAGCATATAAGGATTCGTAAGGAAAAATGTCATCTGCTTTATCTTAAGACGATAATCTGTTTTCTGGGGATTGAAAAATCTTGAATCCGGAAATAGCTTCCAGAATACAATTCCAAGCAGTAAACTTTCTATTCCTATCACCAGAACAGCATTCCGCCAACCGAATTCTCCGGCTAAAAGTGTTGCCAATATTCTTCCGCTCATTCCACCAATTGTATTTCCGCTTAAATACATACTGATCGCAGCTCCTATCACGGCTGCATTTACTTCTTCCGTAAGATAGGCAAGGGCAACAGCCGAAACTCCCGAAACCACAAAACCTTTCAGAATTCCTATCGCAATCAGAAGGCTTAGACTGGGGATCCATGTTGAAATAATTGTGAGCAGAGCTGACGATATCAGGGAAAAGGTCATCTGTCGCTTTCTGGAATAACTGTCTGCCTTAAATGCAAAAAATAATAATCCTAATGCCATCCCAATGGTAGAAGATGATACCAAAAGAGAAGTGTCACCTACGGAGACATGGAAGTTTTCCGCAGCCATTGGTAACATAGGCTGGAAAAGATACAGCTGTGCAAATACGGAAAGCCCCGAAAAGAAAATACAAAGTTTTATGTACCGGAAACGTCGGCTTCCCCGATCTGCTTTTTCAAATGGATTCATGATTTTTGCAGTTAAAATGCAGTAATTTCATAGAAATTAAGGTTCTGTAAATTTCCTGATTATTTTTTAATTTTAAAAATCATTATCTCAATTCCTATCATAGGTGGCGATAATAGAGTAGGGAATTTACTTTAGCTTATCTCAGACAAACAGAAATTAATGCATCATCTCATAGACTTTGATAAGCTCTGCAATGTTACTGACATCAAGTTTCTGAAAAATCCTTTTCTTATACGTACTTACCGTTGACATTTGGATATTCAGTCTGTTTGCAATTTCCAGGTTCCCGTTTCCATCAGCCAATAATTTAAAAATCTCATATTCACGGGATGAAAGTTTTTCAGCCGGATTATTTCGTTTATTCTGGATAATAAGCCCAATGAGTTCTGAAGGATAAAAATACCCTTTTTCAATAACGGTTTTCACTGCATTTTTGATCTCCTCTTCACTGCTTTGTTTGCTCAGGTAGCCTTCGGCACCTTCGCGGATGTATTGTATTGCCACGTCTTTATCATACCCGGAAAATACGAGAATTTTCAGATCATTTTGTATGTTTTTCAGCTCAGGAATCATTTTCTTATATTGAGTTCCAGGCATATCAATATCTAAAATAAGAAGTGTATATTGTTGGTTTATAAGTGTTTTTTTTACCTGATCATAGTTCTCAGCAAAATCAATGGTAAGATTTGGATAAGCAGTTTCCAAAACTAATGCAGTTCCGGCACGAACTACATAATGATCATCTGCAATTAAAATTCTTTCATTCATAATAAATTAGTTTTTGTTGAACGTTATCTCCACAATAGTTCCTTTAGGTTCATTCTTTCTGAAGCTGATTTCAGCATGAATTTTTTTCACCAGGTGAATCACCATATGCAATCCTAACCCTTTTCCTTTAAAGCTTGGAGTTTCTAATTTAGGGTTTTTAAATAAATTCATATAAACGTCAATCTGTTCCGCAGACATTCCTGCTCCTGTATCAGCTATTGTTATTGTAGATTTTAGATCGTTTTCTTTAATATCAAGTACAATATTTCCATCAAAAGTATTTTTTACGGCATTATCAAGAATATTATGGATAATAGCGGTTAAAATACTTTCATTCACACAAGAATAAGCATTACTTTTAGTTGCATTGATGATTGTTGTTCCTCTTTCCTTGGCAATTTCACAGAATAATTTCTTCTTAATCTCCAGAATTCTATTCACAGGATATTCCTCTTCTTCAAAAATATTTTCAGCCTTATAAAGCTCAGTATATTCTTTTAAATTAAGAGTAAACTGATAAAGCTGTTCTGAAGACTTGTAAATACTGTCAAAATACTTTTTTTGGAGTTCCAGATCATCAGATTCATACAGTTTCTGTGAAAGCATAGCAATAAACCTGATAGGAGTGGTAATGTCATGGCTTATCGTTTCTACCAGTTTTTTCTGATATTCCGTTTCCTTTCGCAGGTCGCTTTTAACCACTTCAAGGTTAAGAGATGTTTCTTTAAGCTCAGAGTTTTTATTATGTACGATCTGCTTAAGCACTTTGTTTCTTATTCTTAAAAAATTGGTTGTCAGCTGTACAATTACCGTAATAATGATCAGGATAATAACGGAAACAGCTACTCTGAACAAAACGGTCTGGTAAAAGAAGGGTTCAATAGTAAATTTCACAGATTTTTCCTCATATTTCCCGTTAGGAGAAACTACCATTCTTACCCTTAGTGTATAGTCTCCCGGATCAAGATTACTGATCGTGTATTTAAGTTCTTTTCCGGTGATCGGTTCCCAGCCTGAATTTTCTTTTCCTGATATTTTAGCCTCCAGATAAAGATTCTCAAGATTGGAAAAATAAGGAATATCAATAAAAATATCTGCTGTCTTATAGGTGTTTTTTAAATTCAGGATATGATGGAAATATTCAGGTTCACCATTGTTGATTCTGACTCTTTCAATATAAATTTTACACTTATCAGGATAATAAGTTTTTACTTCATCCGGATTGAAAAATACAAAACCATCCATGGATGGGAATACAAAATCCCCATTCTCCAGCGCATAAGCATTCGGTTGTGAACTGCCATTGAATTCATTCGTTAAAAAACCATCTTTTTTGGTAAAACGATAGTAAAAAACCGGAGACTTTTTATTCTCAGCATAATCTAAAAGCTGTCTTTTGGGAACTTTAAACAGACCATTGTTAGACGATATCCAATAAAAACCTTTTCTGTCCTCAAGAATATAATGGGCAGATTGGAGATAATTATTTCTGTCATTAGGCATTTTGATCAGCTGTCCGTTTTTAAAGAGATAAAAACCGCTTTTATTTGTCATTATCCAGATCAGATTGTCTTTGGTTCTGATAATGCTTTTTACATGAATGTTTTTATATACCGTTTTTATTGTATTACTTCCCAGAACAGCCGAATACAAACCGTCACTGTTTCCTACTAATATTTCATTTCCGTTGTACTGTAGAAAAGTATTGACAAAACTTTTAAAATTAAAAATAAAGTCCGGCTTTGAAGAAATCGTATTTCTGTAAATATACAGCTCGCTTTCCGAAAAATTTGAAAATGAAGCCCCAAAAAGATTTCCGCTTTTTAAAAATGACTCAAATCCCTGTCTTATAAATGTAGAATCCTTCTTTTTATATCCTGAATTCTTATAAAATCGGATCACGCTGTTTCTCTTCCGGATCAGAATGTTTTCCTCATTATCATACATCATCAGGTAATTGTCATTATCCCCGAACGGAAATCTTTGTACCGCACCATTTTTCCCGAATTCAGTTCCGTCTTCTGCTATAATCGTACTTTTACTGAATGGGAGAGAAGCATAATAAACATTATTTGAAAAATCAGCTTCCTTTTTAGCTACATAAAAATCAGATAGGCGCAGCACATTTAGCCCGTTATTCAGAGTACCGAGATAAAGTCTGTTAAATTCTTTACCATAATACATAGAGCAATAAGAATTACTTCCAATTTCATTGTATTTTACAAGGAATTTCAGCATAAGCTCATTTCCTTTTCCTTCTACAAGATAAATATTGCTGTTATTGATAATAAAAGTCTGGTTAGTGATCTGCTGCCAGTATACTTTGGTCTTCGGATCATTGAAAAGACTTGGCTTAGCATCCACAGAAACCTTTCCTTTATCAATAGAATAGGTTTTTCTGTTCTTTAAGTCATTAATATAAAGTACCTCATTGAAAACAAAGACATTATTCAGATCCTTATACGAAAAAGGAATTGTTATTCTCGTTTCAGCTCCCTTTGCATCTTTATAAGTGATAAGATTCTTTTTGCCAAAGCTGTATGTAGAATTTTTAAGCCTTATAAAATAATGAATGTCATTATAAAAACTACAAGCCAGAATATTATTGGCAACCCTGTGTACAAACTCATTTCCTTTGGTGAATGCAATTTTATCACTGCTGTGAAGCTGCGTTACTTTAGGAAATCGGTTCTTGATGATAACTTTATTTTCCTGAAAATTATTAAGAACTGTAATACTGTCCAATACAGGATCACCGATAAACTCTCCGAAATGCAGATTGTTTACCTTGAAATTATTAAAGGTAATAAAGGAGCTTCCATCATAACGCACCAGTCCGTTCTCCGTAGAGATCCAGATAAATCCATACTTATCCTTAACAATAGCTTTTGCACTACTTTGAGGAAGACCATTGTCAATATTATACCATGTAGAAGTATAGCGTTGTCCGTACGTGTTGAAATATAAGCAAGCAAAAAACAATGCCCAGATTCTCATATGTGCAAAACTGATCTATGTTTTTCGCATTAATGCAAAAAACGGTTAATAATAGTTTTTGTACAAGTCGAAGTTTTTTTTAAGGGTAGGAACGATTGGAAATAAATTTTTATCATTAATTCTTTTGCCGGTTTGTGTTTTAAGTGTTAAATAGTTTTATTTGATGCCGTAAAAATAATGAAATTATACAGATAAAACAGTATGTTTTGATTTGTTTTCATATGAATTTTGTCCATGTTTATTGGTAATGAAGCGGATATTAGTCGGGTTTCTTGTAGAATTATTTCTACATCAAGTGATGTTTTTTTTGTGTTTATATCAAATTTCTGTCACATTAATAATAACAGTTTGCAGGCTTTATAAAGGTTTTTGAACATACAATAAAGATTTCGAGGGGTTGTTTATAATTTTCTTTTATTTAGCATTTGTAGTAAAAATTGTACAAAAACATTGTGTTATTTCTACATCCTTTTTTTGATTACCTTACATAGCTTTCATACTTTTGCAAACGATTATTACAAAGACGAAAGCCTTTATCCTTAAAATAAAGATTCTGAAAACACAAGCGATTTAAACACTAAGTAAAAGATCTCGGAATGAGATCTTTTGTTTTTAGTAAACCAATAAGAATCTTTCCGAAAAGCTCACCATGTGGATTGTAATTCTTATTTTTAATTTTGTCATTTAATCCGGCTGTAAAATAAACACAATGAAAAGGAGTAAGGAGATTGTTTCCCAGTATTTTAGCTTTTTAGAAAAACATATTCAGGACGTCATTTCCGGTGAGGTTTCTGAGTTTATGGAAGTAAATGAAATTGCTGGGGAATTAGCTGTTTCTCATACGCATCTTACCGATACAATTAAAAAAGAGACAGGAAAGCATCCATGTTATTTCTATGATGAGAAAATTATCTTTGAAGCTCAGAAAATGCTTAAAACTTCCAATAGATCTGTAGCTGAAATAGCCCGTACTTTTACATACGATCCTTCTAATTTTTCAAAATTCTTTAAAAAGATGACCGGCGTGACTCCCGGAGCCTTTAGGATTTCCGGTAAATTCTAAAATAGCAACAAAAAAAAGTTTCTTATCCCTTTACTATAAATGCTTATTTGGTTTTCTGTTCTCTTTTATGGGATTTAAACTCGTTAAAAAATCAACTTTTTGTCCACTTTTATTCGCTATGCATTGGAAAATGCTAAAAAATAATCTTTTATAAATGAGGTGGTTGTGAAAAATATTAACATTTTTTTATTATTTATTCATTGATATTTCTTTATTGTTTACTTTTTTTATTAATTTTCCATTACAAAAAACTAATTTAACTATCATAAAATGTAGGGTGAAAAGTCTGGATGTGTAAAAACTTTTGGTTTTCATTGTATAAGGATAAAATTATTGTCTCGTTAATGATATTTAATTTTATTTATACGCCTAAACCCCTTTAAATAGTTATATATTTGTTTTTAGAACCACACAAACCAAATTTAAGGATGAGCATCAACTTTACAACAGCAACTATTAAAGATTTCGAGAATATCCCGGAGTTTAATATAGCTCAGAGAGCTGAAATATTTTATGAATATTTAGATTATGTAGAATCTAACGGACACATGAACTACAGACTGAAGAATACTTCAGGAACCAATGCAATATTAAATGTAAATATTGCAAACGAAAACAGAGAATTCGTTAGCTTTGTTTCAAGTGATTACTTAGGATTTACACAACATCCGAAAGTAAAGCAGGCTGCCATTGAAGGAATTGAAAAATATGGAACAGGTACAGGAGCAACCCCGCTGATCGGAGGTTACTTTGATTACCACAATGCTTTAGAAAAAAGAATATCAAGTTTTTTTCACAGAACAGAGGATGAGGCAGTAGTATTTACTACAGGGTATACAGCAAATAGTGCTACCTTACAATGCCTGATGCAGAAAGAAGATCTTGCTATTTTAGATATGGCAGTACATGCCAGTGTATATGAAGGATGTGCTTTTACAAATAAAAAAACATTTCCTCACAACAATTTGGATGCTTTGGAACACATTTTGAAGACATCTGAGAATCTGTACCGTACAAAACTTGTTATTGTAGATGGAGTGTACTCTCAGGATGGAGATACTTCCCATATCAATGAGATCTACAATCTTGTGAAAAAATATAACGCCTTTCTTATGGTGGATGATGTACATGGAGTAGGTATTCTTGGTGAAACAGGAAGAGGAACTCTGGAACAGGCAGACCTGCTTGATAAAGTAGATATTATTACAGGTACTTTCAGTAAAACATTCGGAAATCTCGGCGGTTATGTTATCACAGATAAAAAAATAGCTGCATTTGTCAGATTCCAATCTCGCCAGCAAATCTTCTCAGCAACAGCTCCGCCATCTTCAGCCGGAATTGTAAAGGCAATTGATCTGATAGATGAAGAACCTATATGGAGACAAAAGCTTTGGGATAATATTAATTATTTCAAAAAAGGATTGGATGATCTTGGTTTAGATACAGGAATTACCTGCTCAGCTATTGTTCCTGTAAAAATTGGAGATCCATACCTTACGGGAGATGTTGGTAGAATATTAATAGAGAAAGGGATCTATACAAACCCGATTCTTTATCCGGCGGTACCAAGAAAAGATGCGCGTATCAGAATGAGTGTAACGGCAAGACATGAAAAAGAACATCTTGATAAAACACTTAACGCGTTTGATGATATTAATAAAAAATTGCATATTGCGAAAAAATAATAAATTATGCCCAGAAAAGTAGTGCAGGGTCCCATTAGGGATAAAGAAAAAACAAAGCAGAAACTGCTTGCTGCAGTTGGTAAAATTTTAAGAGTAAAAGGTTACTCAGGTTTAAAAGTAAGTAAAATTGCCGCAGTAGCCGGTTTTGATAAAAAATTGATCTATGAGTACTTTGGAAGTACAGATAAACTGATTGATGAATATATCAAATCTCAGGATTACTGGAGCCAGGTAAATAAGGACGTAGAAGTAGATTATTCTGACGGCGGACATGAGCTTACTAAAATGGTGGTGCTTAACCAGTTTGAAAACCTAAAGAAAAACAAGGAACTTCAGAAGATTATTCTTTGGGAGCTTTCTGAAAACAAACCTATCCTTAAAAAGCTGGTAGAACAGCGTGAAGAAGTAGGAGAAGTTTTATTCGGAAATATCTCTGATCCTTATTTTGGCGAAGGTGCTGCAACAAGACACAGAGCAATCATGGCTCTTATCGTTTCAGGAGCTTATTACCTTAATCTTTATACAGGATATAACGCAAGTGTATTCTGTGGAATCGACCTTAAGACAGAAGAAGGTAGAAAAGAGATTGAACAGGCTATCGTTGAATTGATTGATTTTGCATACAGTAAAAAGAAGTAAAAATTAAAAGTTTTCCAATTGAAGCAGAAATAAGTTTTTGTTGATAATTTGAAAACTTTTAATTTTCAAATTAGAACTATATTTCTTACTTTTGACCAATGGAAAATTTTATAGTATCTGCAAGAAAATATCGTCCTCAAGAGTTTGATACGGTTGTGGGGCAATCCCATATTACGGATACTTTAGAACATGCAATTGAAGAAAGTCAGCTTGCTCAGGCATTGCTTTTTTGTGGTCCTCGTGGAGTAGGTAAAACTACTTGCGCAAGGATTCTGGCAAGAAAGATCAATGAGAAAGACGGCTCGGTTTCAGAAGACGGCTTTGCTTATAATATCTATGAACTGGATGCTGCATCCAATAACTCCGTAGATGATATTAGAGAACTGATAGATCAGGTACGCTTTGCACCTCAGGTTGGTAAATACAAAGTATATATCATTGATGAGGTTCATATGCTGTCTTCTGCCGCTTTCAACGCATTCCTTAAAACATTGGAAGAGCCACCGGCTCATGCCATATTTATCTTGGCAACCACGGAAAAACATAAAATTATTCCTACAATTTTATCCCGTTGTCAGATCTATGACTTCAAAAGAATTACCATTGAAGACATTCAGGGGCATTTAAGAAATATTGCCCAAAAAGAAAATATCCAATATGAAGATGATGCCCTGTATCTGATTGCTCAAAAAGCAGACGGTGCATTAAGAGATGCTCTTTCTATCTTCGACAGACTTTCTACATTTTCCCAAAAGAATATTACACTTGCTAAAGCAGCAGAAGTCTTAAATATTCTGGATTATGATCAATACTTAAAAATTGTAGACTTTGCCAAGGAAAATAAAATCCCGGAAGTACTTTCTGCATTTAATGATATTGTTAAAAAAGGCTTTGATCCACATATTTTTGTTGCCGGATTAGGAAATCATTTCAGAGATCTGATGATGGCGCAGAATACTTCAACAATAGACCTGATTGAAGTAGGAGAGAAGACCAAATCCAAATTTGTAGAACAGGGACAGAAATGGACTGCTCAGCAGTTAATTGACGGAATCGAGATCTGTAACCATGCGGATATTAATTATAAGAACTCCAAAAACCCTAGACTTACGGTTGAAATTGCTTTAATGCAATTGGCTTCGCTGACTGCTAACTCAGACGTAACTAAAAAAAAAAATTCCTGATACTGGCTCCGTTTCTCAGTGAGAAACAGCAAGTGAAAATTCCTGAACCGGCACCTGAGAAAAAAGAAGCAAAGGTGGAACAGCCATCAGTGCTACCCATCAATGCTCAGGAAGCTGAAGTAAAGAAAACAACTAAACCTTTATCAAAACCAACAGGAATCTCCTCAGGATTCAGCATCAATTCTTTTTTGAATAAAGAAGAAAAAGTAGAAACAACAGAAAGTACTGCTGTAAGAACTGAAAATCTTCCTCAAAACCATTTTACCGATACAGACCTACAGGTAGAATGGAAAATCATGCTGAAACAATTACAGATGAAAAATACTTTCGTCTTTAATGCTGTAAAAACCTTTAAACTGGAGAAAAAAGAAGAGAATAAAATTAAAGTTTTGTTCCCTTCTGACTCTGCGAAGGTAGAATTTGATAAAATAAGTGGAGAATTTTTCAATCATTTCAGAAGAAAAGTTCAGAACTATACAATAGAGATAGAATACGTGAGAGACGTTGAAAATCTGAAGATTGAGGTAGTTACTAAAAGAAAAATATTTGAAAAATTCATCGAGAAAAATCCACTTTTGAAAGATTTAGATGATTTAATGAAGTTTGATTTGACATAATTTTTATATATTTGTCAAAGATTTTTGTGAAAAATAAGTTTTCAACAAAAACAAATTGCAACCAGAAACGCTAAAACAAAGACATTTCCAGAAAAAAATGGAAAAACTGACTAACACATATCTGTCTTTTTTTGCACCCGCTAATTACTTTTTTAGCGGTTATTTTAGCTTTTCTGCTTCTTATTTTAGAAATTTCAGAACCTATTACCGATTTTATTGGTATTGCTAACTGAATTTCTTTCCAAAAAATACAGGAGAAGTAGAGCCCTTTTATTATCCTGATTTCCTTTAACAACATTAACGGCATTTTTTGAAAAGAATTATAAATTAAATTTTATAATCAAAGGGCTATTGCTGTGAACTAATTTAAAATATAAAACAATAAAATTTAGAATAATGAATTTAAAAGATTTAAAAAACGAGTGGATCAATGAGCTTACACAGCCATTAATGATTGCAGGACCATGTAGCGCAGAAAGTGAAGCTCAAATGCTTGAAACAGCGAGAAGAATTAAAGAATCCAACGCCAATGTATCTGTTTTCCGTGCCGGTATTTGGAAGCCTCGTACCAAACCAAATGGTTTCGAAGGAGTAGGAGTGATCGGTTTGAACTGGCTAAAAAAAGTAAAAGAAGAGTACGGATTTAAAACTGCTACTGAGGTTGCTAATGCACACCATGTTTTCGCTGCTTTAGAAGCTGATGTAGATGTTCTTTGGATCGGAGCTCGTTCTACTGTAAACCCTTTTACAGTACAGGAAATTGCTATGGCATTAAGAGGTACTAATAAGCCTGTATTCGTTAAAAACCCTGTAAATCCGGATCTGGCATTGTGGATTGGAGCTCTTGAAAGGCTTTTAGGACAGGATATTAAAAACCTAGGAGTTATTCACAGAGGATTTTCTACATACCAAAAAACCAAATACAGAAATAATCCGAACTGGCAGATCGCTCTTGATTTCAAAAGCCAATTCCCGGATATTCCAATGTTAATTGATCCATCTCACATTTGTGGAAACAGAACTGGACTTGCAGATATTACACAGGAAGCCCTTAACGTTGGATACCAGGGAGCTATCATTGAATCTCACTGTAATCCGGATGAAGCTTGGAGTGATGCATCACAACAGATTACTCCTGAAGTACTGGCAGATTTAATCGGAAATCTAAAAGTAAGAAACTCTAATTTAGCAGGTTTTGAAGGCGAAATGGGAAGACACAGAACTTTAATTTCTGATCTTGACTTCCAGCTAATCGAGCTTCTTTCTCAAAGAATGAAGATTTCTGAGAAAATCGGTAAACTTAAAAAAGAAAATGATATCGCAATCTTCCAGCCGGAACGTTGGAAAGTAATCACAGAATACGCAAATCAAAAAGCTAAAGAAACAGGAATGTCTCAGGAGTTTATTGAAAAAGTATTCAAGGCAATTCACGAAGAATCTATTGAAGTACAGAACAATATTATGATCGACAGAGACTAATTGGTCTCTTATCAGGAAAGAATCAGAATGAAGGAAATTTTTTCCCAATACTAATGTTGAAAACCTGAATACTATAAAAATTAGGGCTTAGATTTTGAGATATAGGAAAGATGAAACATTTGTTTTTTAAACCTATTTCCCGAATCCTAAGCCCTAATTGCTTATATTTGCACTAACATTATCTATGAAAGGAAAAATCATTAAATCTACAGGCAGTTGGTATCAGGTTTTGGAATTGGAAACCAATAAAATTTTCGAAGCCAGAATCAGAGGAAAGTTTAAGCTTATTAAAACACGACTTACCAATCCGCTTGCTGTAGGAGATTTCGTTGAATTTCAGCTTGAACAGGATGATATTGCATGGATTACCAAAATAGAACCACGCACCAATTATCTGATCAGAAAATCGGTAAACCTTTCAAAAGAAGCTCACATCATTGCTTCCAATATAGACCTTGCATGCTTTATTTTTACGCTGAAACATCCGGAAACTTCATTGGGGTTCCTGGACAGATTTCTTGCTTGTTGTGAAGCTTACAATATTAAACCATTAATTTTATTCAATAAGATTGATGTGTTGCATGAAGAGGAAATTGAAATTGTAAAAGATACTGAGTTTCTTTATCAGGAAATAGGATATGATACGCTGGAAATTTCGTCTTATTCCAGATTGAACCTTGATCAGCTTCAGGAGTTGCTTAAAGACAGAACATCCGTATTCTTTGGACATTCGGGGTGTGGGAAATCCACTTTGGTAAATGCTTTGCAGCCTGGGCTTAATTTAAAAACTTCTGAAATTTCAGATACCCATTTAAAAGGAAAGCATACCACAACCTTTGCTCAGATGCATTTCTGGGATTTTGGCGGAAACGTAATCGATACCCCCGGAGTACGTGAATTTGCCATGATTGACATTGAAAAAGAAGAAGTACAACATTATTTTCCTGAGATTTTTAAAAAGAGAGAAGAATGTAAATTCCACAACTGTCTTCACGTAAATGAACCGAAATGCGCTGTTATTGATGCTTTGGAAACCGGAGAAATTCAGCATTCCCGTTATTCTACTTATATCAAATTAATGGATGAGGCAGAGGAAGCTTCTCAAAAATAACAAGATATACTTTTTACAAAATAATAACCGATCAGTACATACTGGTCGGTTTACTTTTATATTCAAATTATACATTGTTTAAATTAAAGAGTAGTAATTTTTATTCTTTACATTGGAAAAATATTTCATTTTTAAATAACTCTACTTTTTGAAACGAATTTTTTTGAACATAACTCCACTTTTGCCGTTTTTTGATTTTACAGAAAAAACAAAATTCTAAAATTAAGCTATTATTTAATGAACTGAAATTTTAGTAATAATATATTAATATGTTTTTTTGAAGGCTGTAATTTTATCAATTTGTTAAAAATAAGCCCTGTTTTTTGAAAATAAAAAACCCAGCCGAAGCTGGGTAAAAACTAATAACCATGAAAACTCAAATTAAACATGAGAATCGCAATAGAATAAACAATTACTGTGCCAAAGTTTGGTTCATGATTTCTTAATAAAAGTTATTTTTATGTTAAAAAAAAATTAAAATAAAAATCACGGATATTTTTTGTAATTTTGCACCATTAAAAAAATATACATTTATGTCTAACATTACATTCACTATGATTAAGCCTGATGCTGTTGCTGACGGACATATCGGTGCTATATTAGGTAAGATTGCTGAAGGAGGTTTCAAAATCAAAGCTTTAAAATTAACTCAGCTTACAGTTGCTGACGCGAAAAAATTCTATGAAGTACATGCTGAAAGACCATTTTACGGTGAACTTGTAGAATTCATGAGCTCTGGTCCTATCGTAGCTGCAGTTTTAGAAAAAGACAACGCAGTTGAAGATTTCAGAACATTAATCGGAGCTACTAACCCTGCAGAAGCTGCAGAAGGTACTATCAGAAAAATGTTCGCTAGAAGCATCGGAGAGAATGCTGTTCACGGTTCAGATTCTGACGAGAACGCTTTAATCGAAGCTCAGTTCCATTTTTCAGGAAGAGAGATTTTCTAAGAAATTTTCTTACAAAATAAAAAACCGGAGATATTCTCCGGTTTTTGTTTTTTAGTCATATTGTTATCATTAAAGATTGTTCTCTATTGCTCCCACTTTTTCTCTGTAAAGCTCAAGAGGTTTATTAAGAAGAACAGCAATAACAGTCATGTTTTTATCAAGCCTTTCCTTCGGTATATCAATATAAATAATTCCCGGTCTGTCACTCCAGTAAAGCTTGTTATAGATTTTATGGGAGAGCAGTGTTCCGTCACCTACAATTCTTATTCTGGCAATGTCATTTTTTATTCCTTTCAGAGCGATAGGACCCGTTGGAGTACCTTCAACAAAAAGATATAAGGTTTGTTTATCCTTTGAAAGTGCACTCATCCCGGAATAATGTCCGTCAGGTAATCCTTTTTCTGTTTCAAAAAGTGCTTCAGCGTGTTTACTCATCCAATTGATGATTTCAGGATTGGTTTGTGATGTCTTTTTTAGTGACATGTCAAGTCCGTCATTTGTCAGCCCTGAATTATTTGTGACATTATTTCCACTATGAAGCGCATTTGTCATATCATATACTGCAGATTGAGTGTTTTGATTCGCCAGCAAAGCAGATAAAGATATTTTTTCCTCTTTAAAGTCTGTCAGGAATTGAGGCGGGGTTTCAAAATTAATTTCAACAACGGTTACATCTTTATCAAAGTTTGTATTTTGAAAATTCAATGTTAAAGTTTTTTCTGTGCTATAATCTATTTTTACCGCAGCTTTGGAATCACTGATAATTCTTGCGGAAATAGGTTTTGTTCCCAATCCATAAATTTTAGTAAAGCTTTTTGCTTCTTCCAAATAAAGAAATAAAGATTTTCCGGATGTAGATAAGGCTGATTTTCCTTTGTAATTTTCAAAAGGAATTCCTCGGTTTGTCTCATAGATAGCAGAAGCATGCTTTGATGTCCATTTTCCCAGATCTTTCAATATCTCCGCTTGTTTTTCCGGAATGGTTCCGTCTGATTTTGGTCCGATATCCAATAATAAGTTTCCTCCCATACTGATTACATCGGCAAGGGTACGGATGATCATATTGGATGTTTTATAATTGTCATCATATGGCTGATATCCCCAGGAATCATTCATGGTGTAACAGAGTTCCCAATATGGGCTTTGTGGTGCGATAACAGGAACTCCTTGTTCGGGAGTATCATAATCTCCATGATTATTTAATCTTGAATTGATGATAATATTGGAATTATAACGCTTTAAAAGGTCTAAAGTCTGTGAGGCTTTCCATTCTTCGGAAGTATGTTCCCAATCTCCATCAAACCATAAAAGATCAGGTTTATATTGTATTGAAAGCTCATTCAATTGTGATTGATAGTAATTTACAAAATTCTGCCAGCGCTGTGGATCTTTCTTACTATCGTACCGTTTTTTTGTTCTTGTATTGATATCATAAAAGGAGTGACTCCAGTCAGGGAGAGAGAAATACAGTCCAGTTTTTAATCCTGAATTTTTGAGTTGATATAAAAAAGGAGTTAAAACATCTTTTTTGGCTAAAGAATTTTTTGGGATTGTGATGGCATTTTCAGATTGTGAATTCCAAAGTGAAACTCCGTCATGATGTTTAGTTGTAATTACAGCATATTTTGCTCCGGATTCTTTGATAAGTTTTACCCACTGCTCTGGCTGGTAGTCTGAAGCTGAAAAATGATTAAGCTGCTTCATGTAATTTTCATGGTTCACATAATTGTTGAAAAAAGACCAGGATTCCGATATTCCATTTACAGAGTAGATTCCCCAATGAATAAAAATACCCAGTTTGGCATTCTTAAACCATTCCATTTTCTTATGATCAGCAGATTGTGCTTTTGCGTAGCTGCCGGATACAGATAACACTACTCCAAGGAAAAGAGCTTTGAACAGCTTATTTCTCATGATTAATTTTTTATGCTAAATATAATTAAAGAATATCTATTTTCCCGAGATCGCTTCGTTTTCATTTGAATTTTTTGATATTAAATTGTTTCATTTTTTATTATTAACCAAATTAATCTCATTGGTTTAAATTGTAAAGCATTCAAACATAATTTGTTGTATTTTAGAAGGGTAATAAATGGAACGCTTATTGTAAATTATGTAAAAAAGCAATTATGAAAATTCCAGCATTATTAATGGCGAGTTTATTGACGGTAGGTGTTACTGCACAGACAACAAAACCTGTCACGAAAACAAAAAAGCCGGTAAAGAAAGTTAAAAAGATAGTGAAATCCGATACAGCAGAAAAGCCGAGGATTCCCAAATTACCTATTACAAAAGATACAATTAAGCATGAACCGGGCTATTGTCCGGCTTGTGGACTGGGATAAAATATGAAAAAACCACTCTTAGGAATATCAATGATGGCAGAAGCAGAATTTGTTTCTGCTATTTTGCCTTTATTACAAAAGAGTTCAATAGAACTACTCGAATGGTCGTTTGATACTTTTTACAATGTCAAAGAACCTGAATGGCTAAATGATCTTCTCAATTTTTACTCTGAAAATAACCGTCTGATAGGTCATGGTGTTTATTACTCACTATTTGATGCTAAATGGAATGACAGACAAATGGTTTGGCTTGAAAAATTAAAGCAAGAGGTTCGTAAAAGGAACTATAATCATATCACCGAGCATTTTGGCTTTATGAATACTGAAAATTTTCACCAGGGAGTTCCATTGCCTGTATCTTTACATTCTCAGACATTGCTGATCGGAAAAGATCGGCTTTCCAGGCTTCAGGACGTTGTAAATATCCCGGTAGGAATTGAAAATCTGGCATTTTCTTTTTCGGTAGATGATGTAAAACAGCAAGGGATATTTCTTGATCAACTGATTGAAGATATTGATGGATTTCTGATTCTGGATCTTCATAATATCTATTGTCAAGCCTGTAATTTTGAAGTGGATATGCAGGAAATTGTTCAATCGTATCCGCTGGATAAAGTGAAAGAAATTCATCTTTCTGGGGGAAGCTGGCAGGAGAGTGTTTATGGGAAAAAATCAATTAGAAGAGATACTCATGATGATGACATTCCTGATGAAATATGGGCTATTTTACCTTCCGTTTTATCACAGTGTAAAAAAGTGGAATATATCATTATCGAAAGGTTGGGACATAGCATTAAAACGGAAGAAGACAAGCAGAATTTTTTGAATGATTTTGTAAAAGCGCAGGGAATAATTAATGAGTTGGATTGGTCAGGAAGAGAAGAGTCTTTTTGGAATAAAAAAGAGATGAATATTTCAAAAGAACCTCTTCAGGACATGGTCTTGTATGAGGAGCAAACGAGATTGACAAAACTCCTTTTTGATAACGTTGATCCGGAATTGATTAGAAAACAGGATTTTCAATATTTTGATACGGAAATCTGGAATGAAGAAATGATCATGACTGCCCAAAACATTCTCAAGAAATGGAATCCTTACTAAGAAGAAATTCACCACAAATCAAATTATATGAAAATGACAACAGTAGTACTCATTATTACCACAGTGCTTACGGCGCTTATTGCCGGACTTTTTTATGCTTATTCATGCTCTGTAGTTCTTGGCTTAGGAAAATTGAATGACACAGAATATTTGAAAGCAATGCAGAATATTAACAGGGAAATTCTTAACCCGTTCTTTTTTATGAGCTTTATGGGAACGGCAGTTCTTCTTCCTGTATCTGCGTTTCTGATGAGAGGTCAACAGCCTGCCTTTATTTTTCTTTTATTGGCGGCATTAGCTTATCTGATCGGTGTTTTTGGCGTTACGATAGCGGGAAATGTACCGATGAATGATACCCTTGATAAATTCGATATTTCCAATTCAACAAGAGAAGCTATTAAACAGATGCGTGAAAGTTTTGAAAATAGATGGAATTTTTTTAATAATATCAGAACTGTTTTTTCGGTAATCAGTATTACACTGGTTGTCTGTGCCTGTATATGGAATAAGGAAGGGTAGTGGGTAGAAATACTTAAATCTTAAATTCCGTATTTCTACGGATACTTTTGTGGTACTTTATTCAGAAATTTGTGTAGTTAGTAAGAAGGATTTACACATTTAAAGAATTTTGTAAGAAAAATTAATAACCACGGCAACTTAAATCCCAATGAGAAAAGGCAGCCCCAAGGGACTGCCTTTTGTTATGTAAAGAAATATTTTCTAAATTTTTAAAAGCTCAATGGTTCTTTCCGGGCTTTCCGCAGAGAATACTGCATTACCCGCAACTAAAACATCGGCTCCTGCTTCGAAAAGTTTGGATGCGTTGTCAAGATTTACACCTCCATCTACCTGAATAAGTGCTGTAGAATTATTGCTTAAGATTAAATCCTTAGTTTCTGCAATTTTTTTGTACGTATTCTCAATGAACTTCTGCCCTCCGAATCCAGGGTTTACACTCATTAATAATACTAAATCTACATCTGCAATAATATCCTCAAGCATTAAAACCGGAGTGGAAGGGTTCAATACAACCCCAGCCTTTGCTCCTTTACTCTGAATATGATGAATTGTTCTGTGAAGATGTGTACATGCTTCATAGTGCACGGAAATAAGATCTGCACCGTGATTAATGAATTCATCAACATATTTTTCCGGTTCAACGATCATTAAGTGAACGTCTACGAATTTTTTAGCATGCTGCTGAACGGTTTTCATCACAGGGAAACCAAATGAAATATTAGGTACAAATCTACCGTCCATAACGTCGATGTGGAACCAGTCTGCCTGAGATCTGTTTAACATTTCAATGTCTCTTTGCAGATTCCCAAAGTCTGCTGATAAAAGGGATGGAGCAATAAGCTTCGTTTTCATTTTTACTTTTTATACTTTTACTTAGATTTCAGATAATAGACATCAGATAATAGACATCAGATATCAGATTTAGAGTGCTGTTGTTGGAGTCTAATGCCTGATATTTGTTATCAAATTTCTTTAATGATACTTCAGTTTCATTTCCGGCTTGATTCTCAGAACAGTTTCGTAGATCAGTGTAATAACATTGGCTACGTCTTCTTTAGATACCATTTCTACTGTTGTATGCATGTAGCGCAAAGGTAAGGAAATTAATGCACTTGGTACTCCGCCATTAGAATGAGCAAAAGCATCAGTGTCTGTTCCTGTAGATCGGCTTGCTGCAGCTCTTTGATAAGGGATTTTTTTAGTTTTTGCGGTATCAATGATAAGTTCTCTGATGGTATGATGAACGCTTGGTGCGAAGAATACAACAGGTCCGGCACCGCATTTCTGATCGCCTTCTTTCTTCTTTTCTATCATCGGTGTAGTGGTATCATGGGTAACGTCTGTTACAATCGCTATATTAGGTTTAATAGTATCAGCAATCATGTCAGCGCCATATAAACCTACTTCTTCCTGTACAGAATTGGTAATATAAAGACCAAATGGAATAGATTTTTTATTCTCTTTTAAAAGTCTTGCTACTTCAGCAATCATAAATCCTCCGATTCTGTTATCCAAAGCTCTGCAGACAAAATATCTGTCATTCATTTCAAAGAACTCATCAGGGTAAGTAATCATACATCCTACAAAGATTCCCATTTTTTCCACTTCTTCCTTAGTTGTGGCACCGCAGTCAATGAAAATATTTTCGATTTTTGGAGTCGGTTCATCTTGGTTGCCTCTCGTATGAATAGCAGGCCATCCGAATACTCCTTTTACAATCCCGTTTTCCCCATGGATATGTACTACTTTTGAAGGAGCAATGGTCTGGTCGGAACCTCCGTTTCTGATTACATAAATAAGCCCGTCATCAGTAATATAATTAACGTACCATGAAATTTCATCAGCATGCGCTTCGATCACTACTTTAAACTCAGCTTCCGGATTAATGATCCCATAACAGGTTCCATAATGATCTACTTCAATTTTGTCAACATAAGGTCTGATGTAATCCATCCAGACTTTTTGTCCTTCGTGCTCGTAACCTGTTGGCGATGAGGTGTTTAAATATTTTTCTAAAAATTTCAAAGATTTCTTTTCAAATTTCATAAAAAGGAATGATTTTTGCGTTTAATTTTTGTTCTTATAAGTGTAAAAATAATGAATTTTAATAAGATTATTTGTCTTTTTGTTTTCTTTTTTGGAGTCAGTGTTTTTGGTCAAAAGGATACTGTGGTTGCAAAACCTCTCAATCAATACCCGCCTGAATCCCTTAAAGTGGATGAATTTGGCAATAAATATTATTACGACGAGCAGCAGAAGGTGAAAATTTATGAAGTAAACGGAGAGCCTGTGGTAGTATTAGATGAGCTGGTTTTGGTTAATAAACCTAGATTTAACAATCAACTGGATAAAAATTACTACTATTTCCTTAACAAAAAGCTGTATAGAGTATATCCTTTATTTGTAACCGCTTTACAGCAGTACAGAGATATTCAGGTAGATATGAATGATATGGATAGCAAGGCTAAACGAAAGTTTGTAAGAGAAAGACAAAATATGCTTGCAGATCAATATGAAAAACAGCTTAGAGATCTTACTACAACAGAAGGACAGGTTTTTGCCAAGCTAATGAACAGGGCTACGGGTAAAAACGTATACGAAATTATTAAAGAACTTAGAGGCGGATTCAGTGCTTTTTGGTGGAACTTAAAAGGAAAGATGGCTGATATTGATTTAAAAGACCGTTATGACCCACATAAAAACAGAACTGATGAATTTGTAGAATCCCTACTTCAGTCCAATTGGAATTCAGGATATTTAAAACCTTACCCTGGAGCCAATGATTTTAAAGTGAGAAAATAATAATAACATAAAAATTCCTGTAAGAAGTGCTTACAGGAATTTTTCTTTTAATTTATCAAATACAATTTTGTCGATAGGAAGAGGGAAGGGATTGTCTGGTCTGTCAATATCCATCCATTCTGTTTTTTCAATGCAGGGATCAAGAATCAGAAATTCTTTTTCATCTACAATGTTTACTATATAATATATGGTAAGAAGTTGCTCATTTTCTCTGAAGCGGGAAACCAGAAAGTCTTCCTGGGTATAAAAATGTTCTGCAACATCTATTTTTACATTCAGCTCTTCATCGAACTCACGATGTAAACACTCAAGTGTCCCTTCACCATACTCCAATCCGCCACCTGGAAATTTCACTAAAGGTTCACCGGCATATTCCTCAAATAAGGTAAGAACTTTTTTATCTTTTACTGCACAGCCATACACTCTAATGTTGATCTTATCTATCATATATATAATGTATAATATTTTATATAGTTAAAGGTAATGAATTTTTCTGAGGCAAATAAAGCTAAAACAACGGAAAATCGAATTTGCTGTCAGACCTTATTTAGTATTTTACCTTTATTGTTTTTTTATTGTTTAACCGCATTAATCATCTCTCTTTTCCCTGGGGGACCTTGTTTTTTCTCTACCTGGAAATTCAGTTCCTTAAGTATTCTTCTTACGCTTCCCTTGGATGAATAGGTTGTTAATAATCCGTTAAGCGCCATTTTGTCAGAAACCATTTCGAATAACGGCTTTTCCCAAAGGTCAGGCTGTACTCTTGCTCCGAAACAGTCAAAGTAAACAAGGTTGATTTTAGGTAGATCAATGTTCTTTAGGTCGAAAAAATCACATTCTATCTTTTTTAAGTTGAATCCACTAATAATTTCAACTGACTTTTCCCAATCTTCCAGATGAATTTTCTGATAAATATTTTTTAACTCAGGGTTATCAAAAAGTTCAAAATAAGCTAAATCGTTAACTTCGGATTCATTTATGGGATATTTTTCCAGCGAAAAATAATTGATGACATGATTTTTGTCAGTTTTTAAATATTCATTAATTGTCACCAAAACATTCAAACCTGTTCCAAAACCTAGTTCTAAAATATTAATTTCGTAATCATTTATTAAATTTAGTCCATTTTTAATAAACACATGTTCTGCTTCCTGAAGTGCGCCATTGTGAGAATGATAATTTTCGTCTAACTCACTTATAAACAATGTTTTACTTCCGTCTTTTGTGGTCTTAATTTCTCTTTTCAAGCTAATTTTTTGTCAAATTTACTCTAAAATTTTTATATTTAGAAAATTATGTTAAATTTGTAGAACATCGTAAAAATTTTAAAAAATGATAATTCAAAAAACTGAAAACTCCAGAATTTCTACATTTGACCCAAACAACTTTTCATTTGGAGGTACATTCATAGATCATATGATCATTTGTGAGTACGAAAACGGAAAATGGGGTGATGTAAAATTAGTTCCTTACGGTCCGATTCCATTTACACCTGCTATGATGGGAGTAAACTATGGGCAAGCTTGTTTTGAAGGTATGAAAGCCTATAAAGACAAAGACGGGCAGGTTTTCCTTTTCAGACCTGAAAAGAATTTTGAACGTATCAATAAGTCAGCGAAGCGTCTTGCTATGCCTGAGGTGACTGAGGAAATGTTTTTAGACGGATTAAAAGCATTAGTAGATATTGACAGAGACTGGATTCCTCAGGGAGAAGGTATGTCTTTATATATCAGACCATTGATTTTTGCTACAGAAGAAGCTTTGAAAGCTAGAGTTTCTGAGAAATATATGTTTGCTATCGTTGCAACACCAGCTAAGAGCTACTATTCAGAACCCGTTTCTGTAAAAATCTCTGATCACTATTCAAGAGCTGCAAACGGAGGAGTAGGATCTGCTAAAGCAGCAGGAAACTATGCCGCTTCTTTCTACCCAACTCAATTAGCTATCGAAGAAGGATATGAGCAAATTATCTGGACAGATGATGCTACTCACGAATATTTCGAAGAGAGTGGTACAATGAACGTATTTGTAAGAATCAACGATACAATCTATACACCTCCAACTTCTGAGAAGATCCTTGACGGTGTTACAAGAGATAGCTTCATTCAATTAGCTAAGAAAAGAGGTATTGAAGTAAAAGTAGAACCCATTCCGGTAAAAACAGTAATTGAAGCTTTGAAAGGTGGAGAGCTAAAAGAAGTTTGGGGAGTAGGTACAGCAGTTGTGACAACTCAGTTCCAGGCTTTAGGATATCAAGGTGAGAAATTAGAACTTCCAAGATTATCTGACGAGGAAAGCTATGCTGCGATTCTTAAGAAAGACTTAGTAGATCTTCAAAATAACCTTTCTGAAGATCCATTTGGATGGAGAGTAGCTGTAGATCACGCACTTGAAACAGTTTAACAGTATTTCATCAATACACTATATAATATAAAGCCGGGAAATTCCTGGCTTTTTTTATTTTAAAATACCTATTAAAAATTTAGTTACAGGAAGAAGTTTTTTATAGAATGTAGTTGAAGTATATGGTTGATTTTCTTTAAAATTTAAATTCATCTTAAAGGTTTAAAAGTTATTTTGGCTATTATTGCTATATTGCTGCATTAATACATTACTATATTTCTGTATCAACTTTTGTAATTGATTCACGAAATGTGTATTTTCGCAAAAGTTTATGAAAAAATTACTCTTCATATCAGCCATAAGTTTGTTGAGCTGCAATAGAAATGCACAGACGGCGCATCCTCCTGTAGGCGGTGTTTTAAGCCAGAAAGATCTGGACGTTTCTAAGAATAGAATGAAAAACCTGAACACCATTGAAAGAGGGCAGATTCAGGATTGGATTAATGGACAAAACATAAAGTTTTATCCTACGCAGCTTAATTACTGGGTGACAGTGGATGGTTTTGATCGCAGGGAAAGGAGAGCAGATAATTCGCTGATTTCTTATTCTTATGAGTTGTATGACTTTGATCAAACCAAGATCTATGATCAACCTTTTGAAAGAAGAGATGCCAAATTTGGGCATTTTGATGAACTGAAAGCGGTGGAGAATGCTTTACGTTTTATACATGATGGAGAGGAGGTGACGCTTTTGGTACCGTCTTCTTTGGCTTACGGAACTTTTGGAGACGAAAAGAAAATAGACAATGATATCCCATTAATCATAAAATTAAAAGCTTTATAATACATGAAATTGTTTAACAAGAATATAATTCTGGCAGCGGCAAGTATTTCGCTGATGAGTTGTACCCCAATTTATAAAAAAATGAACGTAGACAAAGAAACTTACGAAGGTCTTAATGACGGACTTTATGCAAATCTTCAAACCACAAAAGGTAACATGATTGTTAAGTTTGAGGACAAGAAAGCACCAGTAACTGTAGCCAACTTTATCGGTCTTGCTGAAGGGAAAATCGACAACAAAGCTAAGGCTAAAGGAGTTCCTTACTATGACGGAACTATTTTCCACAGAGTAATCAAGGATTTCATGATCCAGGGAGGTGATCCTCAAGGAACTGGAATGGGTGATCCTGGATATAAATTTGAAGATGAAAGAAACGATCTTAAACACACAGGAAAAGGAATTCTTTCTATGGCGAATTCAGGACCAAATACAAACGGTTCTCAGTTCTTCATCACTGAAGTTGCTACACCTTGGTTAGACGGAAGACACACCATCTTCGGAAAAGTAGTAAAAGGTATTGATGTTATTGATACGATTGCTAATGTTGAAAAAGGAGCGCAGGATAAACCTAAAACAGATATTGTTTTAGAGAAAGTTTCTATTTTCGGTAAAGGTGATGAGTATAAGAACTACGATGCTGCTAAAACTTTCAACGAAGGAAAAGCTAAAATCGCAGAAAATAATAAAGCTTTCATTGCTAAAGAAGAAGCTGAAAAGAAGAAAAGAGAAGAAGAATTCAAAGCAAATCAGGAAAAATTAGTTGAAGGTTTAAAAGCAGGAATGCAAAAAACTGAATCTGGTCTTTACTATAAAATCACTAAGACTGCTGACGGTAAAGCTCCAAAAGCAGGTGATAACGTTTCTGTACACTATGCAGGAAAATTAGTAGACGGAACTGAATTCGATTCTTCATTCAAAAGAAATGAGCCTATCGAAATTCCAATCGGAATGGGAAGAGTGATCAAAGGATGGGATGAAGGTATCCTATTATTGAAAGAAGGAGAAACTGCTACATTATTGATCCCACCAGCAATGGGTTACGGAGAAAGAGGAGCAGGAGGAGTTATTCCGCCAAACTCTTGGTTAATTTTCGATGTTGAGCTTGTTAAAGTAAAATAATTGAATCTTTAAGATATGAAAGCCGTCCTGAAAAGGACGGCTTTTTGATTTTCAATACCGTAGAAACCCTGATTTAAGCAAATAAAAATTATTCCTATCTTTATCATTCACCAATGAATAAAATAGAAAATATGTTTGACCTTAATTATGACTTAATAAAACAGGAAATAGAAGCTGAAGTTTGTAAAGAACATAATGTACATCCGGAATTTGTGAAAACTGATGAAGGATTTGGAATAAAAGCCTGCTGCCAGCCTTTTCATGCGGAACTCGTAGCAAAATCTGAAAAAATGATTGAAGAAGAAACTACAAAATTTCTTGAGAAAATGATGAAAGATATTTTTAAAGAATAAAATGTAAAATGATAAAAAAACCACCCTTCAAAAAGGTGGTTTTTCAGTAAAAGAAAGAATTAAAAGTTATATGCCTCTGCCAATTCTTTTTTTCATACCTGTTCCGGAAAGGGAACCGATGAATAAAAGACCAAAGCCGATATAAGCGGCAAAGGCGGTCAGATATATTATTAAGCTATTTAAACTTGGTTTCAAGCTGTATACCAATACAGAAAAGGCAGCAAAACTCAATACCAAAAGCAAGCTCCAGATATGCATTTTCGCAGCATCTTCATTTCTCTTAAAAATCATTTCAAAAAAGGCTCTCATCATTACTAACATTTTAAGGGTTATACATTTAATTAGAAATAAAGCAACGCTATTATCACGGTAAAAAGAAAGGCATATTTCTTTACTGGGCTAAGGTTCGTGATAACTTTGCCGTTTATTTATATCGTTATACCGGGCATAAAGTCCGGGATTAAAAATATTTAGAATCAATATAGATTCATGGAAATTTATGATACCAGTCAGATACGGGGCGCAAGATTGCTGTGAAAAATAAACCGAGGGTCATTTTTCACGAACCCGTATCTTTTACGGCATCGTAGAAAAAAAAGGATTCATATACATCAATATGAACTTTGAATCAGTGGAAAACTGAAAATCCACAGAAAACCTTTTTTCTCATCCTTAGTGCTTTTTTATAATTTTTTTCTCGAGAAATAACATGCGAATATCATGCCAAAGTGATAACTCTACAATTAACAGTTTGAGTTATTATGTTTTATTTTGTTGTTTTTCAGTGTTTTTTATGGTTTATTTCCTTAAACGAAGAAAAATAAATTTTGCTTGTGGAATTGTTAAAATGATTAATAAAACTATTTTCTTAAAATAAAGAATTAGATTTGAGTATGGAAGAGAATGAAGGAACTTAGCTCTCCTGGATCAGAACTAGCTGGTTTTATTTATATTTGGCTAAAGCCAATGCGGGATTTATTTTTATGATAAATGGACTAAAGTCCATTTCTATTGAATTTCCAAAATAAAGAGAGATAAAAATCTGTCTTTCTGGAAGAATTCTTTTGTGTTTTTTGGGACTAATAACTCGTGATCAAAAGAACCCCATCAAATCTTATAGAATTCAACGGGGTCTTATATATAGTAATAGTATTCTGTTACCAATTCTTATCAATCATATAGATAATCTGTGTCATTGTAACAGCACCTAATAGAAGTTCTCTTCGGTTCACTTTTTCAAAGGTGTCTTCTTCTGTATGATGAATATCAAAATAACGTTGAGAATCAGGCATCAGCTCAGCGGCAGGAATTCCCATATCATGAAGTGGGTAAAGGTCTGTTCCTGAAAATTGTTCTTCAAAGTTATACACTCCGTACGGCAGGAATAGTTTAGACCAACTTTGGATCTGCTTTCTTTTGGTTTGATCCATATCTAAGGCAATTCCTCTTGGAGCAAATCCTCCGGCGTCTGATTCAATGGCAAAAAGGTGTTTTTCATTATTTTCTTTAACCTCTTTTCCGTATTGGATTCCGCCTTTTACGCCATTTTCTTCATTGGCAAAGCAAACCACTCTGATAGTATGGTTATTTTGTATTCCTAATTTTTTGAAAGTTCTTAATACTTCAATACTCTGCACGATTCCGGCGCCATCATCATGAGCTCCTTCGCCGACATCCCAAGAATCAAGGTGTCCACCGACAACGATTACGCTTTGGTCCTTTTTACCTGTAATCTCACCAATGACAGAGTGGGAAAGCTTTTCTCCTTTCATTCCGCAGTTGGAGTTCAGTTTTGCTGTAATTTTCTGATTCTTTAATAAGATTTCCAGTTCATCAGCGGTAGTACTTCCGATAGCTACAGCTGGTATTTTGGATGTGTTTTCTTCATAACGCATTGCTCCGGTGTGGGGAACATCATCGAAAGCTGATGAGAGAGATCGGATAATTGCAAATTTTCCTCCTTTTTTAGCGGTTAAGGAAGCTGCTGTTGTTCTGTACTTTGCGGCATCACCGTATCCTTTAAATGTTTCTATGAATGACTGTTTAAATGCATAATTAAAGAATAGGATTTTATCTTTTACCTGTTCAGGTGTAAGTTTATTGTATTCGTCCATAGACTTTACCATGATAATTTCACCGGAAACATCTTTACCGTTTGTTCCTTCTGAATTACCAAGGGATAGCATTTTTAAGCTTTTCCAGTTTCCGTTTGAGGTTTTGATGTGTAGGGATTCTTTTCCTCTTACCCAAACAGGAATCATAACTTCCTGAAGCCATACTTTGTCAGCTCCGGCATCACGAAGTTTTTGTTCTGCCCATTTTACGGATTTTTCATAAGCTTCTGAGCCACTTAAACGATGACCAATGTTCTTGGTGAGTTCACGCAGATCATTATAGCCTTTTCCGTTATTTAAAACTTCAAGAGAAATTTTACTGAATTGTATTGAATCTTCTTTGGTCTGCCCGAAAACAGTCATTCCCAAAAGGAGTAATGTAGTTCCTAATATCTTTTTCATGGTTTTACCAATTTTTATCTATCATATAAATAAGTTGTGTCATGACCGTGGAGCCGAGAAGTAATTCTCTACGGTTGACTTTTTCAAAAGTATCTTCTTCGGTGTGATGAATGTCAAAATAACGTTGTGGCTCAGGGACGAGTTCTGCTGTTGGAACGCCCATCTCATGGAGTGGAGCAATGTCAGACCCTGAATATTTTCCTTCAAAGTTATAAATCCCATAAGGTAAAAAGAGATGTACCCAACTTTGGATTTGGTTTCTTTTTGTATCATCCATCTCCAATGAAATTCCTCTGGGAGAAAATCCTCCGGCATCGGATTCTATGGCAAAAAGATGTCTTTCATTGCTTTCCTTTGCTATCTTACCATATTGTTTTCCTCCTTTTGTTCCGTTTTCTTCATTTGCGAAACAGACTGCTCTGATGGTATGATTGTTTTGTATTCCCAGTTTTTTGAAGGTTCTTAACACTTCAATACTCTGAACAATTCCGGCACCATCATCATGAGCACCTTCTCCGATGTCCCAAGAATCGAGATGTCCGCCAACTACGATTACACTTTGGTCTTTTTTGCCTGTAATCTCACCGATGACAGAGTGGGAGAGTTTTTCGCCTTTCATTCCGCAGTTAGAGTTAAGTTTTGCAGTAACTTTTTGATTCTTTAATAAAGCTTCCAGTTCATCGGCTGTAGTATTTCCTATGGTTATAGCGGGTACTTTGACGGTATTTTCTTCATATCGCATATTTCCGGTATGGGGAATGTCATCGAACGCTGAGGAAAGAGAACGGATAATCGCAAATTTACCACCTTTTTTAGCCGTTAATGTGGCGGCAGTTCTTCTATAGGCACCAGCATCTCTATAGGAAATGAAAGTTTGCACGTTTCCCTGATTGAAAGGGTAATTAAAGAAAACAATCTTATCTTTTATCTTCTCAGCAGGAAGTTTGTCATATTCTTCCAGGGATTTTACCATGATAATATCTCCTGAAACATCTTTTCCGGCGGTGCCCTCAGAGTTTCCAAGGGAAAGCATTTTAAGACTTTTCCAGTTTCCGTTAGAAGTTTTAATGTATAAGGATTCTTTTCCTCTTACCCAGACTGGAATCATGACTTCCTGAAGCCATACTTTATCAGCACCGGCATCCCGAAGTTTTTGAGCTGCCCATTGTACGGATTTTTCGTAAGCCTGCGAACCACTTAAACGATTGCCGATATTTTTAGTAAGTTCCCGCAGCTCATCATAACCTTTTCCATTATTTAAAATTTCGGTGGAAATTCTACTAAACTGGATTGAATCTTCTTTAGTTTGACCGAATAAAGAGAGAGTTCCTAAGGCTAATAAAGATAAAGTGATTGTTTTTTTCATATTACCAGTTTTTATCAACCATAAAAATCATCTGTGTCATTGCAACTGCTCCGAGAAGAAGTTCTCTTTTATTCACTTTATCAAATGTGTCTTGTTCGGAATGGTGATAATCAAAATATCTTTGTGTATCTACCACAAGCTCTGCTAAAGGAATATCCAGCTTTTTCAGAGGAGAAATGTCCTGAATTGCATCTGTCTGATCGAAATCATAAATTCCATAAGGAAGAAAATATTCTTTCCAGGGAGAAACTAGTCTTCTTCTTTGTGGAGACATATCGAGAGAAAATCCTCTTGGCGAATAACCTCCGGCATCTGTTCCTAAGGCAAAGATGTGTTTTTCTTCTCTTTTTTTGACATAAGCCGCATACATTTCACGACCTTGCCCACCGTTTTCACTATTGGCGTACAAAACTACACGGATGGTGTGGTTATTTTCATATCCAAGTGCTTTTAATGTTCTCAACACTTCGATACATTGGGCAACGCCTGTTCCATCATCAGTTGCTCCTTCACCGATATCCCAGGAATCCAGCTGAGCCCCTAAGACAATGACTTTAGAGTCTTTTTTACCCTGAATTTCTGCAATGATATTTGGGTTTGTAGTGCTGCCTTTTGATTCGGCGGTCATATTGATTTTAGCAATTACCTTTTGCTTTTTTAAAGTTTTTTCCAGCTCATCTGCTGATTTTACACCAATTGATAATGCCGGAATTTTGACTTTATCATCTGGTTCGTAGTAAATCATTTTAGCATGAGGGGTATCATCATTAGCTGTGGTTAATGATCTTATAATTAATGCTTTTGCACCTGTTTTAGCGATGACAGAAGCAGAAATTAATTTTGATTTTGCTGTTTGTAAATAGGAGTCGCTTGTGTTAATGATTTTTGGGTCCATAGGGACATTCACGAAAACTATTTTATCTTTTAACTGTCCTATTGACATTGCATTAAGCTCAGAAGTGGAATTGATTAAAACAATTTCACCTGTCAGATCTTTTCCGCCTGTTCCTTCGGAGTTGCCAAAAGAAAGCATTCTGATGGTTTTCCAGTCTCCATTTTCTGCTTTTATCTGTAGGGATTCTTTTCCTCTGATCCAGATAGGAGCTTTGGCTTCTTGTCTCCAGATCATATTAATGCCGATTTCCTTAAACTTCTTCTCAGCCCATTCTACTGCTCTTGCATAGCCAGGTGTTGCACTGAAACGCGGTCCGATTCCCTTTGTAAGTTCTCCAAGATTGTCATAAGCTCTGCCATTGGTCATAATCTCGTCTGAGATTCTTTTGAATTCATCGTGATAATTTAATTTTACAGGAATTGCTGTTCTGCCGGCAGGTTTCTTCTGGATTTTTTTTTGAGAAAATAAAAATCCACTCAAAAAGAGTGGAAGTATAATGAATATTTTTTTCATTTTTATTTTACCTTTCTTTTTCCGCTGTTAAAAGTAGGGAAAAATTAGGAATTTATTAAGGTTTCATGTCGTACATTAACAGTGCTGTAATCAATTTCGGCTCAATAAATGTACATTTTGGAGGCATGCTTAGTTTTAGGTCTGAAATTTTAATCATATCATTAAAACTTACAGGATAAATTCCAAAGCCTGCTTTTCCTTCTCCGCTGTCTATTTTATCTTTTATAATGTTGATTCCATTAATATTGGAAGTTCCTTTTACGTAAGAAATTAATTCGGAACTATCCGGATCCTGGATTTTTAAAATACCTTTAAAAATATATTTATCCAATAAATGGTGGTCTAGGTTATCCAATGACATTTCTCTGGAACGAAGGTCATGCTTCACATGAAGTGAATAGAATTTACCATCCAGATACATTGAAATATGGAATTTCTGAGAAGGGAAGTATGGGGTTTCTCCTTTTTCGTGGATCAGGAAATACTGCTCAAGTTCTTTCAGGAACTGTTCACTGGAAAGACCATTCAGATCATGTAAGATTCTGTTATAGTCGTGGATTTTGATAGATTGATTTGAAACGATAAAGCTATATACAAAGTTATAAAGCTCTGTACCGTTGTGTCTTTTATTTTTCTCCTTAAGTTTTTTTGCATTTAATGCTGTTGAACCAATTCTATGGTGTCCGTCAGCAATATAGAATGAATCAATCTGATCGATTACTTCTTTAAACTGCTGTAGTTTTAAACGGTTGTCTATTCTCCAGATTTTATGTCTGATTCCCAAATTATCTACATGGTTGAAAATAGGAACGTTTTTTTCTTCGTGGTTCATCAGCAACTCAATTTTTGAGTTGGCAGGATAGGTAAGTAATACAGGTTCTGCCTGCAGGCTTACTTTTTCAAGGTAATGAGCCAGCTTTTCTTTTTTCTGTGGAATAGTACTTTCGTGTCTTTTGATTTTTCCATTCCAGAAATCTTCAATACTTGCAAGACCTAAAAGCCCTCTGAATATTTGTTTATTAGGGTATATTTGTTCGTAAAGATAATATGCAGAATTATCCTGGACCAATTTCTTTTCTTCCAGAAGTTCTTCAAATGTGGCGCGGATCTTTCTCAGGTTTCGGTCTACATCCTTGGATTTGCTTACAACATATGGTTTTATCATATTGATGTAAGTATTTTCAACTTGAGCTTTTTCTGCTATTTCTTCCTGGGTAAAATTATCCAGTGGATGAGTAGGGAAAGTATCCTCAAAGTCTCTGTGAGGTCTTATTCCACGGAAAGGTTTAAAAATAGGCATATTTATCTTATAGTTTCTTTTTGTAGCTTAATAATTTGTTCCGCAAGTTCGATACCGATTTTCTCTTGCGCATCTATCGTATTTCCTCCTATATGTGGAGAAAGTGATAATGCAGGGTTCATAAGTAACGGAAGTTCCGGACTAGGTTCGTTTTCAAAAACATCTAATGCGGCTCCTGCCACTTTTCCAGATTCGATGAAGTCAATCAGCGTTACTTCATTGATGACACCACCTCTTGCAGTATTTACAATATAGACACCATCTTTCATTTTTTCAAACTGTGGTGTATCTATAATGTATTCATTGGTTTTTGGAGTATTGATACTGATGAAGTCTGCTTCTTTAAGGAATGTATCCATATCATTGGTAGAAGTGATTTCAAAGTTCACTGACTGTCCGTCAAAGAAATTCAGTGTAAGAACTTCTGTTTTTGGACTTCTTGTCAGTACCTGTACTTTCATTCCTAAGGCAATTCCTATTTTTACAACTTCCTGTCCAATGCTTCCAAAACCAATTACTCCTAATGTTTTTCCTGAAAGTTCATACGCATTGTTGAATGATTTTTTCATGGCATTGAAGTGAGTTTCTCCCTCCAAAGGCATTAGCCTGTTTGATTCATGCAGGAATCTCGCTAATGAAAAGAAGTGTCCGAAAACCAATTCTGCAACAGATTTTGAAGATGCTGTAGGGGTATTGATTACTTTTATCCCTTTGCTTTTTGCATATTCTACATCAATGTTGTCCATCCCGATGCCGCCACGACCTATTATTTTAAGCCCGGGACATGCGTCTATCAATTCTTGTCTTACTTTTGTTGCGCTTCTTACAAGAAGAACGTCCACATTATTATCGTTGATAAAATTAATAACGTGATCTTGGGCAACTCTATTGTCCAGAATTTCAATTCCGGCTTCTTTTAGTACCCGTTCTCCTGCTTTTGAGATTCCATCGTTTGCTAAAACTTTCATGTGTTATTGGATTTAAAGATTGAAAGATCTAAATATTTCAAAATTCTAAAACTGGGGCGCAAATTAATAAATTTAAATTAACTGCTTTTAAATCTTTCAATCTTTGAATTTTTTAATGCTTAAATTATTTGATAGATTTCATTACATCTACCAAAACCTGTACGCTTTCAATAGGTAAGGCGTTGTATAAGCTGGCTCTGTATCCGCCAAGGCTTCTGTGTCCGTTTAGTCCACTGATACCTGCAGCTTTCCATGCGTTGTCGAATTCTTCTTTCTTACTTTCATCTGTAATTTTGAAAGAAACATTCATCAATGAGCGGTCTTCTTTTACGCAGAATGTTTCGAATAGCGGATTGCTATCAATTTCATCGTATAAAAGTTTTGCTTTTGCTTCGTTTCTTTGCTCTGCAGCTGCGATTCCGCCATTCTTTTCAAGGTATTGAAGAGTTAATAGGGAAGCGTAGATAGGAAATACAGGGGGAGTATTGTACATAGATTCCTTAGAAATATGTTGAGAATAATCCAGCATAGAAAGCATATTTTCTCTTCCTGTCTTACCAAGGATTTCTTTTTTGATAACTACTAAAGTAACTCCTGCCGGACCCATGTTTTTCTGTGCTCCGGCATAGATTAAATCAAATTTAGAAAAATCAAGCTGTCTTGAAAAAATATCTGAACTCATATCACACACCATTAAAGTATCTACTTCCGGGAATGACTTCATCTGAGTTCCATAGATCGTATTGTTGGAAGTGCAGTGGAAGTAATCATATTCTGAACCTACTGAGTAATTTTTAGGAATAAAAGAATAGTTTTCTTCTTTTGAAGAGCCTACTACATCTACTGTACCTAATTTTTTAGCTTCCTTGATTGCTCCTGCCGCCCATGTTCCCGTATCCAGGTAAGCTGCTTTTCCGCCTACTTTCATCAGATTGTAAGGAACCATTGCAAACTGCATGCTTGCACCGCTTCCTAAATAAAGAACCTCATAATCATCTCCAAGGTTCATCAATCTTTTTACAATAGCACGCGCCTCGTCCATTACAGCAACAAAGTCTTTGCTTCTGTGAGAAATCTCAAGAAGAGATAATCCGATACCGTTAAAATCTAAAATCGCCTGTGCTGATTTTTCGAATACCTCCTGAGGTAAGATACATGGTCCTGCGCTGAAGTTGTGCTTTTTGTTCATATTTTTATTTTTTGGTTGCTTTGAAGTGTGATGTTCTCCGCTTAATTTTGGGTTTTATTTGATTTTTGGTTAAAAAAAGCCGCCTCACAGATGATGAGACGGAATTTTTTTATTCGCCGTGTAGGAATGCTTTTTTGCTAAGCAGAGCCTCCTCAGATTCTACGTGATCCTCATCAGGAACGCAGCAGTCTACCGGGCATACAGCCGCACATTGTGGTTCCTCATGGAATCCTTTACATTCTGTACATTTATCTGTTACAATGAAATACACATCATCACTTACAGGTTCCTGTGCTGCATCAGCATCCACAGTAAGTCCCGACGGCAATGTAATAGTCCCTTGAAGAGTAGTACCGTCAGAAGCTTTCCAATCTACAGCTCCTTCATATATTGCATTGTTTGGACATTCCGGTTCGCAAGCCCCACAGTTAATGCATTCATCAGTTATTTTAATAGCCATCGCTAATTTTTTTTAAATTTGCACAAAATTACAAAATATTCCCCAATTTTAAAGTAATTATGAATACCGAAAATCAAGTTTTAGGACTTATTAAATTAAGTGATTATATAAAAGCGTTTTTAGCGAAGAAATCAAAAGATCACAATGAAGATGATGCTGATATTGAATTATTATTAAAAAGATCAGAAATAGAGAATCCCTGGTTTACAGTTGATAATCAGAAATTTGCTTTAAAGCACTGGGCAGATTTGCTTACTGAAGAAAATATCAAAAACTGGCTTGAAAATTATTCTATTTCTAAAATTTCAAAAAGAGTAGGGTTAATTTTAGCCGGAAATATTCCTTTAGTAGGATTTCATGATGTGATTTCTGTGGTTTTAAGTAATCATATTCCGGTGATTAAGCTTTCTTCTAAAGATAAATATCTGATTCCGTTTTTATTAAAGAAGTGGAAAGAGTTTTCTGATGATCAGGTCTCGTTTGAATTTGTAGAAAAATTAGAGAATTTTGATGCTGTAATTGCTACAGGAAGTAATAATACGGCAAGATATCTTGAATATTATTTTAAAAATCATCTAAGTATTATCCGTAAAAACAGAACGTCTGTTGCTGTACTGAAAGGAGACGAAACAGATGCCGAATTACAGCTTCTTGCCAAAGATATTTTCCAATACTTCGGATTGGGCTGCAGAAATGTTACAAGAATTTTTATTCCTCAGGATTTCTTAATCGATAGATTGTTTGAAAATTTCTTAGGATTCCAGGATATTATTAATCATAATAAATATGCAAATAATTATGATTATAACAGAGCGGTTTATCTTCTGAATCAGGAAAAATTCTGGGATAATAATTTTGTAATGCTAAAAGAAGATGATAAGCTATTCAGTCCGCTTTCTGTGATCAATTTCAGTCGATATGAATCTTTGGAAGATGTGAAGAGCTTTATTACCGAAAACGAAGAAAATATTCAATGTATAGTCGCTAAAGATGAATTGGAACTGAATTCAATTGCATTTGGTGAAGCTCAGAATCCGGGGCTCGATACCTATGCAGATAATGTGGATACGATGAAATTTTTAGAAGTGGTCTGATTTTCGTATCTTCCATGACCTATTTCACCAAATAACAAATTGAATAGTATGAAAAAATTATTTTTAGGTCTGGCGATTATTGGCGGGCAGTTTATATTTGCCCAAAAAGTAGTGGGAGTGGAGGTTGAGAATAATCAAAAGAAAGAACTTCCTGCTACAATAAGTAAAGAAAAGGTAAATCTCTACGATAATAATTTCCAGAAATTTATCAAAGCTTTACAATCTTCAGATCAGAAAACTGTAGATGGGCTTCTTTCTGATAAAATAAGAAAGATTGCAACGGAAGATGTTCTTAAAAAAGTAAAGAACGGAATTGATTCTACCAAAAAACTGGAGGTTCTGAAAGTTGGATATTATGTAACAATGGATGGAGTGAGTCATCCGAACATTAAATATAAATATGCCGGAGATTCCTCATCAGTAGAGGTGGCAAGTGCTGTATTTGATGATGATGGTAAAATCCTTGGAGTGATGCCGGCTGCGAAAGACAAATAATTTTATTTCGAATTAAAATAAAAAAAATATTAACTATGATGACAGATGTTTTAGTTGCTCATTCTACTGAGGTAGAAAAGGCAAATTTTTACAAGAAAACATATTTGCATGTCGCATTATCGATTCTTGCATTTATTGGAGTTGAGGCTATTTTATTGAAAACTGTACCTGTAGAGATCATTGCGATGATGTTCCAAGGAAGACTTACTTGGTTATTGATCATCGGGGTTTTCTGGCTGGCTTCTATTTTAGCTTCTAAATGGTCCCTTTCACAAAGCAAATCAACTCAATATTTAGGCTTAGGGTTTTATATCTTACTGGAAGCGATCATTTTTATGCCATTGCTTTTTATTGCTGCTAATATGACAGGTGGAGCAAATGTGATCTTTCAGGCTGCTACTTTAACAATTGCTATGTTTGCAGGAATTTCCGGAGTTGCTTTTACTTCAAAGAGAGATTTTTCTTTTTTAAGAAATATCATTGTAATCGGTGGATTTATTTCTATTGGATTAATCGTTGGAGGTATGGCGTTCGGCTTTAACCTGGGATTATGGTTCTCTGTAGGAATGGTTATCCTGGCTTCAGCTACAATTTTATATCAGACCAGTAAGCTGAAAGATTCTTATGGTACGAACCAGTATGTGGGAGCTGCATTACAGCTTTTTGCTTCTATTATGCTTTTATTCTGGTATATTCTGAATATTCTGATGAGCAAAAGAAGCTAATTTGATGATCTTTTAGATTTAAATAATAGTCCTGATGAGTTTTTCATCAGGATTTTTTATTTCCGAGGAAATTGATTGGTTTGGTTTTTCTCGCAGATTATGCGGATTGAGCAGATTTTTTTTAACATGTGGCTAGGCGTATGTTTTGGTTGCGTTGAACTTTGATACTATGGTTTGTGTATTAGGCAGCAACCCTTGTCAAGGTTACGAACCTTGACAAGGATAACTAAAATTCAGCATCAAAATTCTGGATTTAATTACGTTGTGAATCCAAAAAATCCTGATGACATTTCATCGGGATTTTATGGGGTATTCTTTAATCATTCAGTGCTAAATATCGCCTTCAATAGGATTGAAGTCTTTATTTCAGATAAAAGTAGAGTATGGGTTAAAGAATAGGGAAGTATAGTGTTGAGGAAAACCTCAGTTTTTTTCTTTTGTGTTTTTATAAAATATTAAATGATAAAAACTACTTATCAATAGATCCTAAAACCTTTTGTGCAAAAGAGTTTAAAGCATCTTTTTCGCTCATTCCGTTCTTTACATTAGCGTGAACTTCCAAAGCTCCGCAAATATTGGTAATAAGCTCTCCTACTACATTTAAATCCTCTTCAGTTGTTCCTCTGAATTCGCTGAAGCTTTCTAGTACTTCCAATGTTTTTTCTAGGTTCTCAGGAGTCTGATTCTGATAGAATTGTCTGATTACTGGTAATTTCATTATGCTAATTCGTTAAAAAGGTTAATTAAACTTTCAGCCTGGTTAGATTGAACCTGGTTTACCAATTCACCGTTTTTAAAGATAGCGAATGTAGGCAGGTTATCTACTGTTGCTAATTTTCTGCTTTCAGGAAGTTTTTCAGCATCTACATATAAGAAAGGAATAGATTCGTTCTCAGATGCTAATTTTTTGAATTTAGGCTTCATGATTCTGCAGTTTCCGCACCATGTTGCGCCATATTGAACAACTACTTTTTCGTTGTCGTTTACTATATTCTGTAATGTATCTTCGGTTAATTCTGTGTACATAAGTTTATTTTTAAAAAATAAACAATGTAACAATCTAAAAATTTACCAATCTAACAATTCAAAAAAACTTTTAAAATTGTTATACTGTTAGATTGTTACATTGTTATATTAAAATTAAGATATTAATTTTTTGCTAAGTATTCTGCAGTAGAAGTTCTGTCAGCTTTCATAGCATCTTTACCTTCTTCCCAGTTTGCAGGACATACTTCACCGTGTTTTTGAACGTGAGTGTAAGCGTCAATTAGTCTTAAGAATTCTTTTACGTTTCTACCTAGAGGCATATCATTTACCGCTTCGTGGAAGATTTTTCCAGTCTCATCGATAAGGTAAGTCGCTCTGTAAGTAACGTTAGAACCTGTGAAGATTTCTTCACCATCTTCGCTATATTCGAAATCCTGGTCTACAATTCCTAAAACGTTAGCTAATTGTCTGTGAGTATCAGCTAAAAGTGGGTAAGTTACACCTTCGATACCTCCGTTATCTTTTGGAGTGTTTAACCATGCGAAGTGTACTTCGTTTGTATCGCAAGATGCTCCGATTACTTTAGTGTTTCTTTTTTCGAATTCACCTAAAGCCTCCTGGAAAGCGTGAAGCTCAGTAGGACATACGAAAGTGAAATCTTTAGGGTACCAGAACAAAAGAACTTTTTGTTGGTTGTTTGTTGCTTCTTCAAGGATGTTGATTCTTAAATCGTCACCCATTTCAGACATTGCGTCGATTGTTAAATTCGGGAATTTTTTTCCTACTAAAGACATAATTTTTTGTTTTTATATTTAAATTTCTGATGCAAATATAGAAAAGTTTTATCTATCGAACAAACGAATATCGATAAATAAAATCTATAATTGTTTTTGATATGCTGTTAAATAAAAAAGCCCTGAAATCAGGGCTTTCGTTTATATTAGTAACCGAATATTTCAGTTAAGTTGAGTTTTTTTACCTCACCTAATTTCTGCATATCCACTTCATTCACTTTATCTTGTGAAGCAATAATACAATACGTATAATTTTTATTTTTCATTTCATTATCGTGGAAGGTATTGATGTCTGCAAAAGAAAGTTTTGGAGCCTGTTCATAGACATTCTTTCTTATATCTGTATTATTTCCAAGTCTTTGCGCTTTCAGGTAAGAGAAAATGATACCGTCCTGAGAAATTCTTTCAGAAGCGATAGTTTTTTTCAATCCGCTTTTTGCTGTTTCAAACAACTGTTCAGATTTTGGAAGGGTAGTCAGAAGCTCGTTCATTGCTGTTGTAGATTCATTGAATTTATCAGCCTGAGTGCCTACATACGCCATGATCACATTCTTATCAGCTTTTTTGTTTGGAAGCGAAAAATAGGAATAGGTAGAATAAGCAAGTGCTTTAGATTCTCTGATCGTCTGGAAAACAATAGAACCCATTCCGCCACCAAAATAGTTATTGAATAAACTTACTGTAGGCGTAATTGTTGAGTTGTACTGATCTGAGTTTCTTGCCCAGAAAATTTCAGCCTGTACCATATCGTAATGAGCGAATAATACTTTGTTCTTATCCGTTGGGATCTGTACAAACGTTTTTGTCTTTGGCAGATCTTTAAGGGTTGCAGAAATTTTGTGAATAGGTTTTAAAGAAGCTACTGTTTCAGTGCCTGTTTTCGGACCGTAATAAAGTACTCTATGCTTAAAGTTAAACAGATCGTGAAGAATTTTTACTAAATCTTCAGCTTTCAAAGCATCAAGTTCAGCATCACTCAATACATTATTGAATGGGTTTTGTGCACCGTATTGAGCATAGCTTCTTAACCCAGCCATAATGGTTGCTTTGTTCTGTTTAGCATTCGCTCTTGCTTTTTTCAATCTGGCTTTGTAAGCGTCTAATGCTCCCTGATCTGCTTTACAGTTTTTAATCAAATCCTCAAATAAAGCAATTGTCTGATCAAAGTTTTCATTCAGACCTTCCAGAGATACATAGGTTTCTTCGTTTCCTGCGCTTACATTGAAGCTTGATGCCAATTTGTAGAACTCTCTACTGATGGTTTCGGAAGATTTATCTTTGGTTCCAAGATATTGCAGATATTCTGCAGCTAGCGGAAGCATCTTGTTGTTCCATTTCCCGGAATCAAAATGATAGTACATTCTGAATAATGCATTGTCTGTATTTTTTACAGAAAGCACATCTACCTCGCCTAATTTATTTTTAGCAATATCCTTGTCGTAGTTGAGCCATACGGGAGCAATTGCTTTTTCCGGCATTTCATCTATTTTCTTAAGGAAAGAAGATTGGTCTTCTCTGTTTACGGAAACAGGAGTAATAGTAGGCTTATCTACTTTTACAATGCTCTTATCTTCGCCTTTTTTCTTATAAACAGCTACATAGTTGTTGCTTTGAAGATATTTAGCAGCGAATTCCATGATGTCTTTTTTAGTCAGACTGGAAATCTCTTCGATGTATTCAAGATTTGCTTTATGATCTACTTCAGAAGTAAACTCATCCATCAAGATGCTTGCTCTTGAAGAATATTTTTCATCCTTTTGAATTGTATTCTTCTTTTCATTGTTTACAATAGATTGAATCAAGTCATCAGAAAATTCTCCTTTTCTTAATTTATCGATTTCCTGAAGAAGAAGATTTTTGACTTCATCCAAAGATTGCCCTTCGGTAGGTTTTCCCTGTAAAAGTAATACTGAATAATCTTTTAGGGCATAAGGGAAAGCGAAAGCAGCTAACAGTTTTTGTTTTTTTACGAGATCAAGATCAATTAATCCAGCCTGTCCGTTGGTAAGCATGCTTCCTACAAAATTAAGTAACCTTGCATCTTTTGTTGACGCTCCTGGAAATCTGAAACCAAGCATTACACTTTCTGCATCGGGTCCTACAACTTCTTTAATTACAGGTGAAGCAATAGGATTTTCCTTTCCTATTTTATATTCAGGGACAGGTTTCGTTTTCATGTAAGAAAAAGCCTTGTCTATTTTGGCAATAACTTCATCCGGGTTGAAATCTCCGGACATGATGATTCCCATATTGTTGGGAACATAATAATTATTGTAATACTCTCTGATAGCATGTAGAGAAGGGTTTTTAAGGTGCTCAATTGTTCCGATTGTAGTTTGTTTTCCGTAATTGTTATTAGGGAAAAGATTGGCAAACATCATATCAAAAACCTTATCTCCGTCATCATCCAGCGTTCTGTTTTTTTCTTCATATACCGCTTCAAGTTCAGTGTGGAAAAGTCTGAGAATAGGTTCTCTGAATCTTTCAGACTGTAGAGCAAGAAACTTGTCAACAACGTTAGAAGGGATATCTTCTGTGTAAACCGTCTGCTCGAAAGAAGTGAAGGCGTTGGATCCATCAGCACCCATTCCTGCCATCATTTTATCATATTCGTTGGCAATTGCAAATTTGGCAGCTTCTCCGGAAACCCTGTCAATTTCTTTATAGATTTCCTTTCTTTTACCTTCGTCTTTCGTCTGATTGTATTTTTCGTAAAGAGCATCAATCTGATCTAAAAGTGGTTTCTCTTTTGCCCAGTCTTTGGAACCGAACTGCGTTGTGCCTTTGAAAAGCATATGTTCCAGATAGTGAGCAAGACCTGTATGGTCTGCCGGATCGGTTTTACTTCCTGCTTTTGTTGCAATGTAGGTTTGGATCCTCGGTTCTTTGCTGGTTGGGCTTAAAATAACCGTTAATCCGTTTTTCAGCGTGTAATATCTCGCCGAAGTAGGGTCGTTTGTTACATACTTGTACTTATACCCGTTGGCTGTAGCTTCTTTCCATTGGAAATCCTGTCCGAAAGCATGACCTGCAAAACTTGCTGCGGCAATACTTGTAGCGATTGTTAGTTTTTTTAACAAATTCATTGTAATGGTTGTGTTTTTATTTACCTTTTTTTAATGCTTAATTAAATTGGTCTAATAAATCCTTGATTCGTTTCATAGCCTTTCTTAAATCTTCTTCAGAAGCAGCATAAGAGAACCTGATACATTCCGGGCTACCGAATGAAAAACCGCCTACACATCCTACGTGAGCGTTTTCTAGCAGGAACATTGCGAAGTCATCAGAATTTTTAATTTCTGTTCCGTTCAGTGTTTTTCCGATATAATGTGAAATATCCGGGAAGAAATAAAACGCTGCTTTTGGAAGCAATACTTTAAACCCTGGAATTTCTTGGATTAATTCATACACAAGATCTCTTCTTTTTTTGAAAGCATCAATCATGTATCTGTATTCTGAAGGATCAGTTTTTAATGCGGTAATAGAAGCTCTCTGAGCTACAGTATTGGCACCGCTTGTCATTTGTCCCTGTACTTTTTCGCAAGCTTTTGCCAGCCATTCAGGGCATGCAGAATACCCGATTCTCCATCCTGTCATTGCAAAAGCTTTCGACATCCCGTTGATTACGGCTGTCTGTTCATAAACCTCCGGAAACTGAGCGATAGAAGTTGTTTTTGTCTCATAGTTGATGAATTCATAGATCTCATCAGAAATAATTGTCACATGAGGATATTTAGCAACTACTTTTGCAATAGATTTTAATTCGTCATAAGTATAATATCCTCCGGAAGGATTACATGGAGAGCTGAAAAGAATTGCTTTTGTCTTATCAGTGATAGCTTCTTCAAGCTGTTCGGCTGTAACTTTAAAATCAGTAACATAAGAGGTAGGAAGCATTACAGAATTTCCACCCATCATTTTTACCATTTCATCGTAGCTTACCCAGTAAGGAGCAGGAAGTAAAACTTCATCACCATCATTGATGATAGCAGCTAAAACATTTAAAATAGCCTGTTTGGCACCATTGGAAACACAGATTTGTGTGGGTTTATATTCTAAATTATTGTCTCTTTTTAATTTATAAGCAATTGCCTCACGCAGTTCAAGGAATCCAGGAACAGGAGAGTAGTGGCTGTAGTTTTCATTAATGGCATCGAAAGCTGCCTGTTTGATATTATCCGGTACATCGAAATCCGGTTCACCAAGAGTTAAGCTGATCACGTCTATTCCGCTGGCTTTCATTTCTCTGGCTTTATTAGACATTACAAAAGTCTGTGAGTATCCTAATTTTTTTACTCTGTCCGAAAGTTTATCCATGTATTTTTTTTTGAATTTTAACAAATATATAATAAAAAGGTCTTGCAGGAGAAATAAAAAGAGTGCTGGTTTAAAGATTTTTATCAGGTTGAAATCTTATTTTGAGGTAAGCGAAGATGGTGTTTTTATCAAAAAGCTTTAAAAAATTCTAGTTCTACAACAATTTTTGAAATTATATCGCAAAAAGTCTATTTTGATGTTATTTTATCTATATTTGGTGATATAATAAAGCACACTTGATTCAATGAAAAAAAATATCTCGAACTCCGAGAAGATTTCTGGGAACCATATCTCAGGCATCAATCGAGTTATTAAGCTCGATATAATTGCAGGGGGAAAGCCTATCAATCATTTTAAATATTTCCGTTTGCAACAAAGCGCAAAAACTCATCATAGCTTTGAACTTATCTTGGCTCATGATTCTTTAAATGAACCCCAAAACTACAATCTTGAACAGGCAAGACAGTTCATGGGAAAACGCCTGACCGTCACATTCAAATACAAAGATCCGGAGCATGAAAATCCTGAAAGAACGTTTGTAGGAATCATTACCAATGTATCCTTCAGTAAGGAGAAGATGAGCTTAGGAAATATTGTACTCAAAGGTTACAGCCCTACCATTCTGATGGATTCTGCTCCACATACTCAAAGTTTTGGAGGAAGTCAATCTGTAAATACATCTATTATTGCAGACAGGGTAATCAAAGAAACATTGGGTACAAATGATTTTGATTTCAGGGTAGCTACTCAAAACAACAGCTATATCAATTACAGCGCGCAATATTGCGAAACCCATTATAATTACCTTGCAAGAATTGCAGAAGCCTATGGTGAGCAGTTTTATTATGATGGTGAAGTGCTGCATTTTGGAAAACTTCCACCTAATGAAAAGCCTATAAAACTCATTGATGGGAGTAACGTAAATGATGTTGCCATTGAACTAAAAGCTATACATACAAAACCTGAATACTTTGGGTATAACAGCAGCAGTCATACAAAAATGCTGGGTGTTGATAACCGGATCAAGCATTTAGGTGAGTTATCTGGCAAAGCGTATGAGTTGAATGATACTATCTTTAAAACCCGTTCATTAACTCCTACTCCGATTAATGCCAATATGTTTCGTGATGTAGATGATTCCCAGAAGAGTGCAAGAGGAAGTAAAGCCGTAGATGTTTTTACAGTTTCAGGAGAAACAACGGTTCCGTTTCTATATATTGGTTGTGTTGCTGATTTAGCAATGAGAAAGCGAGATAGCAATCAAACCTCACATTTTACAACTTTAATGATTACAGAGGTAAATCATGAAGTTGATGCCAGAGGATATTATACAGGAAGTTTTGAAGCGATTGCTGAAGGAACAGGTTTTATGCCTAAGCCTACCTTTGAAATGCCTAAAGCTGAGCCACAAGTAGCAACCGTTATCTCGAATGTTGACCCTTTAAATCAAGGAAGAATACAAGTACAGTTCGATTGGCAATTAAATGATACCACAAGTTTTATCAGAATGATGAGTCCTGATGCAGGAGGAACAGATGCTATAAGTCAGAACAGAGGATTTGTAGCCATTCCTGAAATTGGAGACCAGGTGATGATTGGCTTTGAGTATCACAATCCAGATTTCCCTTTTGCTATGGGCGGAATGTTCCATGGAAATGTTGCTCTTGGAGGCGGAGTGAATAATCATCTTAAATCTATTCAAACCAGAAGCGGGATTCGTATTTTGATGAATGATGCTGAAGGTAGTGTAAATATTATTGATCCAAGTGGTAATACTTATTTGATGGATGGGCAGGGAAATATTGCGGTGACTGCGCCTAAGAATATGACGTTTAATGCTGGGGAGAATATGAATATAAACGTTGGGAAAAATATGACAACAACTATTGGACAAAATCAAATAACATCTGTTACACAAAACATCACAATTTCTGCTGGTAATGATATTTCTGAAACAGCAACAGGAAACCGAATGGAGATATCCAATAGTAGAACTGAAATAGCTGACGACATTGCACTAAGACAAGCAAAAAAAACTGAAACCTTTTCTGGTGCAATAGATATTACAACCACAGAAGAAAACATTACAATGCAAGGAGCTAAGACCATTGAGTGGAATAGTGGCGAAAAATCTAATCTTTACTAGTTATGGCTATAATAAAATTTGCAAAAAATATGATTATAAAAACCACTGAAAAAGATATTCTTATTAGTGGAAAAAAAATGATTGAAATCTCCGAATCCAAGTGGTTGGAAGCAACAGAAGAAAAATTAATTTTAAATAGTCCTAAAAAAATAATTTCAAATGGGAACAGGAAATAGCATAGGTGATTATTTACCTGGAAGACCTAGTATTAATCATATTGTTAGCTATAATGAGAACATTATTATAGTCGGCGCAGAAGTACACGACAAAGCTCCAGTTAATAAGCTAATGTTTATGGCGCAAGCAGTAAGGAGAGTCAAAATTTCAAGTATTCAAACTGTAATATACTTTAAACATGGTTATTCTCAGAATATGAAATTGGAATTTGAGAAATCATTAAAGCTTTATAAGAAAAATATAAAGTTAATAGAAGTCTCTAATTTAAATGAGATTATTAACTATATTAATACGGGGTATACAAATGCTTCAAAAAACTATAGAACAAAAGAAGATGAGTATGGTAATATTTATAAAGTAAAAAATTTATATATGTATTCTCATGGAATGCCAAGTAGGATTACCTTTATGCTTGATTGGGATCAGTATAAAACTATCAATAAAATAAACTCTAAAGAAACAGCAGAGGCTAATGAATTAAATCTAAATAATTATTCTCGTTTAGATCCAAATAGCTTCACTCAAAATTCAGAAATATGGTCTTATGCATGTAGAACAGGATTAAGTATTGATAATGATACCGATGTGGAAAAATTCACATGGGGAGAAGATAGAAGCTTAGCACAAAAACTAGCAGATAGATTAGAATCTAAAGTTCATGCGTTTCTTAAAAGAAGTAATTATAGTGCTACATGGGGAAACAAATCAGATAGAATTGATTTAAAAGTTGCTGATAAATTAGAAAAAGTAAATATACATGTCAAAAATGATGATAACTTTAGATCTTATAAAAAAAGTGAAAAAAAAATTGATAGTCTTTACCCATGGCAGCCACAAGGAGCCTATAGAGATGTAATAGCTGGAAGTTCTCCTTATGGTCCCCCTAATTGTATGTGCATATTTCAAAAAGACAAATCCATGATTATTCCTTGTGATACAATGTCATTTCCTAATGGCTGATTAATATTATGAAAAAAAATATAATATCTTTTATTTTATATATTCTTACAGGATTAATAAGTTTCTTGGGATATAGACTCTTATATAACTCTTCTTTTGAATTAGGTAATCTATGCGAAATTAGTACAGATTGCTTCGCTGTGACTCAGAGAACAATTCTTTATGATTGGTTCATCATTTTAACAATGGTATTAATACTATATTTCATAGCAAAGAAAAGAAATATGGGCACTATCATTATTACCACTATTCTTCTGTATAATATTCTGAAAATAGACACTAATATCTCAATACCTTTTTTAATAGTTCTCAATTTCCTTATCATATTATCTACTTACTTTTTATTACAAAATGTATCAAAAAGTTTACTTATATTTAATTCTATAGGTCTATTTCTGCTAGTATTAATTGAGTTTCTTCACATGGGAGAAGTTTTCTACTATAATAAAAAATATGGTTCAATTGAAACATTTTTTGATATTTTCATTATCTCAATATTCATTTTTAGTATACTGTTTTCAGTCATCAAAAGGAAGAAAGTGTTAGTAAATTAAATGAAATTCAATTTTAATAAAAACAAAAAACTTTGTCCAAATGCACAAAGTTTATATAACTATTGTGACTTTATCTTAAGCTCGGAGCTACAGGAAAGAGTATGCAACCTGAAGTCATAAGAACAAAATTTGCTGACTTCAATGCTAATTTTACAACATCACCTACATTACAAATTGGGAACATACCACAATACAGAGAATATGAGAAATAAATTACTACCCTTAAACATTATCACCTTCATTATATTGTATCATATTGTATATGAATTAATTGCTTATAGCTCATTTAATAGAGATAAGGGTCTTACACCATTAGGCTATATTTTTCACAAGTTTGATAGGTTCGAAATTTCTTCATTTTTAATAATACTTATAAGCTTTATTATAAATATGGCTGTAAGTGGTGCTTTATTCTACTATCTTTATAAATGGTACAATAAAATTTCTATTTCTTTATTATTCTTTAGATTACTCTTATTCTTTTCAATTATTAGCACTTTGTTATTATTAATATTATTTTTTCTAGCATATATTACCTCAAGCCCTATTTTCTTCTTATTTATATATTACTATTTCCCTATGCCTATTTTGTTTATTTTAATATTACCACTTTTCAAACTTAACAAGTGGATATTGAGAGATAAAAATTAGAATAGTGATATTAAAGTTTGTGCTTGGAATACTTATATGCGAAATATTTTAGATTTCTGGAGCTACAGGAAAGATGATGCAACCTGAAGTCATAAGAACAAAATTTGCTGACTTCAATGCTAATTTTACAACATCACCTACAATACAAATTGGAAATATTCCGCAATACAAAGAATATGAAAAATAAGCTATTTCTCTTAAATATTATCTCCTTTATTATATTGTATCATATTGTATATGAAATTATTTTTCATTTCTTTAATTATAGTGATAACCCGACTCCTTTAGGCTTTTTAATTTTTCATTTTAAAAATACCTCGAAAGATAGATTAGATCTTTTATTCATAACAATCAGTTTTATTATTAATATTTCACTAAGTCTGTTTTTGTGGAGATATACTTACAAATGGTATGGAAAGGTAGCTTCTACAACATTAACTTTTAGGCTTTTACTTATTTTTTTTGATTATTAGTCTATTATTATTGATCATATTTTTCATATTAATGTATTTTACTAAGGGTTTAATTTTCATTATTCTTTACACGCTCTATTTACCAATGGGTATAATGATAATACTAATGGTTCCTCTTTTTAAATTCAATAAAATGATATTGGGAGATAAAAATTAATTAATCAGAAGAAATCGCAGTTGGAAGAAGTATTTTATATTTATCAACTGTCTGAAAAAAGGTAAGTCTTCAATAATTCCCATAATTTTATCAACTATGCCCAAACTGCAAAAAAATATCTTCAAGGCTGGGTCTGTTATAAAAATGGTATATCTACTCAAAGAAATTTTAATATTATAATGACAAAATATGGTGTTAAAACAATTGAATAAAGTAATAATATTGGTGGTCTTTACTATTACTGTAAATGCCTTCTCTCAATTGAAAATGATTGATATAGAAAATAAAAAAATTTCTATTAATCCAAAAACTCAAAAACAGAATCTTATAAAAATATCTGATGATAACAATTATATCATTTATTATATATTAAATAGAGAAGATTTTCTTTTAAAAAAAGGATTAGGAACAAATGGCGTAGCAAAGGTCATCCTCTTTTCTAAAAAATATAATAAAGGGATACTTGCTAATTTTGAACAGACGGTATTTCATACCAAAACAAATATCTATAATTTCAGTTTGCGTACCGGTTCTCACGATAACTATATGTTTGTTTCTTCAATGGCTATACTAGATAAAGATTTCAATTACGAGTATTTTATAAAATATCATTATATGCCACTACCTCCACCAGAAAATGAAGTTTATAAAGCTTGGATTACCATACAAGACGCTCGAAATTATTGTAATTTAATAGACATTGATCTAAAAGGAAATATTGTTTACAAAAATATAGATACTATTTTAGCCTACATTTCTGAAGTTACTAAAAATAGTACAGACAAAAATTGTAGTCCAGTAATTAACAATAAGGATATGAATGTTTTTTTTCCAAAGAAAATAAGTAAGTAATTCTGATATTTCCTCTTTTTAAATTCAATAAAATGATATTGAGAGATAAAAATTAGAATAGTGATATTAAAATTAGTATTTGGAATACTTACCTGCAAAATATTTTAGATTTCATTATTAAACTTGGTGGTACAGGAAAGATGATGGAACCTGAAATTGTTAGAAACAATATTTACAAACGTTAAAGTTCACTTTAATAAAAACAAAAAACTATTAAGAAGTGAAAGCTGTTTGTGGCAAAAGAAATATTACTTTTTATTATGATAATGGATAAAGTAGTTTTAAACTGCTTAAAAATGTTTACAAACAGAGTTTTTAATCAAAAAAAACTTTAAAGTTTGAATAAAGACAATAAAAACTTATTTTTGCAGACTATAATAATTCACATGTCTACATCGTTACTATTAAAATACTTTCCGGATCTTACAGAAACACAGCTAGAACAGTTCGCAAAACTGGAAACACTGTACAATGAATGGAATGAAAAGATCAACGTGATTTCCAGAAAAGATATGGAATCATTGTATGAAAAACATATTCTTCACTCTTTGGGAATCGCAAAAGTAATGGAATTTGCTCCGGGAACAAAAGTATTGGATATCGGAACGGGAGGAGGTTTTCCGGGAATTCCTTTGGCAATCCTTTTTCCTGAAACACAATTCACCCTGATTGATTCTATTGGAAAGAAAATCAGTGTGGTGCAGGCTGTATCAGAAGGAGTTGGGCTGGAAAATGTGACAGCAATTCACGGAAGAGCAGAAAAACTGAAAGAAAAGTTCCACTTTATCGTTAGTAGAGCAGTAACTCAGATGCCGGAATTCTTAAGATGGCTGAAGGGAAAATTTGAAAAAGAACAGTTTAATCCTAAACATAATGGAATTTTATATTTAAAAGGCGGAGATCTTGCTGAAGAACTTGCCGGACTTAAATGTGAAATTTTTAACTTAAAACACTATTTTGATGGAGAATTTTTTGATACTAAGAAAGTTGTCTATGTATCAAAAGGTAATTTTAATTCCTAATTTACACTGATTAGGGAATAATTTTTGCTAAATGTTTATTAATAATCACAAAATTAAAGGTTATGAAAAAACTTTTAAATATAGGATTGGCAACAGTATTGTTTGGTTTCACGATGATATCTTGTAATGATGATGATTACGAGACCATAGAATCCATTGATAAAATCAAAATAGACAGTGTAAAAATTGTAAATGATACCATGGATGTCTTTGCACTTCAGAGTATAAAAACATATTCCACGTATCCATCTCAGTGTCAGGGTTTTTATGGGTATGATTATATTTATAATAATAATCTTGAGAGAACGGTTACTGCCTACAAATACATTACCAATGGTCCTTGTGCGCAAAACAGCTATACGGGAGCTAATCAGATTAATTTCAGCCCGAGACAGAAAGGAAAATATACTTTCAAATTCTGGAATGGAGGAGATCATTGGATTACCAAAACCATTGTGGTAAAATAATGAAACTGATTAATATATTTTGCTTACTGACTGCCAATCTCATGTTCGGACAGAAAATTTTCTGGCAGGAAGGGCAAAAGCTGGATTGGAGTAATTTTAAAAGTCCGGTTAACAGAAAGAATAATCCTGATGTTGCTGCTTATACAAATTGCGGTTGGGAATATTCCGTAGTGAAATCTTCCAATCCAAAGTCACCGGTAAAGATTGAGATCAAGACCGTTTTTCACGAAGAGAAATCATGGAAGGATGTTAAAAAAATCAACGATTATATTCTTTTACATGAACAGAAACACTTTGATATTACAGAACTTTTTGTAAGGAAATTCAGAAAAGCGATTGATGAAAAGATCAGAAATTCCGGAGATTACGATAAGTTATTTAAATCAATTTATAGCGATATTTCCAATCAATATAAAAACTTTCAGATGTCCTATGACAAAGATACCCGTCATGGGATTGATAAAGAAAAACAGGCAGAGTATAATGCTGCGATTTCCACAGAACTAGAAAACCTTAAAAGCTACCAAGCCCTTTGAAATTCCTCAATAAGATCATCCACGAACTGTTAGCGCAAAACCCGGATCTTTCTGCGTTTAATATTATCCTGCCGGGAAAACGTCCGATTGTGTTTATCAGGCAGATTCTGGAGGAAAATAATTATTCGGGACTGTTACCGAATTTCTTTACGATTGAAGAGCTGATTAATAAAATTGCAGATAGGCAGGTTATTCAGGGAATTCCGTTGTGGCTTTTTTCATTTGATGTATACCGAAGTCTGAATTTAATTCCCAGAGACGATTTCTCAGATTTTTTGAAATGGTTTCCCACCTTACAGAAGGATTGGGATGATATTCTTAAATTTTCTGATAGTGATGTTGCAGTTTTGCAGTATATGTTTGATGAAGAAAGAATCAAAGAGTGGGCTCAGGATCTGGGTGAAGATGATGATGTTCCAAGAAAGAAATTCCTTAATTTTTGGCAAAATATGAATATTTTCCTTCCTGAATTAAAAAGCAGATTGCAGGAAAAGAATTGGGCTACGTCAGGAATGATTCACGAGGCTGCTAAAGCAAGTATCTCTGATTTTGCGAGGAATACCTCGGAACAATTTGTTTTCTGTGGATTTAATGCCTTTACACCGGTTGAAGAAAAGCTGGTGAGAAGTCTTTTACAATGGAATAAGGCGCAATGTTTCTTTCAGGCAGACCGTTATTATTTTAATGATGAAAGGCAGGAAGCAGGAAAGTTTCTCAGAAACCATAAAACATGGAAAGAATTTGATGATAACAGGGTTTTTGAATGGATTGAGGATGATTTTAACCAACCCAAAAAGATTAAGGTCTATGAAGTCTCCGGAAATGTAACGCAAACCAAAGTATTGCCGGAAATTTTTAAGGAAATCAATAATAAAACCTATTCCAATACAGCTGTTGTTCTTTTAGACGAAAATCTCCTGCCTGCAAGTCTTGATGTGATGCATGGCGTAGAAAATCTGAATATTACGATGGGGTTTCCTTTAAAAAACCTCTCTTTTTCCAACGCTGTTAAACGATTGTTTTATTTACAGAAACAACTGGAAAAGAATAAAACATCCTATTACTACAGAGATATATTCCCGATTCTGGAAGAACTTCCGAAGTCTGCTAAAGATGAATTGATTATCAATGAATTTAAGGCGAAAATAGAGGAGAGGAATATTGTTTATATTTCTAAAAAGCTTCTGAATGAACTTTTGAGTGAACTGTCTTATTTCGGGCTTTTGCAGAAAGCTGTAAGCACTAATGCTTATCTGGATATATTGATTTCATTTTGTCATCAGGTAAAGTGGCTGGAAATAGATGATATTCAATATGAAAATGTTTCTCACTTTGAAAATGCTTTCAGGATCATTAAAAACCAGTTAACGCCTTACAGCATTGAGATCAAAATGGAAACGCTGGAGATTTTGATCAATCAGCACATCAACTCCGAGAGTATAGACTTTCAGGGTGAGCCGCTGCGAGGATTGCAGATCATGGGATTGCTGGAAACCCGTTTGCTGAACTTTGAAAACGTAATTCTGCTTTCCGTGAACGAAGGAAAGCTGCCGTTGGGAAATTCACAGAATACTTATATTCCTTTTGATATCCGTAGGTTTTTTGATCTTCATACTTTCCTGGAAAATGACAGTATTTATGCCTATCACTTTTACCGACTAATTCAGGATGCTCAGAATGTTCACTTGTTGTACAATGCATTAAGTTCCGGAGTGAATACAGGAGAGAAAAGCCGTTTCATTACTCAGATTGAAATGGAAAGTTCCCACGAGATCGAGCATCTGATCATTGAGAACTCTTCTGAGCCTATTATGACCCGACCTATTGAAATTTCTAAAACGGAAATTGTAAGAGAACGTCTTCAGAAATGGAAAGGAAAAGTCTCAGCTTCACATCTTACAAGCTACCTTTATAATCCCATAGATTTTTACTTATCAAAGATTTTGAATACTTCGGAAACGGACGAAATCGAAGAAGAATTATCAGTAAAAAATTATGGAAACCTGGTGCATTATTCACTTCAAGAAGTTTATGAAATGCTTAAGGGTAAAGTTTTAAAGGAAAGTGATTTAACGAAATCAATTAAAGCAATAGATCAATATATAAATATAGCGATTGAAAAGCTTAAGCATCAGCCGGAGTTCTACGAAAAAGGAATGAACTATATCCATAAAGCCATTGCAAAAAAGGTAATTGAAAATGTGCTGAATCATGATCTTGAACTGATAAAACAAGGGAATACTTTAGAGATTGTAGATATTGAAAGGAGGTTCGAAAATATAGAATTTTACCTTGATGGAAATGATAAAATTTCTTTCATGGGATTCATTGACAGAATTGATAAGTTGAACGGAACTTTAAGAATCATTGACTATAAAACTGCCAAAATTAAAAACCTGACAGTAAAAATTGATGAAGATAATGTAGCGGAATATTTCCATAACAGTGACCGAAAACAGGCTTTACAACTTTGTATTTATCATTATGTGGTGCAGCATCTTCCCGAGTTTTGGGGATATCCTATTGAAACGGGAATCTGGAGCTTTGCCGATGCCAAAAAAGGAATGGTTTCTCTACAGTTTGACAAAGGAGATATTGATGATGCGATGAAGGCTGTAAAAAACCTTATTCTTGAAATCCTGAATCCTGATGTTAACTTTATAGAAAGCGTAAAGTCGTATTAAATTTAGCAGCAACATAAGACAACCTTAAGAGTTAAAACCTCCCTCATTAAAATCAATTTTCCTTCTATTTCTATGTTTAAGATCTTCTTGAATAGGGAAATAGATGATATTTTTTGTGGATTTTTATGGTATAATTGTATCTTTACTTTAAAATTCTGCACATTCTAAACTGGTTTTCCTTATGAAAAAGCTTCTGATATTTGTAACCATTGTTTTATCTCTTTTTCTCAAATCTCAGCAAGTAAATGACTCTCTCAAGATCAGACTGCAAAATGTTTCTAAGGATACTAAATTTGGATTAGCATTAAGCGGAGGTGGAGCTAAAGGCTTTGCGCATATTGGTATTTTGAAAATGATTGATTCTCTCGGAATTAAGGTAGATTATATTACCGGAACCAGTATGGGAGGGATTTTGGGTGGTTTATATGCTATGGGATATGATGCTGACCAATTAAAGAAAACCATCTATAAAGTAGATTGGAACAGAATTCTGAGTAATAAAATCCCTTATAGCAAAGTTAATATCAGTGAAAAGGATGAATATGATAAATACATTCTTGAGTTTCCTGTAATAAAGGGAGTTCCAACGCTTCCAAGCTCTTATATTGAAGGACAGTATATGGGAGAAGTTCTGAATACACTTACTTTTAATGCCAAACATATTAATGACTTCAGCCAATTAAGAATTCCGGTACAGCTTACTTCTTCGGATATTGAAAACGGAGGATTGATTATGCAGAAAAAAGGCTCTTTGCCATTGGCTATTCGTTCTACACTTGCTATTCCTGCAGCTTTTGCACCTGTTTATATCGACGGAAAGCTATTGGTAGACGGAGGGTTAGACCGTAATTATCCGGCGAATGAGGTGCGTCAGATGGGAGCGGATTTTGTTATTGGAGGTTATACTGGATTCAGACTTTTTACCAAAAAAGAAATTGAAAATCCCATGAAAATGATCTATCAGACCCATGCAATACGCTCTGTAGAAGATTTTAAACATCAGAAAGCATTATCCAATATTCTTGTGGATTTTGTTGACCCGTTGGGAGATATAACCACAAAGGATTTTGCAAGATTTAGAAAAATCATTAAAATTGGTGAAACAGAAGCCAGAAAACACCTTCCTGAATTTGTTGCTTTAGCAGAAGCTCAAAAAAAGCTCGGCATTACATATGAGCATAAAATGATTGAAGAAGTAAAGCTACCTACCACAAAATTTACCTTTAATGAAGAGGATGGAACACCGCTTACAGATGACGTTGAAGTTTCTGTAATCAAAAGAGAATTGGGACTTACAGAAGGGAAGTATTATGATGTGAAAACAGTAAATGAAGCGATAGACAGAGTATTCGGGATGCGACAATATGAAAAGGTATATTATACGTATACCAATGCTGGAGATGGACTTATCATGAATATTTTCGTTAAAAAAGCAAAGAAAGGAGCATTCAAACTGGCGCTTCATTATGATACGGAACAGTCTGTAGGGATCATTGTGAATTATACTTACAGAAATATTCTTGCTAACAGATCGAGGTTTTTGGCTACAATTGATATTTCAGAGCGTTTCAAAGCCAGATTGGCATATCAGCGTTTTTTGGGAAGCGGCGATCACTGGTGGGTAGATCTTGAAGCAAAAATGGTTCATCTTAAAAGTAATGATTTGACTTTTAGAGTGTTTAGTTATGAGGGTGGTGACTACAATACCAATTTTCCCAATCACATTTATAGGAATATAACGGGCAAAATTGCACTGAACTATAATATCAATCCCAATGCTTTTATTTCTGTCGGAACCGAATTCAGTACAGAAAGAATGTACAGCTTACTGGATAAAGTGGATCAGTCTAAAGTGGATAATTACAGTAAAAAACTTTATAATCACAGTAATTTTAACACATTCATTAAGTTTGAACAGAATAACCTCAATAAGAGATACTTCTTTACCAAAGGGAATCATTTACAGGTAAGTACGAGATTTTACTATGGTGACCAATATCAACTGTATGATCTTGAAACGGTACAACCTCAGTTATATCCTATTTTAAACCCTAAAGATTCTTATTATTCTTTACCTGAAAATCTGGTATCCTTTACTGTGAATGAAAATTTTGCCTATCCGATTACAAGAAGGCTTGCTGTAAAGGCTAATCTTTTTCTGGGGACAAGCTTTGGTCCGAAAAGGGAGGATACCGTTCCTTATCTTTTCCTGAATCAAAAGTATAATCTGGGAGGAAGCGAGTACAATTATGATGTATTAAACCCTGAATTTAACGGGCTTCGTCAAAAAGAACTTCCCATGAATTCCGTTGCAAAAGCAGGAATCTCACTTCAGTACAGAATCATGAAAAAGCTTTACATAACACCATCTTTCAGCTATGGGAAAGTAAGTGAAGAGTTTTCACCTTTTAATGATAGTTTTGAAATGTTTGGATATGGAGTGAATTTAGGGTATGAATCTTTGCTGGGTCCTATTAATCTTAATATTTCCAGAAACAATCAGCTTGATTTTTCAAGGATCTATTTCAGTATAGGATTTAAGTTTTAGTAAGCTCCAGCCTCCTTTTTCCTAACTTAAACATAAAAAAGCACTCCATTGCTGAAGTGCCAAAATTAACTTGAAATGATATTTATAAAAAGGATTGATGTTACAGCTTTACTTTTTTATTAATTGCTTTTCTATTTGAAAGCGTCATTTGTACAATATAAACTCCAGGCTCCAGAACTTTTGATTCAAATTGAGTTTTGTTGATCTCTTGTTGTAAAATCAGGGCTCCAGAAATACTGTAAATACTTATATTTTTAATGTCACCGTTAGATCTTGCTTTAATTTGTTTGTTTTGAGCATAGATATCTGTACTATTTTCCAAATTTTGCCCTCCAATGGCTTTGGTAAACTGTAGGTTATAATAAGAAGTTACTATTTCAAATGTATATTTCTGAGAATCCAGCCCTTGCAGATCTATCCCATTATTTTCTTTGTACTGAACTTTAGAAATGCTTTTAATCAAATTCTTATTTTCGTCAAAAATGTTTACAGCGGAAAGCTCCTCCTGATCAATTTTTAATTTTAAAAGAGTAGTATTTTCAGATTGTATGATCTCGTTTTCAGCAACTTCTTTCGGTGTGCTTTTTACAAACGGAATCATCTTGTTTTCATTGTTTTCCGATACCTTTAACAGATATACACCGTCTTTTAAAGAGGTCAGAGTGTTTTCTCTCACTAATCTGGCGGTAGATTTTTCCTGGTTGAAATCAGTTATTTCAAGCAATTGCATCTTGCCGAGATCAGGTTTAATCTGTGAAGAAAAGAGTGGGGTAGATTCCTGTAAAGATGAGTCTGAAGCCTGTCTTCCAAAAACAGATCCCAATGCAGCCCATTGATTAAAGAATCCTCCGCTTCTCAGTGTATTGAATTTAGCATTAGAAGCAAGAACAAATGGCAAAGCTCCACCTACGTGACCAATAGGTCCCCAATAAAAGGAATCTAATTTATATTTGTTTAAATCCCACCATGCATAATAACCACGCTGTACATCAATGGTTTTAGATGTATTTTCCGGCGGAATGGCAAGATCAATCGTAGAATGTCCTAAAGTCATTGGAGTTTTATTATACCAATCATAGACATCTTTAGGCTTCAGACATTGTCTGAATTTATGATTGGGATTGTTGGTTACCTCATTGATAAAATTAGTTGTGAAAAGCTTTCGCCACAGGACTGGTCCCCACAGAAGACCTCCGTTATCCTGAACAACATGATAATTGTATTTTTCAAGATATTCTGAGGAAATAACTTCTGAAATATTATTGGTATAAGTTTTATAACCTGTATTGTTGCAGCTATGAAGAACATTGGCTAAAAATGAACTAAAAGGGTAAATATCTTTTTCTAATACACCCTTTTTTAAAGTTGTTTCTGACATGTCATAAGGACCGTCTCCCATGTAGGCGTATTTAAAGTTTAAGTTGTTGGGATTAGAAACACTTAATCTTTTTAAAGTAGACATTGCAGCGTGTGCTCCCTGGGAATATCCGGTAAGGAAATACTCATCGTAGCGTTTTACGCCCTGCTGAGCCAGAACTTTATTGGCTGCTGTTACAAAATCAATGGTAGCACCAGCTTCGGTAGCATAATCTACATACGGATGCACGCCTTCTCCGTCTCCCATACCTACATAATCCGGAGCCATCAAAATATAACCATTGAGTACATAGGAAAGCTCAAGAGCAAATCCGATGGTTAAAATTCCTTTCAGGTTAGAAGGTACATTGTGTCTGCTGTCTGTAGTTCCGTGATCTGATACAACCGTGGAAAGTTTCATGTTGACATTTGGATACATAAGAAGTCCTGTAGCTTTTACAAGAACATCTTTTTCATTCTTTGTGTAGTAGGTAATTTTGTACCCTTTTAGCCCCAGATTGAAATTATTGAGGTAGCTTACAAAATCAGGATTGTTTTCATCCCCCAGACTATTGGAGATCAGTTGAATGACTCCTTGCGGTGTTAAATTAAGCTTTTGTTCTACACTTACAAGATCGCCGGCTTGCTGGGCAAAATAGACAGGTGCTGCAAGTCCTAATAAAAAAGTCGTGATTTTTTTCATATTTCAATGGTTTTTTGTGATCTTAAGGTAGGAACTTTAATGAATTTTCAAAAACTTTATGATATTAATAATTATTCATTGAATATAAATTCTCTTGAAAGTGAGTAAAATAAAAGAGTCTGATCTAAAGACCAGACTCTCTCAATATATTTTACTTTAAATTAAAAAGCGTTGATTCCCGTAATATCTAAACCGGTGATTAACAAGTGTACGTCATGAGTTCCTTCATATGTGATTACAGACTCCAGGTTTGCTGCGTGTCTCATCATCGGGAATTCACCCATGATTCCCATACCACCAAGGATCTGTCTTGATTCTCTTGCAATATCAATCGCCATTTTCACGTTGTTACGTTTTGCCATTGAAATCTGTGCAGGAGTTGCCTTATGATCATTTTTAAGGTTTCCTAACTGAAGACATAATAACTGAGCTTTTGTAATTTCCGTTAAGAATTCAGCCAGTTTTTTCTGTTGAAGCTGGTAAGAACCGATTGGTTTTCCAAACTGTTTTCTTTCTTTAGAATACTGAACAGCTGTACAATAGCAGTCGATAGCAGCACCTATTACCCCCCAGGAAATACCATATCTGGCAGAGTTCAGACAAGATAAAGGTCCTTTCAATCCTGTAACTCCCGGAAGTAGGTTTTCTTTCGGTACTTTTACATCATTGAATACCAATTCCCCTGTTTTAGAAGCTCTTAAGCTCCATTTATTATGTGTTTCCGGAGTAGTGAAGCCTTCCATTCCTCTTTCTACGATTAATCCCTGTACTTTACCTTCTTCATTTTTTGCCCATACTACTGCAATATCGCAAAGCGGAGAGTTGGTGATCCACATTTTAGCCCCATTTAAAAGGTAATGATCACCCATATCTTTAAAATAGGTTTCCATAGAACCCGGATCAGAACCATGATTAGGCTCAGTTAATCCAAAAGAACCAATCATTTCTCCTGCTGCAAGCTTTGGAAGATATTTCTTTTTCTGCTCCTCAGAACCGAATTCATTAATAGGAAACATTACCAGAGAACTTTGTACTGAAGCAGCAGAACGTACTGCAGAATCTCCTCTTTCCAGCTCCTGCATGATAAGACCGTAAGAAATCTGATCTAATCCGGAACCGCCATACTCAACAGGAATATACGGACCTAAAGCCCCGATTTTTCCTAATTCTCTCATTAAACCCGGTAGATCTGTATGATTTTGGGCTGCCTGATCAATCTGCGGCATTACAAAACTTTCCACCCAATCTCTTACAGATTGACGGATCAGTTTGTGTTCTTCAGTAAGTAAAGCATCAATTCCATAGTAATCAGGAATGCTTGTAAGAGGATAATATGACATGATTTTTTGATTTTGTTAAAAATAACATTTTTCGTGGTGTTTGAGAAATTTTTTTGAAAACTTATCTAAATGCTGGTTTTCAAACAGATAATGTAGAATTTTCCTGTTTAAGGGATAAATTTCATATTTTAAGTCTCCTCATCATTGGAGATTGGGTACTGATTGGTCGCATTATGTACTTTAGACTTGAACTTATACAGGTACGGAGCTTTGTTTGCAGAACCATCATATAATTTTTCCAATCGGTCCAGAATGTTAAGACTTAATATTTTTCGCTGGAAGTTATTTCTTCTGAATTTTTGCCCTAAAATGGTTTCATAAAGTGCCTGAAGATCCTTCATAGTAAATTTTTCAGGAAGAAGATTACTGGCTGCCACTTCGGTATTGATATTCATTCTCAGGTATTCCAGCCCCGTTTCTATGATTCTGTCGTGATCGAATGCCATTTTCGGTAATTTGCTCACTTCAAACCATTCGCAGCTTTCATTAAAGGCATCAGGAAATGTATTCGCCATGGAGAAGTCAATAAGGCTGCAATATCCTACCGTAATAAACCTTTGAAAGATCCAGTGATCCTCAGGAACTTCAATGCCTTTATTTCTGAGAAGAATTTGGTGAACATTATTTTCTGTGCGGTCAATCCTTCCAAACGTATGGAACTGTTTTAAAAACAGATCTTTAAGCTGTGTTCTTTCATAGAGCACTCTTTCCGCTGCTTCGCGAAGATCCTCATCATTGAAAACAAAACCTCCCGGAAGTGACCATAAATCCAGATCATGATACTTTAATAAAAGAACTTTCAGAATATTGTTATGAAAGCCGAATATAGTACAGTCTACAGAGATATGGGCAACGAAATCCTTTGTGTCAATTAATTCCCGGAGTGTTTCTTTGCTTTTTGTGTCTTTGATTTTCATGGTTGTAAAAATAAAACTATTTTCTATATTTTCTTTTTGAGACGTTAAAATACATTAAACTGATTACAAAAAGAAGACTTACAGAAAATAAAATATATAATGGATAAAAGTTTAATAATTGTTTTCCAAAGAGTATCGCCATAATAATTGAGCTTACAGAGCTTCCCAATGAAGAAAAAATAACAATAAGAGAAGTGAACAGATTTACTTTCTCTTTTTCTACCTGCGCAATCATTCTTGAATTGATAACAGGGTAGAGTGGTGAAAGAAACAGACCTACCACAGGAAAAAGGAAAAGAATAAGTCTGGAATCTTCCGAATCAAAATATTGAACCCCCAAAATAATCAGCAATAGAGCAATGATCAAAGAGATACAGGTGATGTAATACTTTGAAAGCTCAAACCTGCGGATGATATTTGCTGTAACAGTTCTTCCCGCATATGAAAAAATGGAAAGAAAAGAGGTCGACTGAAGTGCAAAGAATGAATTAACATTCAAGTGGTTTTTATAAAAAGACGGAAGCCAGGAGTTGAAACCCTGTTCCACAAATACAATAAAAAATACAACTGTCAGAAAAAAGGCTATTGACGGTGTTGTAAAACCCGATAGTTCCGAAAATACATTTTTGCTTTCCAAAGGTTTAGATTCCGAAATTGGTGCTTTTGAAAGTAGGAATATGGTAACCGCAGATAAAACGGCAATCATGAGAAATCCAAATTTCCAGAATTCGGAATATTGGCTGGAGATCAGCCATCCAAACCCTGTATTCACTACAAAAATTCCTATCATGAAGGACGCTTCTACACTGTTCATTGTTTTGGCAAGCGATTTTTCATCCGAAATATTATTCCTTATGATCCCGAATACACATATTTTTCCAATCCCGAAACAAGCTCCGATGATGGCAAACCACAATTTATAAAACCAGAAATCTGCAATAAAAGGAAGAAGACATGAACAGAATCCTACAATAGATAATGCTAAGATCAAAGCTTTCTTTGAACCTGTTTTATTAATGAAACCTACCGCAAAAAGTGAGATGAATGCAATGGGAAGATCTTTAAAGGACTCCAGAAATCCCAGTTCTCCATACGTGATATTGTCGTCTGCAAGCTGAAGGATAATAAGTCCCATACAGTTCAATACCATTGAAAAAATAAGAAAGGTCAATTTTAGCGGAAGAGAAATTTTTGAAAGCTTAGCGGTCATTTTCGGGGTTGACTTTATTGAATTTTTATAAGTTTTTATGAATTATCGGTGCGAAGATATGGCTTTTAACCCTCAGAAATAAACGAAATATTAAAATATTTATTAATCTAATGTTAATTAATTGAAAAAAAATATATTTTTATTGTCTCAATTTGAGAATTAAAACAATGACTGTATATGAACATAAGAATACCAACAAGCTTGGGAGTAATAGCCGCCCTTTATTTCACGGCTAATTTCAATGCCCAGACAAAGAAAGATACACTTTCTAAAGAAAACAAGATTGACGAGATTGTAGTGATCGGGTACGGGACTCAGAAAAAGAGTAATGTAACCGGAGCTATCGCAAGTATTAAATCCAGTGATATAGAGAATATACCGGCGGGGAAACCGGAACAGGTATTGCAGGGGAGAGCTGCGGGGGTTTCTGTAGTCACGAATTCCGGGCAGCCAGGTGCCGCTGCAACAGTTCGTGTGAGGGGAATTACCAGTTTCGGTGCAGGAAGCAACAGCCCTTTGTGGGTAGTGGATGGTATTGTGGTAGATAATATCGGATGGCTTAATCAATCTGATATTGAAAGTATCGAGGTACTGAAAGATGGAGCTTCATCTGCAATCTATGGTGTTTCTGCTGCAAAAGGTGTAATTCTGGTTACCACGAAAAAAGGAAAAAAAGGGAAGCTTACTCTTTCTTATAACGGCTTTTATGGTTTCTCAAATACAGCGAAAAAGCTAGATCTTTTAGATGCTAGTCAATACGCAAAGATTATCAATGAAGGATTTACGAATGACGGAAAGGCTCCTAAATTTGCTAATCCTGATTCATTCGGAAAAGGAACCAATTGGCAGAATACTATTTTCGGAACAGGTGAAAAATCTTCGCATGAGGTAAGTATTACCGGAGGAAATGAAAAATCAAGCTACTATACCTCATTTGGTTATTTTGATCAGACAGGTATCGTAATGACTGATATGTCATATTATAAAAGAATTAATGCCAGATTCAACTCTACCCATAAGGTAACAGATTATCTGACATTAGGACAAACTTTTGCTTATACACATACAAAATCTCAGGGAGTAAGTGCCAATGAAGAATTTGGAGGACCTCTTGCTTCTGCGGTTAATCTTGATCCGATCACTCCAGAGGTGGTGACAGATTGGTCAATGGTAGATCCAAGTGGTTACACTAACCCTTATATCATTCGCGATCCTTATGGTAATCCTTATGGAATTTCCCGTTATGTAAACAACGAAATGACCAATCCGAGAGCTTTCCGTGAAATTCAGAGAGGGAACTACAGCTGGTCTGATGATTTTGTAGGAAACGTGTTTGCAGAGCTTAAGTTTCTTGAACATTTTACATTCAAAACAAGTCTGAACGGTAAAAAATCTTATTGGGGAAGCCGTTCTTTTACCCCGAAATATTATTTAAGTCCTAACTTCAGCAATACAGGTTTCAACAGCCTAAACAAAGTAGACGAAAATAAGTTCGAATGGAGCATGGAAAATACGCTGACTTATCAGAATAAGTTTGGAAACCATAGCATAAACATCATGGTAGGTCAGGGAGTATACCGATATAATATATCAGGAGGAACAAGTCTCACATACAGTAATCTTCCTATTGACCATTGGTATGATGCATCTTTCAATTTTGATATTCCTCAGGATGATATTACTGCAAAAGGCTGGGACGGAATTCAGACCCGTAAAGCGTCCTATTTTGGTAGAATTATTTACGATTATGCAGATAAATATTTGTTTACAGGAACAATTCGTAGAGATGGTTCGTCGAAATTCGCTACCAATCAGCATTGGGGAACTTTCCCGTCTATGTCCTTAGGATGGAATGTTCATAAAGAAGACTTCTGGGTGGACAATAAAGTTGTCAATAGCTTAAAGCTGAGAGGAGGCTACGGTGTTTTAGGAAATGATGAAATGGAAAACTTCAGGTTTGCGAATTTTATGGTTTCAGGAAGTAACTATACGAACTCCGGGAATAATATCATCATTGGTTATGCTCCGAGTACATTAGCAAATCCACACCTGAAATGGGAACAGACCAGCCAGTTGAATATTGCCGCTGATTTTAAATTGTTCAACAATTTCACATTTACCGCAGACTGGTACAAAAAGAAAACAACGGATATTTTAAGACAGATCAATATTCCGGGATATGTAGGAATGCCGAATTTGCCTTGGTCCAACGTAGGAGATATGGAAAACTCCGGTTTGGAACTAGAATTAGGTTACAAAAAGAACTGGAACGACTTCAGTATATCGGTAAACGGGAACTTTGCCACGATCAAGAACAAGGTTTTACGATTAGAAGATGATATCGATTATTTCAATCTGGCTTCTTTCCAGACTATGGGTCCTATCTCAAGAGTGGCGGTGGGACAACCTTACGGATCATTCTATGGACAGACGTATAGCGGTGTTTTCCAGAATCAGGCACAGATTGACAGCTATGTAAATGCAAATGGAGACAGATTGTTACCTAATGCAAGACCGGGAGATTTTATCTGGCAGGACAATAATGGTGACGGTAAAATTGATGAGGAAGATAAAGTAAACCTAGGAAACTCTATTCCCAAGTATACTTTCGGACTTACTGTAAATTTAAATTACAAGAACTTCGATTTTATGGTGTTTGCACAAGGGCAGGCAGGAAATAAAATATTCCAGGGGTTAAGAAGACTGGATTTACTTGATGCGAATTATCAGACAAAAATTCTCGACAGATGGACAGGTGAAGGTTCTACCAATGAAAATCCAAGAGTGACAAGAAATGACCCTAACCATAATTATTCCTGGATGTCCAGCTACTACCTTCAGAAGGGAGATTATATACGTGTAAAGCTTATTCAGCTAGGATATACACTTCCTAAAGATGTGACGAGCCGTTTTGGGATGAGCAAAGTGAGACTGTATATTACAGGAGAAAACCTATTCACTTTCACGAAATACACAGGTTATGATCCTGAAATTGCAGGAAGAAACAATTCCGAACAGGATATTGTAGGAGTTGACAGAGCTTACTATCCACAGGCAAGAACATTCCTGCTTGGTGCCAATATTCAATTTTAAAACGTAATAACATGAAAAATAAAAGATTTATATATAAAGGACTTGCTGTTACATTATTGGCAGGTTTAAGTTTGGGTAATGTAGCATGTAGTGGTTCTTATCTTGATGAGGTAGAAAATTCCGGAGCCTTTAAAACAGAGGATTATTTTAAAAATCAGCAACAATCATTCAGTGCGTTGGTTTCTGTATATGATGTGTTAAGAAAATATTCAGGAGGTTTTGAGAATACCGTTACTTTTTTCAATGCAGGATCTGATGATTTCTATTCAGGAGGCGGACATTCTAATGATGGAGCAGGTATTCAGGGAATTAATAATTATTCATTGAATCCTAATACTATGCCCGCAAGTTACTGGAGAGATTATTATCAGGGAATAGCACGTGCCACTCTTTTAATAGAAAGAGTTCCGGGAGCTTCTATGGATGAAAACCTTAAAAAAAGATACATTGCGGAAGCAAAAGTTTTGCGTTCATTGTATTATTTTGAACTTGTAAGAATGTTTGGGAATATTCCTTTAGTTCTTAAGACAATAAAATATGATGATGATTACTGGAATATACCACAGGCAAAGCGAAGCGAAGTATATGCACAGATAGAAAGTGATATCAATGCAGCGATTCCTGATCTGATGCTGGTAGCAACGGGGAATGATAAAGGAAGAATTACTCAGGGAACAGCGAGGGCGATTTTAGGTAAAATCTATCTTTATGATAAGAAAATGCCTGAAGCAGCGGCTCAGTTTGCAGAAGTAAACGGGACACCAGGTGAAGCCAGCCAATATGGATATAAACTTGTTGAAAAGTATGAAGACCTATTCAAAGTAGGACCGGAAACGAGCGATCCTTATAAATTCTCAACAGAATCTATCCTTGAAGTAATGCACACCAACAAAGGAAATTCCGACTGGGGATTCTGGGGACAGGGTAAAGATGAAGGAAATTCTATCAACGCCATGCTGGGACCACGTTCTTATACTTTAGTTAAAAGTTTTCCTGACAATGATGCACCAGACCTTTATGCAGGGTGGGCATTTAATACCGTAACAGAAGATCTTGTTAATTTCATGCAGGGAGATCCAAGATTAAAAACAACTGTTTTCAATGCTAGACAATTTGAAACAGAAGGTAAAATTACTTATAGCCCTGCATTTGCAGACACAGGTTATTTCCTGAATAAATATTTACCCACAAACGACCTAAAAAGTTCACTTCCCGGACCAACTGAACTGAATTTCAGACAAAACTACGTTGCCATAAGACTTGCCGATACTTATCTGATGGAAGCTGAAGCTTTAGGAGCAGCAGGAGGAAGAGCCCAGGCATTACTGGATGCTGTAAGAAAAAGAGTAGGTTTATCTCCGGTACCGGTTTCTTTACAAGCGATCAAAGATGAACGAAGAAGAGAACTGGCTGGTGAAGGGCACCGTTGGTTCGACCTTGTGAGATGGGGTGATGCCCCTTCAAAACTTGCATTTAAAGGATTTAAAGCTAATAAAAACGAGATTCTGCCAATTCCTTACAACGAATTGCCGAATACCGCTATGCATCAAAATCCTGGATATTAAATATGGAGTTTCACAACTTATATAGTTTCTTTAAAGGTACTGCACTGCTATGCGGTGTAGTACTTTTTCCTTTATCATGTACATCCGTTGTTCAGAGTAAAGATCATGAAGTTCAGTACTGGCTGACAAAAGGAGATGAAAGTGTAAAATTACAACAACAGACCTCTATCAGATTTGTAAATACAACCAATAGCTTTCAGAATATTGAAATTGATGACACTCAAAAGTTTCAATATATTGATGGCTTTGGTTATACATTGACGGGAGGAAGTGTTGAGGTAATCAATCGTCTGTCATCTTCCAATAGGAAAGCATTATTGAATGAACTTTTTGGAAACAATAAAAATTCTGTTTCAATCAGTTACCTGAGACTGAGCATTGGAGCATCAGACCTTGATGGGGAAGTTTTTTCTTATGACGATCTTCCGGAAGGACAGACCGATGCTTCACTTTCAAAATTCAGTTTAGAAAAGGATAAAGCACTCATTGCAATGCTGAAAGATATTTTAGCAATAAATCCTGACATTAAAATCATTGCAGCTCCCTGGTCGCCACCAGTCTGGATGAAAGATAACGGAAAATCAAAAGGAGGAAGCCTGAAACCTGAATTTTACAGTACTTACGCAGATTATTTTGTAAAATATATTCAGGGAATGAAGAAAGAAGGAATCACCATTGATGCTGTGACTCCCCAGAATGAACCATTACACCCCGGAAATAATCCGAGTTTGTATATGCCGTCCGATCAGCAGAGAGATTTTATCAAAGGGTATTTAGGTCCTGTTTTTAAAAACAATAATCTTAAAACCAGAATCGTCGTGTACGACCACAATTGCAATAAACCCGAATATGCTCTTGATATCCTGAAAGATCCTCAAGCTTACCAATATATTGATGGTTCAGCGTTTCATCTGTATGAAGGGGATATTTCCGCATTAAGTACAGTTCACAATGCCTTTCCTGATAAAAATCTTTATTTTACTGAACAGTGGACAGGTTCTAAAGGAACTTTCAATGAAGATCTGAACTGGCATATGAAAAATGTGATCATCGGTTCCATGAGAAACTGGAGCAAAACTGCTTTAGAATGGAACCTTGCTAATGATCTGAAGTATGGTCCCCACACAGATGGAGGCTGCACAGAATGCAAAGGAGCCATTACAGTTTCAGATAGTGGAGATTTTACAAGAAATGTAGCCTATTATATTATAGCTCATGCATCTAAGTTTATTCCAACAGGTTCACAGCGTATTGCTTCAACACAAACAAAATATTTATCAACGGCAGCTTTTAAGACGCCAGCAGGAAAAACAGTGTTGATTGTTCAGAACGATCATAAGGATGTTGAAAATTTTAATATTAAATTTGCCGGGAAAACAGCTGTAATAAGCATTCCTGGGAAAGCTGCAGCAACCTATGTTTTTTAGAATGAAAAAAAAATGCAAAATCTAATATCCCTTACTTTAATATGAAGTTTATACGCCGAAATACCATTCGATTTTGTGCAGCTGTCATCGCGTTGTCTGCAGTAAGTTGTATCTCAACCAAAGCGGATTCTGGCAGAAAACTGATCTGGAATGATGAATTTAATGGTAAGGGACTTCCGGATTCTACAAAGTGGAATTATGATACGGGAGGAAGCGGATTCGGAAATGAAGAGTCTCAGTTTTATACAAAAAACAGACTTGAAAATGCCCGCATGGAAAAGGGAAATCTTGTTATTGAAGCCAGAAAAGAAAATTGGGAAGAAAATAAATATACTTCAGCGAGGCTTTTAACCAAAGGGAAATTTTCATTCCAGTACGGAACGGTGGAAGTCCGTGCAAAACTTCCAAAAGGCAGAGGAACATGGCCAGCCATCTGGATGATGAGTGAAAATATGAAAAAATGGCCTGATGATGGTGAACTTGATATTATGGAGCATGTAGGATTCAATCAAGGTTATATCCATGCGTCGGTACATACAAAAAAATATAATCACATTCATGGAACACAAAAAACAGATACGTTGTTTGTAAAAGATGCAAGCGAAAAGTTCCATGTATATAAAGCAGAGTGGAGCCCTGAAAAAATTGATATCTATATTGATGATAAGAAATTTTTCACCTATGAAAATAAGGAAAAAACTGGTGAGGCATGGCCGTTTGACCGTCCTTATTTTATCATTTTAAATCTCGCCATTGGAGGTATGTGGGGTGGAAAAGAAGGTATAGATGACAGCATCTTTCCACAAAAGTATTATATAGACTATGTGCGGGTCTATCAAAATAAATAATGAAAAAGAGGACATCGTAGTCCAAAAACAAAAAAATCATGAGAAAACTAATCGTAAGTTGTTTTGTTATGGGAATTGCCGTAAGTGTCAGTGCCCAGCAGAGTTATTGGAAAAAAAATGCAGGAAAAACAGCTAAAGTGATCCTTACTAATTCTAAGGTAAATGAAAGAATGACGGATAAAGGTTCCGTGAAATTTGAGCAGTTCGGACAGCCAAAAGAAACGGAAGCCTGTATTTTTGTTGCTCCTGATTTTAAATATCAAAAGCTGATAGGGATTGGGGGCGCTATTACAGATGCCTCTGCAGAAACATTCTACAAGATGTCAAAGAACAAGCAAAAAGAAATTCTGGATGCTTATTTTGGAAAAAATGGACTGGGATATACCGTTGTTCGTACCAATATGAACTCCTGCGACTTTTCCAGTGATTCATATACCTACGTGCAGGATAACGATACATCTTTAAAGACATTCAACCTTGCCCACGATGAAAAATATAAGATTCCAATGATCAGGGAAGCTCAGAAAGCTATCGGAAATAATTTTACCTTTTACTTCTCCCCATGGAGTCCCCCAGCTTGGATGAAATCAAACAAAAGCCTTTACAAAGGGGGACGACTTGAAAACCAATATTACCAGACCTGGGCAGACTATTATATTAAATTTATCAAGGAATACGAAAAAAGAGGAATTAATGTTTGGGGATTAACCGTTCAGAATGAGCCGATGGCAACCCAATCATGGGAATCATGTATCTACACCGCAGAGGAAGAAGGAGAGTTCCTGAAGAACAATCTTGGTCCGACACTTTGGAAAAACGGATATAAAGATAAAAAAGTAATGATCTGGGATCACAACAGAGATTTGATCTACCAAAGAGCAACCACTACGCTCAGCGATCCGGAAACTTCAAAATATGCAAGTGGAATAGGGTATCATTGGTATGAAACATGGAATAACAAAACTCAGCTTTTTGACAACCTTGCAGAAACGCATAGAGCTTTTCCGGATAAATTCCTCGCATTTACAGAAGGCTGTAAAGAACAATTTGCGATGGACAGAATCTATGATGTAAGCCTTGGTGAGCTTTATGGTAAGAATATGCTGAATGATTTCAATAAAGGAAATGCCATGTGGACAGACTGGAATATTTTACTGGATGAAACGGGTGGACCCAACCACAAAGGAAACTTCTGCTTTGCCCCGATCATTGCAGACACCAAAACAGGAGAGGTGTTCTATACTTATGAATATTATTATATAGGACATGTTTCAAAATATATCAAACCTAATGCACAAAGAATTGGATCTTCTTCAAACAGAGCTGCTTTAACGTCTTCAGCCTTCATGAATGAAAACGGACAATTGGTAACCGTAATTATGAACGATTCTGATAATGATATTGAAACCAACCTTTGGATCGAAGGGATGGCTGCAAAATTAAATGCTCCTGCCCATTCTATACAGACCGTAATTTTATAACATCATATTAATATTATTTTAAGTGGGATCGGCGGGCTCTAAAGAGCCCGCCGATTATTTTTTGTTTATATATGTTGTTTTCTTACAAAATTTTTTTCTAATTCTTTCGAAATAGGTTTTATCTCAAGTATAATGTTAAAAAAATGACTGTTTTAATGAATGAATAACTTAATAAAGATTGTAAAAAATTAAATTGACTCTGTTTTATTGTGAAAAATATATTGCTATTGTATTTAATTTGAATATTTTATAATTTTATTTTTTTTATTTTGAATGAGTTTTTAATTATATATTAATTTGATTTTCATGATATTGAGTTTTATTTTGTAGTATTTTTATATAGTTTCCGTGAAAATACGGTGTTTGGAATTGTTGTTAAATATTTAAATTAACGATGAAAAAAATAATATTTCAAAACAACAATGAAAAAAAACTATTTCGGTGCATTATTCTTATGCACTTCTTTAGGCGTATCAGCCCAACAAACAGAAGTCTATTTTAAATATGATGAAGCAGGTAATCAAAGGTATCGTGGCTTTAGTGCAAGTGCAAGACAAGAACCTGAATCTTTGGTAAAAACAGGTGACACTAACTCTCTATCTATCATGGATGAAAAAACATTCTGGAAGCAGATCCGTTTATATCCAGTGCCTGTTAATGATGTGCTGACAATTGATTGGACAGATGAAGTAAATGAACTCATAGAATCTGTTTCATTATACCAGCACAGCACGATACATTGGAAATTTCAGCAACAGATCATTCCGGAGCTTAATAAGCAGCTTAAGATCAATATGACAGGCTATGATTGGGGAGTATATGTACTTCGTTTTACTCTAAGGGATGGGCAGATTTTGAGTAAAAACATTACCAAAAGATAATCTTAAAAACACAAATTAATGAATTTTAATAGCAGAAAAATAAAATTATTTTCGAACTTGCTGTTATCCTTTATTTCGATAATAGGATTTTCACAGAATACACAAACACAGAAATTCCATGATACAAAAGGAAATATAGAGGTTACCTCAGCAGGACAGCTTCAGTATACTTTAGCTATTGAAACTCCACCTGGTATAAAAAATATGGTGCCCGATGTTAATCTTACCTATGTAAGCGGTGCCGGAAATGGACTTGCCGGTTATGGATGGAATATTTCCGGGATAGCATCTATTTCAAGAACAGGTAAAAATCTTGAAAAGGATGGAGTTATGAAAGGAATACAGTTAGATTATTCAGATTACTATAGTTTCGGTGGGCAAAGACTCATTTTAAAATCAGGAGAATATGGTAAAGACAGTGCAGAATATGTAACTGAAAAATACTCCAATATAAAGATTAAGTCAGTGGGAGCTATTGCAGGGCAGTCATGGCAGGGTCCTGAATATTGGGAGGTTACTCTTGAAAATGGTTCTCAGGTATGGTATGGTGCGACATCTTCGGGGAATAGTAATGCAAGAACTCCTTTAGATTATTATATTGTAAAATCAAAAGATACCAACGGTAACTATATTACTTATGATTATATACTGGAAAATAATGTTGCTGTCATCAATAATATTGAATGGGGAGGAAATGAAACTCAAAATACTCCGTCTATTAATAAAATGATGTTCACCTTCCAAGCAAGACCTAAGTCAGAGACAGCCTATATACAAGGGAGTGAATTTTCTCAGTCCAAATTACTTGAATCTATTACTGTTACTACAAAAGGAAAACAACATAAAAAGTATAAGCTAATCTATAAAACAGATTTTCAGAAAACTCTTTATAGGTATCTGGAAAAAATAACCGTTTTAAACAGTGATGATGAAGAAACTACCCCAGCTCATTTCATTTACGAAAAATCATATAATCCGTATACTGCAAATCTGCATGATTGGAAAGGGGGAGCAACACTAAAGCCTAATAGTGATACTGATGTAATAGGGGATTTTGATGGAGATGGCAATCTTGATTTATTAAGGTATCATTCCGTAACAACTGATAAAATACTACAAAAAGGGTTATATCTCTATAAAAATTTCTATTCACTTACCCTTGATGTTTCTAATAATATTCCACAATTTATAGAGAGTACTTTATTAGGGTTAAAAGACGCAATAGCTGTGAACTTAAAAAAAGAGAATTTAATCCATAATAGACAAGGATTTGTCATATATCAAAAAGTTAAAAATTCAACTACGTCCAAATTTGATCTTGAGCTATTATTTTATAGTATTGGAGAAAATAATCAATTGGTTTTAAACCATAGAAAAGTTATAGCGAATTCGGATTATGACAATACTTATGGAATTTCAATAGATGGGACAGTTACGACTATTAATAATCTGAAGAATATAGATTTTAATGGGGATGGCTTAAGTGAGTTAGTATTAATGCTTAATGACAAATCTTGTGAAATTTTAGAAGGACCGAATAAAAGACCAACAAAATGTGATGAACATAAACGTTATTATGTAATTGATCTAGATGAAACCATTCAGGGGAATAACTGGTTTTATCCCTTGCATCTTTCTTTTGATTATGATAAAAGAGATCAGGATGTATTTGAAATTTATAAAACTGGAGATTTCAATGGAGATGGATTGTTTGATTTCCTAAGAGTAGATTCAAATAAAAAACCATTTTTAATCACTTTTCAGAAAAATACCTCAGGGAAATATACTTCTAGTTTATCTCCTTTTAATCCTTCCAACAATGAAATCATTAAAGGAGTATGGGAAGACAGTTTAGTTGGTGATTTTAATGGCGATGGACTTAGTGATCTTATGATGACAGCTGATGTTACTTCTGCCTTGTGGTATCTCTATACATCAAAGGGAAATGGCTTTAAAGAAGAAATGATAGCTTTTGAGCGACAGGCAAAAACTCGTCAGATAATTACGGAGTCTAATGAAAATATTAAAGTTTATAATCCCCGAACATTTGTAGCATACGATATTAATAATGACGGAAAAACAGATCTTATTAACCTTCAATCTCAAAGATTTTATAACAGATATTGGGCAGGAGACAATACTTTTGGAGCAGCTTATAAAGAAGAAATAAGGTTAACATTTAAGGTTTTTTCAATTTTTGAAGGTGAATATAGTACAGTAAACGATATTTATGGATATAGCGATTATAACACGTATTTTACTGCTAATAACTATGCTCAGCAATTAGCTGTTGGTAAATCAGACTTTATAGGAGTTCCTGCTGACCTGTGGACAGGAGCGATGTTAAAAAAAATTGCGATGGGATCTATTGGAGAAGTTGATCTTGATTACGGTAAAGGGCAATATACAAAGTCATGCAATTTCTTTGATATTTCAATGGAGGGACGTATTAAGAGTATCATACAAGGAGGAATTACTACTGATATTACTTACAAGCAATTAGATAAAATGAAGAATCCAGGATTATATGACGGGGTTAAATCTGAAAACTATCCTTATGTTGAAATTAATCAATCAACAGGAATGTATGTTGTTTCAGAACTTACTCAATCTACTAATTCAGATAAGAAACTAAAACAGGATTTCAGGTATCGAGGGCTTACTTCTAATATTCTTGGAAGAGGAATGATAGGATTTAGAAAAGCAGCACGCTCATCATGGTATGCAGAAGGATTTGAAAATACAAAAGTATGGTCAGGGGTAGAGATTGATCCTGCCAATGAAGGTGTTCCTGTGAAAGAGTGGAAAATCAAGACTAATGAGGAATCCAAAATATTTCCGGAAGACCTTTCTGAAAATAACTTACAATTATTGAGTCTTTCAACCATAATTTACCAAAAGGATAAACTTTTAAACGGTGAGGTGGTAGAAAACATATCAGATGCTGACAAAGCTAAGACAGTTATATCTCTTCTTCCAAAAATAAACAGAAGTAAAGACTTTTTGACGAATGTTATTACTGAAAACACAATTACTTATGGAGAGTATTATTTGCCTTCTATTTCAAGAATTTCTGTTAATGGAGATTTCGGTGTATCAAGTCAGCAATTTGGATACGCTAACAATCCTTCCGGGCAAGGTAAAGATTATTATATAGGAAGAGTTACTATTAAAGTAAACGAGAACAATGCATATTCTGATAATCATAGAACAATGGAATTATACACTTACGAAAATAATCTTGTGAAAACGGTTGGGATTATTCCAGAAGCAAATATTCATGCTCTAAATAATGGTATAACGAATGAGTTTATGTATGATGGATTTGGAAATATTATTAAAAAGACAATCAAAATAGGTAATAACAATGCTATCAATGTAAATGATGGCCCCATACAAACTGAAAGCTCAGAATTTGATTCTACTGGTAGATTTGTTATAAAGAAAACTGATAAGTTGGGACTGGAAACAAATTTCACCTATAATGATTTAGGGCAGATATTAACACAAACAGACCCATTGGGGAATATCATTACAAATACATATGATAATTGGGGTAAACTTTTAATCTCGACCAATAATTTGAAAGGAACAAGTACTTATATGTATGATAAGGATACTAATTATAATGTTACTATTACCCAGAATGAATCCGATGGAAATATTACGAAAGTATTTACTAATAAACTGGGGCAAGAGTATCGGACTTCTACAAAAGCTTTTGAGCAAGGAAAATTTATATCTAAAGATACTCAGTATGATATATTGGGAAGAAAAACAAAAGAATCTGAACCTTATTTTGAAGGACAGAGCGCAAACCAATGGAACACTATTATTTATGATGATTCTGTATTCCCTGCCAAAGTTACGACTACAGCTTTTAATGGTAAACAAACAGAAACTATGGTCTCAGGTTTGGCAACAACTGTTAAAGAGCTTAATATTAATGGATACCAGAGAACAACCTCCAAAACAGCAGATGCTTTAGGTAATATCATTGCCACTACAGATAAAGGAGGAACAATACATTTTTCCTATAATGCCATCGGAAAGCAAATTCAGGCTAAGTATGGAGAAAATATAGTGACTACAAAATATGATAAGTGGGGAAGAAAATCTGAGTTTAATGACCCTTCAAATGGGCTATACAAATATCAGTATAATGGGTTTGGTCAGCCTGCCAAGATCATAAGCCCTAAAGGAACTAAAGAATATATCTATAACAAATCAGGACAGTTGATTTCTCAAAAAGAACTTTCTATAGCAGACGCAGGACAAGCAACCAATAAAACTATTTCTTTTGTATATAATTCTAAAGGTCTGCTTATTAAAAAATCTGGTATTGCACAGGGACAGGAGTTTAGTTCTGATTTTACATATGATCCTCAGGGAAGATTGATATCAACTTCAGAAAATAGTTACGGAAGAAAGTATACTCAAAAAGGAATTATCTATGACGATAAAGGGAGGATCATTTCCTTTGAAAAAGAATTACAGGGAGGTGTAATTACCAAGGCTACTATAGAAAATGTTTACAGCGCATGGAACGGAGAGCTTTATCAGGTCAAAGATAAAAATTCTGGTAAAGTCTTATGGGAGCTTAAAGAAACTAATGTTAAAGGTCAGGCGTTAAAAACAAAATTAGGAGAAGCAGAAATTAAGAATTCTTATGATGTAAATGGTTTCTTAACCGATACGAATCATTCATCAGCTATTAAGCCTTCCATTCTTCAATTGTCTTATTCTTTTGATGCTATAAAGAACGAGTTGAGAGCCAGAACAACAAGCGGAGACTTTAATATTACTGAATCTTTTGATTATGATGATAATAATCGCCTTATCAACTGGAGTAACCCAATAACCGGAATTAAACCATCTTCAGATAGAAATGTTTATGATGTTAAGGGAAGAATTACCCAAAATGATCAGATAGGAAATATTAAGTTTGAAAATTCTGATAAAATTTACCAACCAACGGGTATGACTTTAAATACGGCAGGAACGCAAAATTATAATGGTGATTTGATTCAAACCATTACTTATAATGAAAATAACGATCCGGTACAGATAAATGGAGAAAAAGCCCGTATTAATTTTGGTTATGGACTAGAAAGTATGAGACAGAAGGTAAATATTATTGAATTAAAAATGTCTCCAATGCCCTCTGGTAAACCACAGTTTACATGGCAAGATACTTTTACTAAATTTTATAGTGAAGACGGTAGTTTTGAGATAGTAATAGATCTTATTAACCAAAAAGAAAAGCACATTTTATATATCGAGGGAAGTCCTTATGAATCAAACATCGTATATTTGAAGGACTTTGGTCAGACAGAAGGATCTTATAAATTTCTTCACAAAGACTATTTAGGAAGTATCCTCGCTATAAGTGATGAATCAGGGAATAGGCTTGAGCAGAGACACTTCGATGCCTGGGGAAATCTTACACATTTACAGTACGGAAACACACCTGTTATCACTGATAAAAATGTTATTGACAATACCTTATTATTAGTTGACCGTGGCTATACCGGTCATGAACACTTTGTAGAGGTAGGGATTATTCACATGAATGGCAGGTTGTATGATCCATTATTAAGAAGATTCCTAAATGCAGATGAGAATATACAAGACCCTACCAATACCCAGAATTATAATAAGTACGGATATGTGATGAATAATCCGTTAATGTACAACGATCCTGATGGAGAATTCTGGATGTGGTTAGCAGGAGCATTAGTAGGAGGGTATTTAAATGGTGTAGCTGCCAATAATGGTAACTGGAATCCTACAAAATGGAATTGGCAGAAGTCATGGAGTGCAGTAGTGGGAGGCGCTATTGGTGGGGCGGCAATTGGAGGTACTATAGGTAATATATCCAATAATGCAGGAGCTATTAAGAATTACTTACCAGGAATTGTTTCAGGAGGATTAAATTCTGCTTTTAGTGGAGGAAATTTCTTGGGTGGTGCTATTGGAGGTTTATCTTATACTGGCAATCTATCTGGTAATAGTGTAACTTCCACTAATGTCGGGTATAAGTATATTGTTTCTCCTGATGAAAATACATCAGGTGGTGGATGGGATGATCTGACAAAGAATATATTGCTCAATTATGTAAAGGATAATTTTTGTGCTGCTTGTTCTTATGGAGCATTACAACAAATGGCAGGTACTAAATTTGAAAATGCTTTTAATGCAATTATGGGTGCAGACTTGGCTTCATTTAATTATATAGGTAATGATAAAAGAATTGCCGGTATGTATAAAGGTAGGCCAAGAAATACAATTCCAGACGGAGTGTACGATCTGGTACGGGATGAGATGGAATATAGAAAGGATAATTTCAAGATTGGTCCTTTTAATATCCGTATCCCAATTCCTACAGGATTGAATACAAGAAGATATTCTGGTGTACAATATGCGGAAGTAAAAGCAATAGATGGTACACTATATACTAGCTCCAATCAAGGTCAATTGTCTGCCATGATTACTTCCATGCACACAAATAATGGTGTTAATAGTTATGGTGGACAGTTTTTAATAGGGACTACTTCAGACACTGTTATATCACCTAGTATTTATACACTAGGAGCAAGCTTTGGAAAAAGTGCAATTAGCATATGCAGGTCAGATTTTCTCAAGGATGGGGTCGTGTTACAAGTACAGCTTATATTAAATAATTTAAATTATGAAGAATTTATTAGTCTTCTCAATATTTTTTATTTTAAAAACAAATATTATAATGGCACAGAATAATTTTAAGATTTTAACAAAAGTTGAAGAGCAAGGAAGTTATAATCTAAGAGATTTAAGGTTTTACAAGATGTCATCTTATAATGAGAGTATTGCGTATTTCATTGATGATTCTAATTTGCTAGTGCAACCGAATGTTCCTGCGGCTGAACATTCTTTGATACTTAGTCTATCTGATTTTAATAATGATAAATTTCCCCTATTGCCAGAAAACGACACTCCTTATTATAGATATAAGGAATTAATGAATAAAGAGGGTTTTTCAAAAGAAAACATGTTGAAAATATTAATTGAATTAAATTTCAATTATCAAGAAGATACATTTTATGCAGATGCAGAAAAATTTGTAAAGACACTCTCTTTAGATGATAAAAAGAAGTTTTTTATTCCAGTGCTATTTTTTATAGGTGAGGATTTACACAAACTTTGTCCTAATGCAGAATGGGATTTTAATGTTCTGTATTATTTTCATCCATTTTCTGACGTAGGTCTTTATTATGAGAAACGAAATTTTTCATTCTATGATTTAAATCTATTATTAGAGGGCAAGCTGTTCAATAATAAGAATATAACATTTAAAAGTATTTATCATAAAATTGAAAAAAAATTAATGAAAGATAAAGAGTTATGGTGGGACTTTGGAAATATTAAAGGTGATTAATATGAAAACTAATCTCTTTCAATATAGAGTAAGCAAAAGCAGGAATTCCTGCTTTTGTTATCTTTATTACACAGGAATTATGAAAAACATATTATTTCTTAATTTAGTAATATGATGTGCCAGAAATATGTAATAATGGATAAAGTTGAAGCCTTTAATAAATATCCTTTGGAAACATTAAGAAAAGTAGAGAAACAATCAAAATTTAATCTTGCCACAGCAACCAAGGTTGAAGATAATCTTTATTTAATAGAACCTATGGAGGGAGACAAAAGTATTTTTGCACCTAAAGAAGTGTATGAGGAAATATTTTCTAAAAATTGTTTTCCTGTATTTCATGATAATGATACCCCTTATTATAGATATAAGGAATTGATGAATAAAGAAGGCTTTAAAAAGGAAAATATGTTAGCTATATTAAATGAGTTAAATTTTGATTATTATCAAGACTCATTTTATGCAGATGCTGAAAAATTTGTAGAGACGCTTTCATTAGATGATAAAATGAAGTTTTTTATTCCAGCACTATTGAGGATTTACATAAGCTTTGCCCAAATGCATAATGGGATTTTAATCTTCTGTATTATTTCCAGCCATTTGCCGAAGCTGGTTTGCATTATGATAAGTATAATTTTTCTTTTTATGATTTGAATATATTCTTAGAAGATAAGCTATTGAAGAACAAAAGCATCAAATTCAAAGATATTTATAAACGTCTTGAAAAGAAGTTTAATAAGGAAAAGTATGACTGGAATTATACTATTGAGTTGGTTCCAAAAAGTAAGGACGAATAAATAAATATTAACTAAAAGTAGGACGGTTTCTGCTTTTGGTTTCTTTATTATAAAGGAGCTTCATTGCTCGTGGGTAATACCGGACATTACAAGGGAATATCCACATGAATAGAAGATTGTAATTCAGATGGCAGCTGTGGTGCTTTGACAAAGAGTATATTGCGTAACTATGTAAAGGATAATTGTTCCTATGGATAATTGCAGCAAAAAGCAGGTACAATGTTTGAGAATGCATTTCATTCAATATTGGGGACTGATTACTCAACTTTGAACTATGAAAGTAATGTAAAGAAATTTCCAGGATTTTATAAAGGCAGAGCTAGAAATACAATACCTGATGGTGTTTACGATTTGATAAGAGATAATTATTATTCATGGGAAATTGGAAACTTAGTGATACCAACACCAATTCGTAAAAGTAGTATAACTTTTACAGGGGTTCAGTTTGCCGAAGTTAAAGCCATGGATGGTACTCTATATAGTAGTTCAAATCAGGGACAACTTTCTTCGATGCTTTATTCAATGAGTAAAAATCCTGGAGTTAGTAAATATGGTGGACAATTCATTATTGGAACAACTTCAGACACAGTAATTTCACCAAGCTTATTGCACAAGGATTGTTATATAAAATACAATTTATCCAAATGACTGCTCAGTATAGAATGATAAGAGGATTAATGGAAATGAGATTATATAATCACGGTGCAAGCCCAAGTACCAGTTTTGTTAAATAAAACTAAAATATAAAATGAAAAATACCTTAATTTTAATATTTGTCTTTATGAACACTTTCTTATTTTGTCAAAATAATAAAATGAATGAACAATTACGAAAACTATTTTTGGATTTAGAATTAGCTGGAAATCCTCACGAAATTGCAAAAAAATCAAAGCTAAAGTTTGAATCCGGGACTAATCGAACTATAAGTTGGGGACGTTCTGATGATATTTCCGATTACGTAGTAAGTTTTGATAAAAATCCTTTTATTGAATCCAAAATAAAAAAAGGGATATTGACAATTATACTCAAAACTTCGGATATTAGAAATAATGTTTTCTCAGTAAATGAAAGAATTTGGCTTTATAATGTAGACGACATGCAGAAAGAATTTATAAAAATAGGCTCGATATTTGAAAAATTAGCATTAAGAGTTAAAAATACTGCTATTCAGAATGAAAATTTTGAAACAGTATCTGAAAGTACTGAAATCAAATTTGATACTAACCAGAAGCTAACAATCGGTTATCATCTACCTGTTAATAATGAAAAGAATAAGGAGTATTCTATAGTATTCATATATGATAACTAGTAATCTTTGATTGATAAAATTGCAAGAGCTGTTGCTAAGCCCAAGGACTACTGGATTACTATTAAGTGGATTCAAACAATTATTATAAAAAATAAAGAATGGGAAAGATTACAATAATTTTAATGCTATTTCTAATTATCAGTTGTGATAGGAGCAATAGTTATTCAAAAAATAATAAGAATTTAGGCGTATTTGTTAAGGAAAATACATTTATTAACTCGCCTGGAATATATTATTTCAGAGATTTTAATATTGTTGTAAAAGAATTCAAGGATGATACAATTATTTATGGGGTTTTCGACTATTACAATAATTTATTATATCAAAGAAATATTAATATTCCAATTAGTAATTATATGAAATGGACTATTTATATTGATAATCAAGGTAAAGTATGGTTCTATAATGCAGATTATCAAGAAACTAATGTCTTTGTTGTAGAAGGGGATAAAACAACTTTTATTAAAGATTTGAGAGAACTACCTCCAATACCGGATGAACTTTCAAAATTTATAAAGGAGTAAAATGAGGGCTGTCAAAAAAGGCAACCCTTTCTTAAAGATAATATTCAAGAATATTTTTAAACTTAATTTCAGAAAGCTAAATCTATAGCATAGCCTACAATCATTAAATTTAAATTATGAAAAAAATTGTTATACCACCTTTTTGTCTTTTGTTTATTTATTGCTCGAATCAAATTAAATTGAATAAGGAAAAAGATGTTGATATTATATTTCTATTAACCCACATTGATTCCCAATCACAGAGGTCATAGAGGAGATTATAAAAAATAATACTAATAATACCTATATTATTGATCCTTTAGGTTTTTATGGTAAATCTTTTGTTCTGGAAAATGGGAAAATATTAGATCCATATCTGTATTTTAAAAATGGGTATTATTCTAGAAACGATACATCATGTCGTGAAGATTTGATTATTTTAAATCCATTTCAAACAATAAATCATTCAATAATCTTCGATAAAAACAATCGAGCTGTTTTTAAATATACTAATTCGAATAAGTACGAGCAGATTATTAAATCTTTTCATAACAGATATAATGCAATAATTTTAGGTTGTGATTATTATATTAAGGAATTAGAGTCTAAGGGATACAAAGTTTTAGAAGATAGTATAGTAACTAAAATTCCTTTAAAACCTTAGGGAATACATCCTTAATTAGTATGAAAGCATTTATTTTTCTATATACTGTAAATGAAACTATATATGAAAAATCTTATTTAAAAAGTAAATATTATGCAGGCTATAAAATAAAAGTTTCTAATAACATTTGGCTACTTTGTTATTTACATCATTTTGATTTACATAGTGAGAATTGCTTTGGACAATTTATGATTCCCGGAATAAAGTAATAAAATCAAATTTAGTAATTGCAAGTTGGAATGAATCTACTGAAAAAAAGATTAATTATTTTGACGGTAAACATATTTCAATAACAAGTTCATACGGAAGAAATTTTAAAGATGGAATAGAGGAAGATAATAGTATACCTATCGAAGTATCTGAAATTTTTGAAATTGATAAAGAGTATCGATTCAGGGAAATAAAATAATTTTAATACTATCGGATTCCATAAAACAAACCCGCAATACATTTTAATAATGTATTGCGGGTTTAATTTATTTAATATATTGAAAAATATTATTCAGCGTCATATTTACTGATCACTTTCTGAGTAACACCTGTACTGCTGAAACCTCCATCATGGAAAAGATTCTGCATTGTTACTTTCTTGGTAAGATCAGAGAATAAAGTTACACAGTAGTTGGCACAGTCTAAAGCTGTAGCATTTCCTAGTGGAGACATATCATCAGCATATCCAAGGAATCCTCCGAAACCTTTCACTCCGCTACCGGCTGTAGTAGGAGTAGGAGACTGAGAAACCGTGTTTACACGTACTTTTCTTTCACCCCAGTAGTTCCCGAAAGTTCTAGCAATACTTTCAAGATAAGCTTTATTGTCAGACATATCATTATAGTCAGGGAATGTTCTCTGAGCCGCAATATAAGTAAGAGCAAGGATGCTTCCCCATTCATTCATACAGTCTTTTTCCCAAGCTACACGCATTACTTTGTGGAATGATACAGCAGAAACGTCCCAGCCTTTTTCCAACCAGTCGTAATTCATTTCTGTATAATGTTTCCCTTTTCTTACATTTACGGACATTCCTATAGAATGAAGAATAAAGTCTATTTTACCAAATTTAGCAACAGCAGCATCAAAAAGCTTCTCAAGATCTTCTATAGAAGTAGCATCTGCACCTATTACTTCAGATCCTGTTTTTTCAGCTAAAGCATTAAGTTCTCCCATTCTCATAGCGATAGGAGCGTTTGATAAGATAAACTCCGCGCCTTCTTCATGACATCTTTCAGCAACTTTCCATGCGATAGATTGTTCATTAAGAGCTCCAAATATAATTCCCTTTTTGCCTTTAAGTAAACCGTATGACATAATTTTTTAATGTTTATTGAACTACAAATGTAGGAATAATTGTAGTTATGACATAATAAAAATGGAGCCTTATCTATGATAAGCTCCATTTATCTTGAAAATATTTATATGACTGAAATTTTAATTGGTTTTCTTATTCCATTCCGCCTTTACATCCTCTGCAGCATCTTTGGTTTTTTCCCATGCCTCATCAGCTTTATCCTTAATATCTTCCCAGGCATCTGATACATTAGCTTTTACCCTGTCCAGCCAATCCTCCTGACTTGCTTCCTGGTCATTATTTCGTTTTTCATTGATGTAGTCCTTGGCTTTGTCTGCCAATTCATTGATTTTCCATTTCGTGTTATCCGCTGCATTCTGTAAAGAGTTTTCTACATTGTTTACTGCATTTTCCGCTTTGTTGTAATCTGAATTGTTCATAATATTATAAATTAGGTTTGGTAGTATTGATTAAACAATAACCATTCCTAAAATCGGCGAGCTTTGTTAAACTTTTCATAATCTTTTGTTATCTTTTTCTAAATCAGCTTACCTTTATCTGGTAAATCTGATAATTATGGAAAAAATACGTTGTGGCTGGTGCGAGAAGGATGACCTTTACAGAAAGTATCATGACGAAGAATGGGGGAAACCTGTATATGATGATGAAACATTATTTGAGTTCCTTGTTCTTGAAAGCTTTCAGGCAGGTTTGAGCTGGTATACTATTTTATCTAAAAGAGAAAACTTCAGAGAAGCATTTGATCATTTTGATTATCAAAAAATTGCTGCTTATTCAGACCAAAAAATTGCACAGTTAATGGACAATGCAGGAATTATCAGAAACAGGCTCAAGATTCTGGCAACTGTTACCAATGCTCAAAAGTTCATGGAAATTCAAAAAGAATTCGGCAGTTTTTCAAAATACATCTGGGATTTCATTGATGGAAAACCATTAGACAACACACCTAATACATTAAAAGAAATTCCGGCTACTACAGAAATCTCCGATATAATCTCTAAAGACCTTAAAAAAAGAGGATTCAAATTTGTAGGTTCTACAGTTGTTTATGCTCATATGCAGGCTACAGGAATGATAAATGATCACATTGAAAGCTGTTTTACAAGGAAAAAATAAATTGTATTTTATTCTTTTTATGGTGATTTTTTTATGGATTATATAATTGTTGATTATTAAATATATATGGCTTGATTCGTTCAAACACTTATCATGAAAAGAGTTTTTAAATCATTGTAAATTAGTATTTTTCATCTTTCGGTGAGTATTGGATTGTTTACTCACCTTGAAGTGTTTTAAATTATTGAATTTTTAATAAAAATAGGTGATTATTGAAAATTTTGTATATTTGCATCCTCAAAAAACACACTGATGCAGAAAAAATACAAACAATATTTACGCCTTCTTTTTTTATTATTTACTATGATGATGAATGCTCAGATTGGGATTGGATTACCAAGTCCTGATCGTTCAGCAATGCTTCATGTAGATGCTAAAGATAAAGGAGTGCTTCTGCCAAGTATTGCTTTAACATCGGCAACGGATAATACTACAATTTCATCTCCGGCAGATGGTCTTATTGTATGGAACAACGGGAAAGCCGCACTTACAGAAGCCGGTTTTTATTATTGGTATGAATCAAAATGGAATAAAATATCTACTGCTTCCAATACAACGAATAAAACCGATAACGCGACAGGATGGAATACCACAGGAGAGAACAGCGGAAATTATAGCGGATCAAATACAGCCTTGTCATTGGGAACAAAGACAATGGATGACCTGATTTTTAAAGTAAACGCTTCCATCGCAGGAAGATTGGGAGTAGATAACTCTGTAAGTTTTGGATTGGGAGCCAATGCCGGACAAAATGGTATTGCTATCGGAAGTTCCAGTTCTGCTTTTCAGGGAATCTCTATTGGGAGTGCAGCTGCAGTTACTGCAAATGATGCCTTAGCAATAGGGAATAAATCGACTGCGGGAGCTTTTAAATCAACTGCAATCGGATACAATGCCCAAACGAGTAAAAATGAATCAACTGCAATCGGAAATAATGCGTCTGCAGGAGGCTTTCAATCTATCGCATTGGGATATAATGCGAAAACAAATACAAATAGTGAAACAGCGTTAGGATATAATACTGTAACCAATAAAGAAAATTCAACTGCTGTAGGCTCAGAAGCTAATGCTTTGGGACAATATTCTACAGCTATAGGATATGGAGCTGCCACCTCACAAGCCAATGCCATTGTTTTGGGGAATAATAATGCGAATGTAGGTATTGGCACTGGTGCTCCGAATACTTCTGCAAAGCTGGATGTAAGCGGACAATATAAACTTGGTGAAAAGGGAAGTGTACAGAAAAATCAGATTACTTTTGAAGTATGGGCTGATGTTTCTATTAATAATTTGCCGCCGGGAAAATCTAAAACACTTGAAGTTGCTGTTCCGGCAGGATTTCAACCAGGTTCTACAAGAGCGGTAGTCGTAGTTTCTCCGGCAGGAGATTTTGCAGGAAATACAACGTTTTCCATTTCCAATCCAAGGCTGACATCTACTTCGAGTATTGCCCTCAATCTTACCAATATCTCAGGTAGTGCCAATAGTTTATACTCAAGTCATTTTTATGTGATGATCAATGAGTTTTAATTTGATAATAAGTTTTATTATAGTTGATATGGTGTTAAGGCTTCCTGCTTGGGAAGTCTTTTTTTATTTTTTATAGATTAATACGAGCCGAATAGATCGTAAAAATATTTGAAACAAATATATCGTGCACAAAGTAATTTGAGTATTTTTGTACTTTAAAATAATTTATGATAGCCTTCTCAGAACATTTATGCTTTAAAACCTATGCTGTTTCAAGGTATATTACAGGATTATACAAGCCTTATCTGGATGAGGTTTCCCTCACATATCCTCAATATCTCGTGATGCTGATTTTATGGGAAAACGGAGAAATGAATATCAGTAAAATCGGTGAACATCTTCATTTGGATAACGGAACATTAACTCCTTTGCTAAAAAGGATGGAGAAAAACGGACTGCTCAACAGAACCCGAAATATAGATGATGAAAGAGTAGTGCTCATCAATGTAACAGAAAAAGGAAAAATGCTTAAAGAAAAGGTAAAGCATATCCCAGAAGCAGTTCAGAGCAGTTTTCATCTCGATGGAGATCAAAGAAAAGAATTCATGAATACTTTGGACGAAATATTATTAATGCAAAATCAATCAGAAATATGAAAAAAATAGGGATAATAGGCTATGGATGGCTTGGAGAGAGAATTGCAGATTCTTTGTCCGGTAAATTTTTCATATATACTACTACAACTTCTCATGAAAAATCAGAGCAAATCAATGCAAAAGGATTGAACGCGACTGTAGCAAGTTTCCCGGATTATCAACTGTCTGATCCTATTTCAAGATGGAATGTACTGGATGACATTGATATTTTAATTATTACCATTCCGATTTCTGGGAAAAGATGTTGTGCAAGCTCTTTATACAATAGAATTCAAAATTTGTCAGCATTTATCGGTGATTTTCAAGGACAGATGTTTTTAATGAGTTCTACAGGCGTATATCCGGATCTTTCAAAAGACTTTACAGAAGAAGATGTTCCTGTAGAGCAAGTTTCAGGAGAAAGAATGATGAAGAATAAATATCCGCATATCAATATTTTAAGATTAGGCGGGTTGATGGGGGATAACAGACTTCTGAAGAACTATAATATTAGCAATCCTGATCATGTGGTTAATCACATTCACTATAAAGATATTTCCGGTAGTATCTTAAAGATGATTGAAAAAGGAAGTAGTCACAAACTATACAATATCACTGCCCCCATTCATCCAGTAAAATCGCAGGTGATGAATGCCCAGAAAAATATTGAAGATCCAGAAGAAATAACAGCAATGAAAGGAAAGAAAATTTTATCCTCGAAGCTTATCAAAGAACTGGAATATGTTTTTCAATATCCGGATCCGAGGAAATTTCATGAGATTTTATAAATTGAAAGATTGAAGCCTTTATAAACCCAAACCCAAAAATAAAATCTGCGTTATCAGCAAGGTCTGTGTGAATAAATATTCAATAGGTGCTGACTTTAGCCCGCTCAAAAGAAAAATAAAAACCATTGGCTTTAGCCAAACGTAATAAAAAAAGCTATCCTCACCTAAGAGAATAGCCTTTATTATATATTGATTTCTGTAATTACTTAATAATTCTGTCAAGTACCCATTCAATAAGTTTTTTCTCAGAATTATGGTGGTCTGCAGAGAACTCTCCACGTCTTCTGTTGGCAATTACGTTATTTACAGTAATCGCTTTGTGACCTAATAATTTTGAAAGAGCATAGATTGCAGAAGTTTCCATTTCGAAGTTGGTAACACCAAGGTCGTTCAATGTTTCAAGGAATTTATCATCTACAGCCTTTAGACGAAGCTGTCTTCCCTGTGGAGCATAGAATCCTGGGAAAGTAGCTGTATTTCCGTGATATTTTGCATCCTTGTAATATTCACCCATTTCTTCAGCCCAGTCTGCAAAATAAAGCATTGGCTTGATTTTTTCGTAAGGGAATTTTTCCATGAAACTTCTTGAGAAATCATTTTCGAAGTTGTAATCCTGATAGAAATGCATAAGACCATCTAATCCTACTACATTTTGAGTTACAAGCATATTATCAACCTGTACGTCAGGATTTACACTGCCACAAGTTCCCATACGGAATAGTTCAAGAGCTTTGTGTTCCGTTTTAAACTCTTTGTTTTTAAGATCGATGTTTACCAAAGCATCCAGCTCATTCATTACGATATCGATGTTCTCAGTTCCGATACCTGTAGACATTACCGTGATTCTTTCTCCACGAAGAGTCCCTGTATGAGTGTAAAATTCTCTCTTGTTTTTTTTGATCTCTACAGTATCAAAATATTTTGAAACCTTTGCCACTCTGTCCGGGTCACCCACAAGGATGATTTTGTCAGCAATATCTTCAGGTAAAAGATTTAAGTGGTATACACTTCCGTCTTCATTCAGAACAAGTTCTGAAGCAGCAAGTTTGTTTAGCATAATTTATATTTTTTTGTTTTAATTAATGAAAAATTGCCTCTCTATAAGAGAAACCATAAGTTGATTTAACGATTTTTTATTTGTGATGTGATGGTTTGGAAATGATTATTTATTAAACACAAAGATTATTCCTGATTCCTGTTTTTCTGTTGAAAAAATTCAGTAAAAGAAAGAAAACCTGCTGTAGCAGCAAACAATAATTTTGTTTTCATAATACTATTTTAATTTGATGTGTTGAATTTAATTAAAAATAATCCTCCTCCCAATAACCTCTCGCCATTATTTTGCCGGTATTTCAGAATAAACCGTTCTCCTAAGAATAATGAATCTGATTTCGGGGTTTAAAATTAGTGAAAAATTATTGTACGGGAAATATAAACATTATTTAATCTGCTATTAAAGTTAGGATAATATTTGATTAATAGTTTTGCCGCTAAAAAATTCATGAGATCTTATCCACTGCTTATTGTTGCCCTTCTTATAGGATTTGCAGTAATGTCTTTTAATCCTGTTTACAAAGGAAAAGAAAGTGAGAATACATTTATTAATAAAGGTTTAGCTGACTTCAAAACAAAGCTTGAACGGTTAAAATCAGATGTTCATCAGTTTTCCGAAGACCGTATTTCTCTTGAAGAATTACAGAAATCACTGAGCAGTACCAGAAATTCATTTAAAGAAATAGAGTTTTATATCGCTTATCATTATCCGGAATTTACCAAAACTCACCTTAACGCAGCTCCTTTATTCCATATTGAAGCGGCAGGAACTTCGGCTTACACTCTTCCGCCGGAAGGATTGCAGGTATTGGATGAACTGATTTTCTCAGAAGATGCTTCCAATGAAAAAGAAAAGATCAAAACCATTACTGATTTTTTACATAACAGCTATTCAGGTTTTTATTTAAGTGCTGTAAAAAATGGGTTGAGTAAAGGAAATAATAAAACATTACCATTGCGAATAGAGCTGATCAGGATATACAGTCTTGGAGTAACAGGTTTTGATACGCCAGGGTCTCTTAATATTGCAGAAGAAGCGAGCCATGCTCTTTCGGGGATGAGAAAATACATCAATGATGATCCCTATTTTAAAAATTATAATACCCAAAAAGCAAATCAGACCTTAGCGGAAGCTGTTGATTATCTTTCAAAGAATACCAATTTTGAATCTTTTGACAGAATTGAATTTTATAAAAAATATATTCAACCCTTATATGAAGAATTGGGGAAATGGGACGGAAGACCTGATGATCTGAAAGAGTTTTCAGGTTGGAATGTCAATAACAAAGACTTTTTCAGCAGTGATTTTTTAGACCCTTATTTCTATACTTTATTGAAAGCTTCAGAGGATAATCCTGATCTTCGAAACCTTGGGAAATCTATTTTCTATGATCAGAACTTAAGTGGTAACGGAAAAATGAGTTGTGCCAGCTGTCATCTTCCTGAGAATGCTTTTACAGATCTTAAAGCTAAATCCCAAAGTAATGTTGAAGGAAAAACAGTGTTGAGAAACTCTCCCTCTTTATATAATGCAGTTTTTGCCAAAAGATTTTTCTATGATCTGAGAGCTTTTTATCTGGAACAGCAGGCTGAACATGTTATTTATAATGAAGAAGAGTTTAATACAAGCTATGAAGACATCATTCAAAAGCTTAAAACCAGTCCTGACTATAAAAAAGCATTCCGTTCTGCCTTTAAAGATGGAAAAATAAACAAAGAAAATTTTTCTAAAGCTTTAAGTTCTTATGTGGCTTCGCTATATTCTTTTGATAGTGATTTTGACCGTTTTATGAGAAATGAGAAAAACGTTTCCGATGATGTGAAAAAAGGTTTCAATCTGTTTATGGGGAAAGCGAATTGTGCAACCTGTCATTTTGCACCACATTTTTCAGGTTTGGTTCCTCCTTTTTTTAATGAAAATGAATCTGAAGTGCTGGGCGTAACCACAAAGCCGATCAAACAGCTTCCTATAGAGCTTGATCAGGACCTTGGAAGAGGAAACAGCCCTGTGAAAAAGGAAAAATCATGGATCTATGATTATTCATTTAAAACGGTGACGGTTAGAAATATTGCGCTTACAAAACCTTATTTCCATAACGGAGCTTTTAATACATTAGAAGAGGTTCTAGATTTTTACAATGAAGGTGGAGGAGAAGGTTTGGGATTACAAATGAAAAACCAGACGCTTGCTCCGGATAAATTAAACCTTACCCAGACAGAAATGAATCAGATAATTGCTTTTTTAAATGCACTTACGGACGTGAGTAAAGCGAAGTAGGCGGCATTTATATTTCAGGATACAGAAGCTGTACAATATTTTTAAACTATATCTAAATTCATAATTAAACCTAACAGGTTTCTAAAACCTGTTAGGTTTTTTGTATACGAAATAGAGTCTTCATAATAATAAATATCCTTTCTGTTTATATCTCAATAATTATTAATAAATGGCTGCTATTTAACAAAAACTTAATCCCCTTAACATTCGGTTTTAAATTAATTAATATTCCTCTAATTATATTTAAAATCCTATTAACAGACAAAAAGCCTTTAAAAAATAGATTTGCAAAGTCTAATAAATCAAAATTAAAATGAAGAAAAAACTACTAACAATTGGAGCTTTGGCTCTGCTTGCAACTTCTGGTATCAAGGCGCAGCAAACAATCTTATTTGATAAAGGTGCCTCTTGGAGCTATAAAGATAACAATCAGGCAGAACCGGATACCTGGAAAACAAAAACCTACGATATTTCAACCTGGGCGGTTGGGAACGGACCATTAGGATACGGAGATCCTGTAACCACTACGATTAATTCCGGACTTTACGCAGCCTATTTTGCCAAAGATATCAATGTAGATCTTGCTACTCTTTCTGATACTATGGAACTTGGAGTGATGAGAGATGATGGGATCGTAGTATATCTGAACGGGGAAGAAGTGGTAAGAGATAATATGCCTGCGGGTAATATTACTTTTAATACATTCTCAAGTACTATAATTGACGGTGCGGCAGAAAATGTATATAATATTTTTTCTATTCCTAAATCAAAATTCGTAAACGGAACAAATAGAATTTCTATTGAATTGCATAACAGAAGTGTAACAAGCTCAGATCTTAGAATTGATGCTTATCTGAAAACACCTTCTAATATAACACCACCAGTTGTAAACTGTAACGGAACCCACATCAGCTGTTTTACTTCAATTGTCCCTACTGCACAAACCAATAAACTGATTATTCCTGCTGAGCATAAATATCAGCTTATCTTAAAAGAAGGAGATAATTATACAGAAGGAGGCGGTTTAGTGGGCGGACAGAATGACTTTACAGCTTACGTGGGAAAAGCGGGAAGCAGCACAAACGGATATCTTTCGGTAAACCATGAAACCAATCCTGGTGGAGTTACTATGGCGGAAATTAATTATAATCCGTCTTCAAAACTTTGGCAGCTGACAAAATCAAGAGCAGTAAGCTTCTCAGATCCTAGTTTGGTACAGACCATAAGAAACTGTTCAGGAGGAATAACCCCTTGGGGAACTATAGTAACGGCAGAAGAATCTGTTACGGCTAACGATATAAATGGTGACGGATACAAAGATTACGGATGGCTTGTAGAAATTGACCCTGCTACAGCTCAGGTTGTTTCTAAAAACCCTGACGGTTCTAAAGGTAAACTTTGGCAAATGGGAATCATGAACCATGAGAACGTAGTCATTAATAATACGGGAACTGTAGCATATTACGGAGAAGACGGAGGTACTCATATGGTATACAAATATGTAATGGATACCCCGAACAACCTTTCATCAGGAAACCTTTATGTGCTAAAACTGGATCAGGGATTAACAGTGGCAGGTGATCCGGCAGGGACTACGGCAACATGGGTTCCGGTTCCGAATAAAACCAAAGCAGATCAGAATAACACAGCAAACCTTGCACAATCTGTAGGAGGAACTAGATTCAATGGAGTAGAAGATGTGGATATCAGTCCATTAGATGGGAAAATTTACTTTACGGCAAAAGGATTAGACAGAGTTTACCGATTAAAAGATGACGGAACAACAGCTTCACAGGTAGAAACATTTGTGGGTGGAGGTTCTACGGTATATTCATTCAATACTCCGCAGGGACCGAAAACGGAAGCTTGGGGAGATGGAAATGATAACCTTACATTTGATGAACTTGGAAACCTTTGGGTACTTCAGGATGGTGGTAAAAACTATATCTGGGTAATTGCTCCGGATCACACGCAGGCAAACCCTAAAGTAAGATTGTTTGCTTCTATGCCGGCAGGATCTGAGCCTACAGGTTTAACGTTTACTCCGGATCATAAATTTGGATTCTTCTCTATTCAGCATCCGGATGCTACAATATCTACAGATGTTGATGCAACAGGAAATACAATTGATTACAGAGGAAAATCGGCAACTGTAGTTATTGCTCTTAAAGCAAACCTTGGAACAGAAAGTTCTCTTGGAACTATTGAAAACAAAGCAGCCGAAAATACAGTCACTGTAGCTCCAAATCCAACTTCAGGAATTGTGAAGATCAATTCAGTAAAAGGACTGAAAGATATTTCAGTAACTGCTTACAGCATGGATGGGAAAATTGTGTATACTAAAAAGTTCAATGGTACAAACAAAGCCCTGGATCTTGATTTTACACAGCAATTGGAAGTATCTCGTATCTTACTGTTGAATATTGAAGCAGAAGGAGGTTTCCAGAAGACGGTAAAACTTTTAAAAAAATAAATTATTTATAATTCCTGTCTGTCGGTAGCTTTTGTTGCCGGCAGACATTTTTTATTTATGAAATTTCCATCATTGGTAAACCTAAACATTGATTTAGAGGGTGCAATTGCATATGATCTTTAAAACATTAAACATTTTCACATGAAAAAACTTTTCCTTCTTATTTCCATAGTGTCACTGGCTGAGGTTAATGCTCAGATTGATCCTGTTAAATATCCTACATTTACGAATATTGATGAGGCGTTGAACAGTAAAAAAGCCGTTTACAGTATGAGTTTCAGAGAGAAAAGACTATTTAACCTTCCTCCTGAGATTGTAAAGCTGGATTCTTTGTTCTTTTTAAATATTATGGCAAATAAACTTGAAAAAATGGATCAGGAGTTATTTGAACTAAAAGAACTTGAATATTTAAATGTAAACGAAAATAGCATCAAATACATCCCTGATGAAATAAGCAAGCTTACAAAGCTCACCTCTTTCTCCATGAATTTGAATAGTTTGACAAGCATTAATCCAAATTTTGCAAAACTTCAAAGCCTTAAGGTCGCCCTTTTTGATGCCAATAACCTGAATACTTTTCCCGAAGCATTAATGGAAATTCCTGCATTGGAAGAGATTAATTTACAGGGAAACCAGATCAGTTTCATTGCAGACCGATTAGATAGGATCAAAAACCTGAAATTTTTAAACCTTTCCAATAACCAGATCAATGACATGGGAAACCTGTCATTTCCAAAAAATATAAAATATCTTGAATTACAGCAGAACGCCATTATAAAGCTCCCTGAAAACCTTTTTAAAGCTCAGCAGCTCGAATTTCTGAATGTAAGCGATAACAATATCACAGAAATTTCATCCGGGATAAAAGGATTGAAAAATATCGTCAGCATGAACCTTGCTAACAATAATCTGAAAGATATTCCTGTAGAAATCAGTCAGCTGAAAAATCTCAAAACCCTGATTCTTACAGGAAATCCTATAGAAAAATCTAAAATTGAAAAATTAAAAACCTTACTGCCGGAAACCCAGGTTTATTTCTAATCCTATCCGCCAACACGTTTGGTTTTATAGCCCATATCTTTAAGGATAGTCATTATTTTATCACGGTTATCCCCCTGAATGATAATCGTTCCATCCTTCTCAGAACCGCCTATTCCTAAGGTGGTTTTTATTTTCTTTGAGATCTTTTTCAGATCTTCATCGCTCCCTTCCCAGCCCTCAACAATAGTAACAGGTTTACCGTTTCTTCCTTTCTTCTCAAATTTGCATACCAAAGGCTCTTTCTGCTTGAATTGTTCTTGAGGCATTTCAAAATCCTGCTCTTCATGTTCAGGAAAAAGATTCTTCAATTGATCACGTAAGTCCATAAAGCAAAATTAAAAAAGAATTATGGAATTACAGAAGAAATGCTTTCAAAATTATAAAACCTTTCCATTTACTTATTGTAAAACAGTATGTTTCTTTTTCCCGCTAAAAATAATTTTTTAAAACCTATATTATATTCCTGTTTTTCATATTTTAGCTTGCTAATTTTTAAAACTGATATGAAAACCAAAATTATTCTACCAGCCTTATTTCTGGCTTTCGGAATTACAAATGCTCAAACAGGTTTTTCAGGAGATCCGCTTCATGCAGTCTTTGAAACAAAAGATACAGACAGCTTCTGGAAAGCATTCGATAAAATGGAAACTTCAAAGCAAAACCCTTTTTCAGATTATGTAAAAGAAGGAACTGCAGGAGTTCAGGGGTTTATGAAAAACAGAATAATCAATGCAGATTCATTATACTCAGTAGTAAAAAGGAGAAAAGAAGATTATCTTAAAAGCCGTAACGTACTAGCTGGGATCAATCAAAAGGAAAAAAGAACAAGAGCAAGTTATACAGCTTTAAAATACTGGTATCCTGAAGCAAAATTTCCACCTGTATATTTTGTATACGGAAGATTTAATTCAGGCGGAACCATTTCTAAAGACGGAATCATTATCGGAACAGAGAAGTTGACCAATCTTGATGGCATTGTACCTCTTATTGCACACGAGCTGATTCATTTCCAGCAAGAAAATGTAGGAAAAGATATTCTGATAAAGTATGTTCTGAAAGAAGGAAGTGCCGATTTTATCAGTGAATTGATCTCAGGAGATACCACGAATACAAGCACTCCGTACTACCAATATGGTGCAGCTCATTCTGATAAATTATACAGAGAATTTGTAACGGCATTAAAAACAGCTGATTCTGTAGACTGGCTTTACGGAACCAGCAAAAAAGATGACCGTCCCAATGATTTAGGATATTGGATGGGATATAAAATTACAGAAGCCTATTTCAACAAACAGTCAGATAAGCATAAAGCTATCCACGATATTTTGAATATCACCGATCCTTTATTATTCTTAAAAGAAAGTGGGTTCTTAGATGCTTACATAAAAGAATATACAAATAAGAATAATATAAAATTTGATGACTTTTTTAAAGGATAGAATAACCTTTTAAATAATGTAGAACAAATTATAAATCTGCGAAATCAGCAAGATCTGCGGGAATACTATAACTCTCAGATTATGCAGGTAACGCAGATTTTTTCTTTTTGGTCTGAATAATAAAATTCAGAACTTCAAATTCGTCTATTCATCGGAAATTCGATAAATTTGTATACTAAAGTTTTACAAAATGTCAAAAAAAGCAATATTAGCAATCCTTGACGGATGGGGACTAGGAACAAACCCTGACGTTTCTGCCATAGACAAAGCCAATACACCATTTATAGATAGCTGTTATCAAAAATTTCCTCATACGACCCTTGAAGCAAGCGGTTTAGCTGTAGGTCTTCCTGCAGGACAGATGGGAAATTCTGAAGTAGGACACATGAACCTTGGAGCCGGAAGAGTAGTTTACCAAAACCTGGTAAAACTGAATATGGCAGTTGAAAACGGAACCCTGGGACAGGAAAAAGTAATTCAGGACGCTTTTGAATACGCTAAAAGAGAAAATAAAAAAGTACATTTCATCGGATTGGTTTCCAATGGAGGAGTACATTCACATATCAATCACCTGAAAGGATTACTGACTGCAGCCAAAGAATTCGGTTTAAATGAAAATGTTTTCGTACATGCATTTACAGACGGAAGAGACTGTGATCCACACTCAGGATTAGGTTTCATTGAAGAGCTTCAGAATCACATGGAAGCTACTACCGGAAAACTGGCTACTGTTGTAGGCAGATACTACGCAATGGACAGAGATAAAAGATGGGAGCGTGTGAAACTAGCCTATGATGCCCTTGTAGAAGGAGTAGGTCTTGAAACTACAGACGCTTTAGCTGCTATTAAAGATTCATATAATAATAATGTAACGGATGAATTCCTTAAACCAATCATTTTAGTTAATACCACCGCTACAGGAAACGTTGTGCCGGTAGCAAAAATTATTGATAATGATGTAGTAATCTGTTTCAATTTCCGTACAGACAGAGGTAGAGAAATTACGGAAGTTCTTTCCCAAAAGGATTTCCCGGAATATTCTATGAAAAAACTGAACCTTTATTATATTACATTAACCAATTACGATAAAACATTCCAGAATGTTCAGGTAGTTTTTGACGAAAATGTTTTAACGGAAACAATGGGTGAAGTTCTTGAAAAGAACGGCAAAACTCAGATCAGAATCGCTGAAACAGAAAAATATCCACACGTTACTTTCTTTTTCTCTGGAGGGAGAGAAGAAGAGTTTAATGGTGAGAAAAGATTATTATGCCCAAGTCCGAAGGACGTTCCTACTTATGATTTAAAACCCGAAATGTCCGCTTATGATATCACCAATGCCATTGTACCGGAATTAGAGAACGGAACGGCTGATTTTGTATGCTTAAACTTTGCCAATACAGATATGGTAGGACATACAGGCGTATTTGAAGCTGCAGTAAAAGCCGCAGAAACAGTAGATGCTTGTATCGAAAAAGTTGCTACAGCAGCCTATGAAAACGGATATGCAGTATTTATTCTTGCTGACCACGGAAATTCAGATGTCATGTTAAATCCTGACGGAACACCAAATACCCAGCATTCAACAAATTTAGTTCCTTTTATTGTAATGGATAAAGACCATACATGGAGCTTAAAGCCTGGAAAACTGGGCGATGTAGCACCTACCATTTTAAAGGTAATGGGCGTTGAAATACCAAATGCAATGACAGGAGATATTTTAATTAAATAAAATTCAATAATATTGTTAAAAAAATGCCGTTATAACTATATATCGGCATTTTTTTATGATTTATGTCAGATAAGGTATGAGTTGCATACTTTATTATGCGTTAAATAATAAATAAATCATATCTTTGCTAATTAAAAACTGAATATAAAAATGTATCAAAAGCTTGTTAGGAAAGAAGTAATGGGAATATTGGAAAAGGAAGTAGGTTCTTTTCTTGATAAATTTTTAACGCCAATTGAAAAAATTTGGCAGCCTTCAGATTATCTACCAGATCCTTCAAGCGAAGAATTTAAACATGATTTAGAAGAAATTCAGACTTTTGCCCGTGAAATGCCTTATGATCTGTTTGTAACATTGATCGGCGACTGTATCACGGAAGAAGCACTTCCTTCATATGAGTCTTGGTTAATGGGAGTTGACGGTATCAACCAGGAGGAAAAATTAGGTTGGGCAAATTGGGTGAGAGCCTGGACAGCAGAAGAAAACAGACACGGAGATTTATTAAACAAATATCTTTATCTGTGTGGTAGAGTAAACATGAGAGAAGTGGAAATCACTACTCAATATCTGATCAATGATGGTTTCGATCTTGGAACCAGCATGGACCCTTACAGAAACTTTATTTATACAAGTTTCCAGGAAACGGCTACCAATATCTCTCACAGAAGAGTAGGAACATTGGCAAAACAGTCAGGAAACGGAAAGCTAGCTAAAATGTGTGGCGTAATTGCAGCTGATGAGGCAAGACATGCAAAAGCTTACAAACATTTCGTAGCTAAAATCCTTGAAATAGACCCGTCAGAAATGATTCTTGCATTCGAAGATATGATGCGTAAAAAGATCGTAATGCCAGCTCACCTGATGAGACAATCAGGACAGAAGGCAGGAGAGCTTTGGGGGCATTTCTCAGATGCTGCGCAAAGATGTATGGTGTATACAGGTCAGGATTATATCAATATTATGAAAGATCTGCTAGACGAATGGAAGATTGAGCACGTAAAAGGTCTTACAGAAAAAGCAGAAAAAGCTCAGGAATACCTGATGAAGCTTCCTGCAAGACTACAGAAGATCACAGACAGAGTTTCTACTCCGGATCTTCAGTTCCAGTTTAACTGGGTTAAGAGCTAGTAGCCCATATTATTATTTTAAATTATAAAAGTATTGAGTGCCTTTCTTTTTGGCACTCTTTTTTATTTCTTATCTTTGCAAAGCTAAAAAAAGAACAAAATGTTAAATAATAAAAAGATTGCTGTTGACTTTGACGGAACCGTTGTGGATGATGCTTACCCGGGAATCGGGAAGCCAAAGATCTTCGCTTTCGAGACCTTGAAGAGACTTCAGGCAGAAGGATACAGGCTTATTCTTTGGACATACAGACACGGAAAAACGTTAGACGAAGCAGTAGAATTCTGTAAAAAAAATGGGGTTGAATTTTATGCAGTAAACTCAAGCTTTGAAGGAGAAGTTTTTGATCCTCAGACTCAATCAAGAAAGCTGGATGCAGACTGGTTTATCGATGACAGAAACATCGGTGGATTCCCTGGATGGGGCGAAATCTATAATATCATTCAGGAAAGAATAGAATTCCGTGTAGAAGGAAAAGAAGTTCTGCCTTATTCAAAAATGAAAAAAGAAAAGAAAAAAGGACTTTTCTGGTAGAATAAAAATATAACAATTTAACAGTGTACCAATTTATCAATCTATATTGTTACACTGATCTATTAATACATTGGTAAATTAATACAATGATTCAATTAAAAACAATAGACGAACTGCGTCTGATGAAGGAGAGTGCCCGATTGGTTTCTAAAACATTGGGAATGTTGGCAAAAGAAATAAAACCGGGAATTACTACTTTATATTTGGATAAATTAGCTCACGACTTTATTAAAGATCATGGTGCACAACCTGCGTTCTTAGGATACGGAGGTTTTCCAAATTCTTTATGTATTTCTCCGAATGAGCAGGTAGTTCATGGTTTTCCGAATAATGAAGTGGTGAAAGAAGGAGATGTTCTTTCTGTTGACTGTGGAGTTATTCTTAACGGATTCGTAGGTGACCATGCATATACTTTCGAGATCGGAGAAGTGAAACCTGAAGTGAAAAAATTATTAAAAGTAGCTAAAGAATCTCTTTATAAAGGTATCGAACAATGTGTCAGAGGAAAAAGAATCGGGGATATTTCTCATGCGATTCAGGCGCATTGTGAAAAAGAAGGATACGGAGTTGTAAGAGAACTTGTAGGACACGGTTTGGGAAGACAGATGCACGAAGATCCACAAGTACCTAATTATGGAAGACAAGGAAGCGGAAAAGTGATCAAAGACGGTTTGGCAATTGCTATTGAACCGATGATCAACCTTGGTACTGAAAAAGTAAAATTCCATAACGATGGATGGACGGTAACTACTTTGGATAACCTTCCGTCTGCTCACTTTGAGCACGATGTAGCGGTAATCAACGGTAAGCCGGTATTGCTTTCAACATTTGACTATGTTTATGAAGCTCTTGGAATCGTAAGTGATGAAGAAAAAGCATTCCAACTGGACTTTTAATGAAGAAGTTAACAAAACTTTTACTGAATAAAATTCCACGCCCTATGCTTATTAAAATGAGTATTTGGGCAAGACCGCTTATTTATCAGTTCTTTAAAGGAGATCAGTTCCTGGACCCGATTGATGGAAGATCATACAGAAAATTCTTGCCTTATGGGTACGGAAAACAAAGAGAAAATGCTCTTTCTCCTGGAACTTTAAGTCTGGAAAGACACCGCCAAATGTGGCTGTATCTTCAAAATGAAACAGATTTTTTTATTAAGAATTATAAAGTTCTGCACATCGCTCCCGAACAGGAATTTTTGAGGAAATTCAAAAGAATGAGCAATCTGAATTATATTTCGGCAGATCTTTATTCTCCCATCGTAGACGTTAAAGCTGATATTCTTAACTTACCTTTTGAAGATGAAAGCTTTGATATTGTCTTCTGTAACCATGTTCTGGAACATATTGAAGATGATGCAAAAGCAATGAGTGAGCTGTTTAGAGTAATGAAACCAGGCGGATGGGGAATTCTTCAGGTTCCTATGAAAAATTCATTGGAAAAAACCTACGAAGACTTTACCATTACAGACCCAAAAGAGCGTCAGAAACATTTCGGACAATATGACCACGTTCGTTGGTACGGAATGGATTATTTTGATCGTTTGAAAAAAGCAGGTTTTGAAACAGACGTGAATTTCTATTCACAGAAATTTTCAGAAGAAGATATTAAAAAGTACGGATTAAGAAGTAACGAAATCTTACCTTTAGTATTCAAAAAATAGTGTAGCAATAAAGCTGAAACATATAAAACAAAACCGTCTTCATTACGAAGACGGTTTTATTTTTAAATATAAATAGAAGTTTATGCTTGTTAGTGTGATGAAGATACTGCTTTTAATCCTACAACAGATCCAATAAGAGTCACAATAAAGAAAACTCTCCAGAAACTTACAGGATCTTTAAAAAAGATAATTCCCATTAAAGCAGTTCCTACAGCTCCGATTCCTGTCCATACAGCATAAGCAGTACCGATGGGTAATGTTTGTGTAGCTTTTATAAGCAGAACCATGCTGATAGTCATGGTTATCAAGAAACCTGCATACCATAAATACATTTCAGTTCCTGATGTTTCTTTTGCCTTTCCTAAACATGATGCGAAGGCAACCTCAAATAATCCTGCGATAACTAATATGATCCAATTCATTTTTAAATTTTTCTACTGCAAATTTCAGCATTTTGAAAGAAAAAAAATTTTACAATTGTTAAAAAATGATGTTTAAGGTTTGGAAGCTGAAGGCTGGGAGAGGGAAGTTATGACAGTTTATCAAAATTGAAATCATTTACACCATAATATCAATAGGAGCGGACTTTAGTCCGCTCTCACTATAAATATATTCATTGGCTTTAGCCAAAACTTAAAACGTCTTTGAATTAAAAGTATTATGTATTATACTACAGTAACGGTTATCTAATTATTTTGAATGATAATGATGTAAAAATTATATTGAAATATTATTGATTAATAAAGCGGAAGTAATTCTACATACTGTCATAAACTTCCATCTTCCATCCTCCAACTTCCAGCTTTCCTCAAAAAACTCACTTAATTTCCGCCCGGATCCTGCTCAGACTAACCTGCGTAATTCCCAGGTAAGAAGCAATATGTCCCAGTTGAACTCTTTTAAGCAAATCCGGTTGATACTGTATAATATCTTTGTACCGTTCCAGAGAGGTTTTAAACTGTCTCGAAATAATAAGCTCCTCGGATTTTATCATTTCCGCTTCAGCAAGTTTCCTTCCCCAATTCGCAATGTGTATGTCTTCGTTAAATAATTTTTTGAGATTAGCGGTTTCCAATCTGTATAATTCGCAGTCTTCAAGTAGTTCTATGCTCTCATAACCCGGTTTATCTTCCACATAACTTTTCATAGAAAGCACACATTGCCCTTCGCTTCCAAACCAAAATGTAATATCATTGTCTGTAGTGGAAGAATAAGCGCGTGCAATTCCTTTACGGATAAAATAAACATAAGGAACAACTTTCTCTGCTTCCATAAGACAATAGCCCTTAGGATGAGAAACTTCCGTAATATATGCCTTTAAGCTGTTTTTAGAAGTTTCCGGAAGGATGTAAATATGGTCAAGAATCTGGTCTATATTCATAAAAGATGAATTCTAAGATTCAAAAATATCAGTTTTAAGTAATGCAATACAAAATATTTTATAGTTTTTTTAGAAAGGAAACAGAGATTATAAAATTAACTGAGCTATTAAAAACTTTGTGACTTTAAGGTTAAAATATATAAGTTTAGAATTTAATAACTTAACCCATATAAAACTTCCTCAGAAATGTTCTGTAAAGAAAAATAACTCTCTTTTTTCTTTTAATTATCCAGATTAACTGTAAAGACCAATTTTGTTTTACTAACTTTGCAGTTCGTAATATTATTTTTATGCACAAAGCAGGATTTGTAAATATAGTTGGAAAGCCCAATGCCGGAAAATCAACACTTCTAAACCAATTGATGGGGGAGAAGCTGGCGATTGTAACGCAGAAAGCTCAGACAACCCGTCACAGAATTTTTGGTATTTATAATGAAGAAGACCTTCAGATCGTATTTTCTGATACTCCGGGAGTATTGGATCCAAAGTACGGATTGCAGGAAAAAATGATGGATTTTGTAAAGGATTCCTTACAGGATGCCGATGTTTTCCTTTTTATTGTAGATGTAACGGATAAAGCTGAGCCGTCAGAATTCCTAATTGATAAATTAAATAAAATCCCTGTTCCTGTATTGTTGTTACTAAACAAAGTAGATCAGACTGATCAGGCAGGGCTTGAAAAATTAGTAGAAGATTGGCACAATAAGATTCCAAAAGCTGAAATTCTTCCTATTTCTGCACTGAATGCCTTCAATACAGAAATCATTTTACCTAAAATAAAATCTTTATTACCTGAAAATCCACCTTATTATGATAAGGACCAATTTACAGATAAGCCGGAAAGATTCTTTGTAAACGAAGCGATCCGTGAGAAAATCCTTTTGAATTATGATAAGGAAATTCCATATTCTGTAGAAGTGGTTACTGAGCAGTTTAAAGAAAAAGAAGGAATTATTTTCATAGATTCTATTATTTATGTAGAAAGAGATACTCAGAAAGGAATTATTATCGGTCATAAAGGAGAGGCGATCAAGAAAGTAGGGACAGATGCAAGATTAGACCTTGAAAAATTCTTTTCAAAGAAGATTCACCTTAATTTATTTGTAAAGGTGAAAAAAGACTGGAGAAAGAATGACAGAGACCTTAAAAATTTCGGGTATAGATAAACTAAAAAGCCTGGAATCCCGTTGTATTAAAAGATTTTTATTACCTTAGTCTAAATTTTTTAGTAAATGAACTATAATAATTCAAATTCAAGCTCAATACCTAAAGATATTATTTTATTAGCAGTGAGAGTATTTGTAGGTTTTGCAATGCTTTCTCATGGTTATCCAAAGCTCCAGATGTTATTGGCTGGTGGAAAAATTGAGTTTTTCGATTTTTTAGGAATGGGTCCACAGATTACCCTTATTCTTACGGTAGTTGCTGAATTTGTTTGTTCAATCTTACTGATATTAGGACTTTTTACCAGGATTTCCTTAGGATTTCTGATTTTTACAATGGTTATTGCCGGATTTGTAGTTCATGGTGCAGACCCTTTTGAAAAAAGAGAAATGAGTCTTATCTATCTTTCCGTATATCTTCTGCTGATGATTATGGGAGCCGGGAAGGTCTCAGTAGATCATATGATTGAAAGGCGAAAAAGAGCTTCAGACTGGTAAAATATAAACAGATACAAAATAAAACGGCACTCTTAAAGTGCCGTTTTTTTGTTATTAATAATTACAATGAGGTAAGCATTCCCAAATTGGAGAACCGTTTCCGTCTTTACCTACTCTGCAAGCCATGTATCCTGATTCACATAAAGGAGCACTTCCACCGTTAATCGTTTTCATGTTCTTTTTTGATAATTTTCTTAAATTTTTCATATTATTTTTTAATTTGTAAGATAAAAGTAATAAAAAAAGTTATTATGACACTTAAAAGTGTCTTATTATTTAAATTTTATAAATCTTTTAAATTTCACTACTTTCGTAGAAAATGAATTTATATGAAGATAAAACTGACAATTTGCCTTTTGGCATTTCTCAATTTTTATGATGCTCAGGAGAATATTACTTATCAAAAACCTTCTGCCGAAATTCTGAAACTGGCAGATTATGAAAAACCACCATCTGTTTTGATGAATAGCAAAAAAGACTGGGTAGTTTTCACTTACAAGCCCACCTATAAGACATTAGAGGATCTTAATCAGCAGGATATGAAACTTGGTGGATTAAGAATTAATCCGGTGACCAATATAGAAAGTACTACGGTCTATTTCAATAATCTTAAAATTAAAAAGATTAGTGATAAAAAAGATATTCAGGTTAAAAATTTACCATCAAATGCAAAAATAGCACAGCTTTTATTTTCTCCGGACGAAAAGAAGCTTGCCTTTACAAATACCACTGATAAAGGAGTAGAGCTATGGATTATAGACATGGAGACTGCTGCTGCCAAAAAGGTTACAGAAGATGTCCTTAATGCCAATCTTGGAACTCCGTATATTTGGTATAACGATTCTAAAAGTTTGCTGATCAGGATACTTCCTAAAAACAGACCCGCATTAATAGATTCTAGTAAAGATCTTCCAACAGGACCTATTGTTTCAACATCAGACGGGAAAGTTTCGCAGAACAGAACTTATCAGGATCTTTTGAAAAATCCGCAGGATGAAAAGAACTTTGAAACTTTAATTACTTCAGAAGTTTATAATGTAGACCTGAACGGCGGATTGAAAAAAGTTATGAATCAGGATATGTATTCCGGTTTGAGCTTTTCTCCTGATGGAAATTATCTGATGGCATCTGTCATCAAAAAACCTTTTTCGTATATCGTTCCATTGAACCGATTCCCGCAGGTAACTACTGTTTATGATGCCAATGGAAATGTGGTAAAAGTTGTTAATGAAGTTCCTTTAACGGAAATTATGCCTAAAGGTTTTTCTTCGGTGAGAACAGGAAAGAGAAATATAACCTGGAGAAGTGATGCTCCGGCAACATTGGTTTTTACTGAAGCTCTTGATGATGGAGATCAGTATAAACCCGCAGAATACAGAGATGAAATTTTCACATGGGAAGCACCATTTACGTCCGTTCCAAAGCCTTTCTTCAAATTAAAACAGAGGTTTAAAGATATAACTTGGACGAATGATCATTATGCCGTAGTTTCTGAAGAGTGGTATGATACAAGAAATACAAAATCATTTCTGATTGATCTCAATAATGGGGAGTCAAAGATAATTGATGATAGGAATTCTCAGGATGTATATAATAATCCCGGGAAATTTAACAGGTCAAAAAATCAATTTGGCAGAAGCGTTATTGATATGAAAGGAGGCAAAGCTTATCTGATAGGAGAAGGGTTTACAAAAGATGGGCAGCATCCGTTTATTGATGAAATGGATATTAAATCTTTAAAGAAAAAAAGAGTATATACATCAAATCTTAAGAATGCTAAAGAAACCATTATTGATATTCTTAATCCTTCAAAAGGAGAGATTTTAACCACACAGGAATCTTCAAGTGTTTATCCGAATTTCTATAAGAAAAATATTAAATCCAATAAAGCTAAGGCAGTAACAGATTTTGCCAATCCTTTTGAAAGTATTAAAGATGTTTATAAAGAAGTAATTACGTATAAAAGAAATGATGGCGTTACCTTAAATGGGACACTTTATCTTCCTGCCAATTATGATAGAAAAGCAAAAAAAGAGAAATTACCTTTGCTGATCTGGGCTTACCCTAGAGAATACAAAGACAAAGATACTGCAGGACAAAGCACTCAGAATGATAACGAATTCACCTCTCCGTCTTACGGGTCTTTTGTATACTGGACAACTAAAGGATATGCTGTATTAGACCATGCCGCATTTCCTATTATTGGTGAAGGAAAAACAGAACCTAATGATACATTCATCACTCAGTTGGTGGCTAATGCAGATGCTGCAATCAATGCAGTAGATCATTTAGGATATATTGATAAAAAGAAAGTGGCTGTAGGAGGACATTCTTACGGTGCATTTATGACGGCTAACCTTTTGACACATTCCAAGCTTTTTGCTTGTGGTATTGCCAGAAGCGGGGCTTATAACAGAACTTTGACGCCTTTCGGATTTCAGAGTGAGCAGAGAAACTACTGGGATGTTCCGGAGGTTTATAATACAATGTCTCCGTTTATGAATGCAGACAAAATGAAAACTCCATTACTTCTGATCCATGGGGATGCAGATAACAACCCGGGAACTTTCACCCTGCAGACTGAGAGGTATTTTCAGGCTTTAAAAAACCTTGGAGCTCCGGTAAGAATGGTTCTGCTTCCAAAAGAATCCCACGGATATCAGGCTAAAGAGAATATTTTCCACGTTCTATGGGAAGAGGATCAGTTCCTTGAGAAATGTTTAAAAAAATAAAGATAAAAAGGCTGTCTCCATATGAGGCAGCCTTTTTATAAATTGTACTAAAATTTAATGATTAAAGAAATTGTAATACTTCATCAATGCTTTTCAGTTCCATAAAATGATCATGCTCCAGATGAATATCATGCTGTTCATGGCTCCAGGTAACATGATAAGGAATATGGGCTGCTGATCCTCCTATTTCCAATACCGGCAGAATATCAGATTTGATGGAATTTCCAAGCATTAGGAAGTTTTCTGCCTTGCAGTCAAGATGTTTTAAGAGCTTTTTATAATCACTTTCCTTTTTGTCGCTCATGATTTCAATATGATGGAAATATTCCTGTAACCCTGAGTTTTTCAATTTACGTTCCTGGTCCAGCAAGTCTCCTTTTGTAGCTACAACCAGTCTGTATTTTCCTTTTAAGTTTTCTAACGTTTCAGTAACCCCATCCAGCAATTCGATAGGTTTCTGAAGAAGTTCCTGCCCTAATTCAATAGCTTTATTGACTAATTGTAAAGAGGCTGTATTATTGGAAACTCTGCCGATTGTTTCAATCATACAGAGCATAAATCCCTTTACACCATAACCGTACAAATGGAGATTCTGCATTTCTGTTTTAAACAACTCCTGAGATACGGAATGCTGGGGAAGATAATCCTCAAGGAGCATACAAAACTCTTTCTCGGCTTCCTGAAAATAAGGTTCGTTGATCCAAAGGGTATCATCTGCATCAAAGGCAATTGTAGTAATATGATTATTCATTTTAGTTTTGTAAATTTCTGGTTCAAATTTCAACATAATAAATAAAACAGAAAAGGACAATTGTCCCGAGTGCATATGTTAAGGACCAATCAATCATTTTTAAGCTATCTTGAAGAGCTTTATAAGAAGCAGCATGGAGACAGTATTTTATTACAGTCTTTTTCAAAAGGTCAAAAATTACTGGTTCAGGATACATCTCTTTCCAGCATTTTGCTAATTAAAGAGGGGATTGTCAAATGCTATTTTACCGAAGAAAATGGTAAAGAGTATATTGTTGAATTTTTAGGGAGCGGTGAAATTCTGGGTGAAGTAGAACTCATTAAAAATATCCCATGCCTGTGTGGAATTGAAGCATTAACAGAAGTTGCGGTCTACACGATCAGTCTATCATATTTTAATGAATTGATTCAAAAAGATCTTATCCTGAATAACTTATTGTTAAACTCCTTTGCAGAACGTATTATCAATACTTCGAGCAGAGCTTCCTATCAACAGTTGTATACGGTAGAACATACACTTACGCAGTTGCTTAAAATGCAGTCTAAACAGAATATCCAGATTTCCAAAGAAGATATGGCTGCCTACCTCGGTATTGCAGTAAGAAGTTTAAACAGGATTCTGAAGGATCTAAAATAAATATTGTTGGAAAAGCTAAAACACCAAGAATTATGCAGTATTAAATTTTATCAGCGATAAAATCTTTGCGCCTTAAAGATACCCACTCCTAAAATACAATTGAGCCTTTGCTTATTCCAACACGAATGAATGATTAAATTATTTTATTAAATTTTAATATTGTTTTTATGGGGTTGATTTGGTTGTTTGTTTGTAAAACGACTTAATTATATGAAATAACTAGGGGGTGTGTCTTGAAAATTATTATTTTTGTATCATAAATGTTGAATGTAATATCCATGGGAGATTTAAAATTCAGGAACGCAGAATTAGCCGATTTAAATAAAATTGTAGCCATTTACAACTCTACCATCGCTTCAAGAATGGTGACGGCAGATGTAGAAGAAGTTTCTGTAGAAAGCAAAGAGAAGTGGTTTCACGAACATAATCCTGATACCCGACCACTTTGGATGGTAGAAGATTCTGATGGACATATTGTGGGATGGGTAAGCTTCAGTTCGTTCCATGAACGTCCTGCTTATAGCGGAACTGTAGAAGTAAGTATTTATCTTGATGAAAGCTGTAGAGGAAAAGGATATGGAAAAACAATTCTTCAATATTGTATTGACAATGCCGGAAAATTTGGAGTAATCAATCTGGTAGCCCTTATTTTCCTTCATAATGAGCCAAGCTTGAAGCTATTCAGACATTTTGGTTTTGAAGATTGGGGGACATTGCCGGATGTAGCTGTTTTGGATGGTATTGAAAGAAGTCTGAAGATTTTAGGTAAAAGAATCAAATAAAATAAAATAGAAAAGGTTATCTCATTGGGGATAGCCTTTTTCTTATTGTTTATTAAAGTCTCTCGCAGATTTAGCGGATTACGCAGATATTTATAGTGAATGTCAATGTATGTAAGTACGATTCTTATAAAGTCTAAGTGTATAAAATTTAATAGGGATATTCATCATAAAAGATTTGTCTACCATTGGCTTTTGCCCAAATATATTTAGAAGACAATGAAATTATTTTTAAAAATATTTTCTTCAGTTTACTTTTTGTATTGAAATCAGCTCAATCTAAGAGAAAATAAAAAGGCTGCTTCAGTTGAAACAGCCTTTAGTATATTATGCATTCTGCTTAATTCGTTTCGCAGACATATTTAAGAATCGTTTGACAAGGAAAACAGCAGATACTGTAAGTCCTAAGCCAAGAGCGATCCACATTCCGAAAGCTCCCATTTCCAGTGTTACACAGAAGAAATATCCTAAAGGAATAGTAATAACCCAATACGCAATGAAGGTGTAAATAGATGGTATTTTCACATCCTGTAACCCTCTCAGCATTCCTAAAGCAGTTACCTGAATTCCGTCAGAAAGCTGGAATAGAGCTGCAATGATCATTAGTTTTGAAGCTAAGGTAATAACTTCTACCTCTTCTTTTTTCGTAAAGAAAGTTGGTAAAATGTTTCTTCCCAGAATGAAAATCAATCCGCAGATACACATAAAGATAAAGGCAATCTTTAAATTATTGATCCCGACTTTTCTCAACTCCACAAAGTTTTGTTCACCCAGTTTTCTTCCAATCATTACGGTGGATGCTACACTGAATCCAACGCAAAGGTTGAAGGTAAATGAAGCCATACTAAGAGCGATCTGGTGAGAGGCAATATCATGAGCAGAAATCAATCCACAAATAAATGCAGCTCCGGCAAAAGCAGTTACTTCAAAGAACATTTGTAAAGCTGTAGGTAATCCTAACTTAACCATTTTATCAAACATTGCTTTTGAGAAGTTTTGCATTTTCAATGAGAAATCCTTGATATAACGTCTTGTTCTTTCTTCCTTAAGCAATACGAAATAAAGGAAAACTACCATAAATATTCTGGAAATCAAAGTAGCTAATGCAGATCCTTTAACCCCCATTGGCGGAATTCCCCAAAGTCCCTTTATGAAAACATAGTTTAAAACAATATTGATAACATTCGCAATAATAGTAGCTTTGGTAACCCCGATAGTATAAGATAATCCTTCCGACACCTCACGAAGAGTTTGAAAAGCCATAATTGGAATCATGCTGACCACCATAATACCTAAAAAGTCTACCGTATCAGGAATAATTTTTGCCGGTTGTCCGGTATGATAGAGTAGTGGCATCCCTAAAAGTAATACCATCATGAGGATAATCCCTACAAGCATGTTAATCATAAAACCATGACTGAATACTGAATTAATAGTATGGTGATCCTGTTTTGAATGTGCCTCTGAAACCAATGGAGGTATTGCAAATGAAAACCCAAGTGCAAGTACGAATATGGAGAAAAATACGGCATTCCCTAATGAGACAGATGCTAATGCGTCAGCACCTAAAAGTTTTCCGACAATAATATTGTCAAATAAATTCACTGAAACTTGCCCTACCTGGGTGAGCATCACAGGCAGAGCCAAAGTCAGGCATTCTTTTGTATAGTTTTTGTTTAAAAAATTCATAATATTTTAAGATTCATATAGTTTATAATTCAAATAGTCAAAAAAAAAGATTTGCAGTAACTATACTGCAAATCTTATATATTGTAAATAATAGGGTTATTATTTCCTTACAAAACTTGCAACGTCATCTGCAGAAACAGTATTTCCACCAAGAATAATTAATCTCTCAACAACATTCCTTAATTCTCTGATATTTCCAGTCCATGAAAGCGCTTTTAAAGCATCAATAGCCTTATCATCAAACTTTTTCATAGCAGTACCGTGCTCATCAGCAATCATACCGGAGAAATGTTCAACCAATAATTTAATATCCTCTTTTCTTTCATCCAATGGCGGAACATAGATTTCAATTACAGAAAGTCTGTGATAAAGGTCTTCTCTGAATTTTCCTTCCTCAATTTCTTTCTGCATGTTTTTGTTAGTTGCTGCGATTACTCTCACATCAACTTTTATTTCTTTATCACTTCCTACAGGAGAAACTTTGCTTTCCTGAAGCGCTCTTAATACTTTAGCCTGAGCGATAAGACTCATATCACCAATCTCGTCAAGGAAAATAGTTCCTCCGTTAGCCTGTTCGAATTTTCCTTGCTTATCTTTGATAGCCCCTGTAAAAGATCCTTTTACGTGTCCGAAAAGTTCAGATTCAATAAGCTCAGATGGAATAGCGGCACAGTTTACCTCTACCATCGGACCTCTTGCACGATCACTTTGGTTGTGAATAGCGTGAGCTACCAATTCTTTTCCGGCACCATTGGGTCCTGTAATCAAAACTCTTGCATCAGAAACAGCTACCTTTTCGATCATATCCTGGATCTTTTTCAGACCTGCAGACTCACCGATCATCTGGTATTTCTTGCTTACTTTCTTCTTTAACGTTTTGTTCTCAGTCTGAAGATTCTTGTTCTCTTTCTTCAACGTCTCTTTAGCCAGAGCATTTTTTACACTGGTGATAAGTCTGTTAATGTCAATTGGCTTGGAGATAAAGTCGTATGCACCCTCTTTCAAGCAGGAAACAGCAGAATCAATGTCAGCGTGACCAGAGATCATGATAAAAGTTGTTTCAGGCTTTAAGACAAGACTTTGTTTTAAAAGTTCAGTTCCTGAAAGTTTAGGCATCTTAATGTCAGAAATCACTAGGGCGAAATCTTCTTTTTCTACCTGTTTGTAACCTTCAAGGCCGTCTTCGGCGATAACAAATTCATAATCTGTAAGTTCATCAGACAGAATACTGTGAAGTACTCCCGAGATTGCTTTTTCGTCTTCTACTATAAGGATTTTTTGCATAGTCGCAAATTTAAATTTTTTGTTTCAATTATTAGCAAAAACCGTACCTAAAAATCTATTTAGAGTAGTCTCTTCTCCCGAAAATTGCAGATCCGACCCTCACTGAGTTAGCTCCACACTCAATAGCTACAGGAAAATCATCACTCATTCCCATTGATAAGGTTTTTAATGTTTTTCGTTGATTTAATTCATCGAAAAGACCTTTTAAAGTTAAAAATTCTTTTCTAACCTGTTCTTCATCATCTGTGAAAGTTGCCATTCCCATTAAGCCTGTAATGTCAACATGTGGAAAATTTCCATCAATATATTGTTGGAATATGTATTTTGCCTCTGTAATTTCAAGTCCGAACTTAGTATCTTCTGCCGCAATTTTTACCTGAAGCAAAACCTTGATCGTTCTGTCGTTTTTACCAGCCTCTTTATTGATCTCTGATAATAGTTTTTCAGAATCTACACTTTGTATGGTATCTATAAACGGAGCAATATATTTTACCTTATTAGTTTGTAAATGTCCAATCAGATGCCACTGAATATCGTCCGGCAGGAGTGGGGATTTCTCCATCAGTTCCTGAACCTTATTTTCTCCAAAAACTCTTTGTCCGAGATCATAAACTTCCTGAATAGCAGAAACCGGATGCGTTTTTGAAACCGCAACCAGTTGTACATCTGACGAAATTTGATCCTTTATAGCTTTATAATTTTCCTTAATACTCATAAATGCAAATTTCCGAAAATTCCGTGACAGTTCCCAGCCAAGAATATTTTTTACGGAAAATATTAATTTAAAACTTCGTTAATCTTTGGATATTGAGAGATTTTTCTGAATACAAACTTGTTGCTTTTCTGTAGTTTTTCAATAAAAAGATCTAGCTCGTTGATAGAATCTACATCTCTCAGATATTGATCATGAGTTAAAAATACAAGATGTCTTGAAGTTTTCTCAAGATCGTTCATGAAAATACTGTCTACTTTTTTCAGCATGGCTTCATGACTTCCTTTTAACGTCATTTTTTGAGAAGGTCTCCATTCAAGATCCCAGCCGATTACCTTATAGCCTGCTTTTTTCAGCCCATCTGCTGCTGCAGTAGAGCTTTTAATATCAGTTATATTAATATTATTAAGCCTCCAGATATTTCTTCCCGGAGTTCTCGCAATCATATCATGAAGTTTAAGGCTGTCTTTTGCGATATCAAAATCTCTTACAACAGAATTTGCATTTTTGTAGAAATCTGTGTATTTATTGTGAGCATGGGTAAAACTATGATTCGCCAGCTCAATTAATGGATTCTGTTTTAAAAGTTCAAAATCCTTTTTTTGTCTGTTACTCCCATAGGCATGCTTTCCTACCAGAAATGCAGTAGCGCAGACATTTCTTTTATCGAGGATTTTTAAAAGGTTTTCGGTGCCTTGGTTCGGACCATCATCAAAGGTTAGATAGATCACTCTTTTATCCGGATCTACGCTTTCATCGTCTGTGTTGACGACGGTTTCTGCGGCAGGATGTTCCTGTGAATTGACCTGGTCATTCACATCATTCTTGAAATTACAGCTGTTCAATAAAACCGAAGTTGCACTCATCAATACAACCATCCCGAGAAAAGTCGTATTTTTTGACTTTCCCGCAAAAATTTTTCTCATAAAGATAATGGAATTTTAAATGTTAAAAATCGTTAAAAATAACGCATAAATGTTAACAAATTATATGCCATTAATTGCTATGAACAGCCTTTTTAAGGTTATTTTAAGAAGTTTATTTTAAGGGAGATTTCCACTAAATACTTCATTGTTAGCCAATGTTTTGTTTATTGTTAAATCTTAACATTTATAAATGTGATAACAATAGTTTTTCTCTATTTATGTTAGGGTTTTGATATTCTTCATATAATAGAGAATTAATAAATTTTAAATATTTGCATCTGCTTTTTTGATCTTAACAGGAAGCGATTACTCTATGATACTTTTTAAATACTGAGCATTTTTAATGGCTGAAGTTCCCCAGGTATTATTGAAGAATATGAAAGCCGTTTGTTTAGCTGTTTCTATGTCCTTTGCAAGATGATCAAGAAAATCATTACTGTATTCGGATTTGTAGAGAACAGGCTTGCCATGAAGTCTGTAGTAAAGGATATGAGGATGATTGATGATCAGGTCTTCAGGAAGATTACCAGGAAAACTTACTCCGGAAAAAACAATATTCAATTTTTTTAACATTGTGAAAATTTCCTGAGTCCACCAGGATTCATGACGGAATTCAATGACATTAAAAAAATTAAAGTCGAGATTCGTAATGATTTGATTTAAATTTTCTGTAGTATTTTTAAAGGATGGTGGAAGCTGATACAGAAATCCTGAAAGTTTATGTTGAAGATGCTGCTGAATGTGCTCGCAGAATGCTGTAATCTCTTCTTTTGAATCTGCCAGACGATTGATATGAGTGACAGACTTAGGAATTTTTATAAAGAATCTGAATGAATCAGGAGTTTCGTCATACCATTTTAAGAGTGTTTTTGCGGTAGGTTTTCTGTAGAAAGTAGAATTGATTTCAACAGCATTAAAGGTTTGGGAATATAAAGAAAGAAAATCTTTACTTGGAGCATTTTCAGGATATAAAGACCCTTTCCAGTCATTATTATAAAACCCCGAGCATCCTATGTAAAGATTTTCTTTTTTCATGATGTTATTTTATATCTAAATTTACTGAGTTTAATCTCAATGAATTCAGAATCACGGATAATGAACTTACACTCATGGCTGCAGCAGCGATCATCGGTGATAAGAGAATTCCAAAGAAAGGATACAATAATCCTGCCGCAACGGGAATTCCAAGTACATTATAAATGAATGCAAAGAACAGGTTTTCCTTGATGTTTTTAAGAAGCTTTTCACTTAGAAGTTTGGCTTTTGCTACTCCCAGAATATCTCCTTTTAATAAAGTGATTTCTGCGCTTTCAATTGCAACATCAGTACCGGTTCCCATTGCTATTCCTATGTCTGACTGTGCCAGAGCAGGGGAGTCATTAATTCCGTCTCCGGTCATAGCTACAATTTTGCCCTGTTGCTGTAGTTTTTTGACTTCATTAAGCTTGTCCTCAGGAAGGCAGTTTGCCTTGAAGTGTTTGATTCCTAATTCGTCTGCAACGGCTTTGGCAGTATGTTCATTGTCTCCTGTCATCATCATAATATCAACGCCTTCACTCATTAATCTTTCGACAGCTTTTTTGGAGCTTGCTTTGATCTTGTCTGTAAAACTGATGAATCCCAATACCTGTTGTTCCTGTGCTATATAAGAAATGGTGTGTGCTTTTGATTGTACTTCCACTGCTTTTTGTTTTAATGCATCCGGAATCTGGATCTGATGGGTCGTTAAGAGACTCTCGTTTCCTAGATATGCTGTTTTTCCATTGATGTTTCCTTTTACCCCTTTTCCTGAGATATTTTCAAACTGATCTACTTTTTCAGCGGATATATTTTCATCTTTAGCCCTTTTGATAACGGCATTGGAGAGTGGGTGCTCAGAATTTTGATTCAATGAAAATGCAAGTTTTAAAATTTGATTTTTATCCTCATTGTTTACTGTTTCTATGTATTCTACAGATGGTTTTCCTTCCGTTAAAGTCCCTGTTTTATCTGTAATTAAAACGTTTACTTTGTTCATTTGCTCAAGAGCTTCAGCATTTTTGATCAGAATACCGTTTTTGGCACCTTTTCCAATTCCTACCATTAAAGACATTGGAGTGGCTAGTCCAAGAGCACATGGACACGCCACGATTAAGACTGCCACAGCATTTACAAAAGCGAATAAACTTCTTTTTCCTTCTGGACCGAAAAACTGCCATGCAACAAAGGTAAGAGCGGCAATAAGGATAACTGCTGGAACAAATACCTTAGAAACTTTATCTGTAAGCTTTTGAATAGGAGCTCTGCTTCGGCTTGCTTCATTTACCATTTTGATGATTTGAGAAAGTAAAGTTTCATCACCTACTTTTTCAGCTTTCATGATAAATACCTGATTGCCATTAATGGTTCCTGAGGATACTTTATCGTCTATACTTTTTTCGACAGGAACGGGTTCTCCTGTGATCATACTTTCATCAACGATAGAATTTCCTTCTATGATTTTTCCGTCAACAGGAATTTTTTCACCTGGTTTTACTTTTAATAAATCCCCGATTTTTACTTGGGAAAGTAACACTTTCTTTTCTTCTCCATTTACCATAAGATTGGCTTCATCCGGAGAGAGGTTCATAAGTTCTTTAATGGCGTTGCCTGTTTTTTTGTGAGCAGCAGCTTCCATTAACTGTCCTAAAATAACGAGTGTTAAGATCACACAAACCGCCTCGAAATATAATGGGATTTCATGATTGTGACCACGAATTTCATGCGGAATAATATCAGGAAAAATCAACGCTGCAATACTGAATATAAACGCTGCGGCTACTCCAAGTGCAATAAGGCTGAACATATTAAGATTCCATGTTTTGAATGAAACCCAACCTCTTTTCAACAGAAACCAACCGGAATAAAACATAACCGGAAGAGTGAGGGCAAGCTCAATAAACCCTTGGATTGTATGTGAGAAAGGAAAATCAATAAACATTCCGCCCATGGACAGTATGAAAACAGGAACTGTGAATAGTAACGAAGTAATAAACTTCTTTTTTAGAATATTATAGGTTTCATCTTCTTCATCGTCTCCACTGTCAGGCATTCTTACGAGATCCATTCCGCAGATCGGACAGCTTCCGGGCTCATCGCTGATGATTTCAGGATGCATGGGGCAAGTGTATTTTGCCGTTTTCTTTTCGGGATATTTTACGAGATCCATTCCACAAACCGGACAGCCCACGTTCGAATCATAGGTTTTATCTCCTTCGCAATACATCGGGCAATAGTATCTGCCAGCCATTTCATCTGTAACTTTGGGTGCTTCATGATGGTGATGGTGTGCATGGCTGTGATTATGTTCATGTGAATGATGTTGGTGTGAAGCTGCATTTTTTGCCATATCGCCTGTGATTTCCTCCAAATGCATATGGCAGACAGGGCAATCTCCTTTTTCATCATATGTTTTATCTCCCTCGCAAAACATCGGACAATAATATTTACCAATACTGTCTTTGAAGTTTGCCGGTAGGTTGGTTGCTGAATAAGTAGGTTTATGATTAGGATCTTTGGCTAACTTTTCTTCAATAGGAACCAAATACATATTGCAAACCGGACATCTTTCACCTTGCTTGAAATATACTTTTTCACCTTCACATTCCATAGGACAGTAATATACCGAAGATGGAGATACTCGGTCCTGAGGTTTTACAAAGGTCTTTTCAGGGTTGTTTGGATCTTCCAGTCTGTATTTTCCTATTTCTGCCAGCGCATCATTTAAGGCAGAAAGCGTCACTTCATGATTGGACGTGATTGTTGCAGTGTTATTTTCAAGGTTTACATCGGCGGTAACTCCTTCAATGCTGTTCAGTTGGTTGGATATTTTTTTCTGGCAACCGGAACAGGTCATTCCGAGTATTTTATACTGTTGTTCCATGATTCTTAAATTTATAGTACAAATTTCCAAAATGAAAATGTAAGGCTGTTATAAATTTAAGGATAATAGTTATAGAATTTAGATTTGGGAGTTTGAGGGTGGGAGAGTATTAGAGTATTAGAGTATTAGAGTATTAGAGTATTAGAGTATTAGAGTATTAGAGTATTAGAGTATTAGAGTGGCGGTGTGTAATATCAAACTCTACTACAATCAAATACTCCGACACTCAAACTCTAATATTCTACAACTTCACTATAGGCTGTCAAGAGGTTTCCTGTGATGATCTTTTAATTTCTTGAACTCAGTAGGTGTAAATCCTGTAACGTTACGGAATTGAGTAGAAAGATGCTGTACACTTTTATAGCCTAGTTTTCCTGCAATTTCAGTAAGGTTGAATTCATTATATAAAAGTAGTTCCTTTACCTTTTCGATTTTTTGTAGAATAAAAAACTGCTCCAGAGTGATATTCTCATTCTGTGAGAACGTTTTGGAAAGGGAACTGTAATCTTTATGAAGTTTTGAACTTAAAAATTCGGAAAGAAGGAAATCTTCATCAATGTCAAGTTCACCTACTTTTACAATGATGAGATTCTTAATTTTTTCCACAAGTTGATGTGCGGAATCCATGATTCTTTCAAAACCGGTTTGCAACAGTTTTTCTTCAATAGACTGCATAATTGTTGGAGGAATATCTGATGTAGTCTCTACTTCTCCAAGGATAACGGAGCTTGTCGTTATATCTGCATTGTTGAAGATTGTTTCCACAGCGGCAATGCACCTGGTGCAGACCATGTTCTTTATGAAGATTTTCATAGTTCGCTGTTTAACCTGTCTTTTACAAATTCTATTTGAGTTTTGCCATGTGGTGCTGGGTTTCCATCGCTGTCAAGGTTTACCATTACAATTTTATCAACGGTAATTATGGTTTGATGAGTCATTTTATTTCGTACATCACATCTTAAAGTAATGGAAGATGAACCGAAATGAATGGCTTCAATTCCTATTTCTATAATGTCTCCTTGTTTTGCAGAGCTTACAAAGTTGATTTCTGAAATGAATTTTGTCACCACTTTTGTATTTTCCAGCTGGATAATAGCATATAATGCAGCTTCTTCATCAATCCATTGTAGTAGTCTTCCTCCAAAAAGAGAGTGATTAGGATTCAGATCTTCGGGTTTTACCCATTTTCTTGTATGGTAGTTCATGTTCTTTAATAATTTGCAGTACAAATTTAGTGTTTAAAGCTGTTTATGGCAAAAGAATAATATTTATTGATCAAAATAAAACTATTCATTTTCTCAATCATTTTCTTTTGGAGCGCATTGCTTTTGTTTTTGTGATGGAAGGGTCTTCAGATAACTTTTGGTACTCTTCACTTTCTACAGGGTATATGGCAACCTTACCTTCTTTATTATGATGAATTCCGAAGCCATATCTTTTCGCAAGGGGAGAAGATCGGAGGCATGCCTGTCCCTTAGAAAAAAATAGGATTCTTTCATTTGGTTTTTGGCTTTCCGGAATATCATTTTTAAAAGCATAGCATTCAAAAAGAATATCATCAGAAGAATATTGGTAAGGATTCTTACTTATTTGTTCGTATTGGAGATTGGCAAGTGTTTTCTCTTTCTTTTCAGGTGGAACCTGTGCCTGAGAAACGGGGCAGTCTTCTGCAATTTGAATGAATGTATTAATATAATTGGTGGTGTGTTGTTTCATGATGAATAGTAATTTAAGAGCAAGTTATAAAGATAATGTTATTCTTAGGGAGCAGTTTAGAAATTAAGCTTAGATATTTTTAATATAATTTATTATGTTAACTAACTTTAACTTTTGTTGTGAATATTGTTTTATAGTATTGTTATTCAGTTGTTTATGGTGTGTTTACTTCCTTTTTGTGAAATCAAATTCAAACTAATGTGAGAAACATCTAAAAAAAAGCTTTGATTTGAAATTTTTAATTGTATCTTGCATACGTTTATATTTGGAATCAATATTTGTTCATTAATTTATGTTGTTTTTCTTTTATATACCAAATTTTTATTAATTTTTTAATTTATTTAAAATGAACATTTTTGTTTCAAACATCAATTACGCAACTAAAGAGTATGAGTTGCATGATCTATTTGCAGAATTTGGTGATGTATCATCAGCTAAAATCGTTACAGACAGAGAAACTGGAAGATCAAGAGGTTTCGGTTTTGTAGAAATGGGTGATGAAGAGGGAAAGCAAGCTATTGAAGCTCTTAACCAGAAAGAATTCAACGGAAAAACATTAAACGTATCTGAAGCTAAGCCAAGAGAAGAGAAGCCAAGAAGAAGCTTCGACAACAACAGAGGCGGAGGTTACGGTGGTAACAACCGTGGAAATGGCGGTGGCTACGGCGGTGGAAATCGTGGTGGTAACGGCGGTGGAAATCGTTGGTAAAAAATAATAAAGCGGCTTTTAAGCCGCTTTTTTTATTGTTTCTTTTTCTTCTTCTTTTTGTCTTTGTCTTTTTCTTTTCCTGTCTTGATTTTCTTTTCCTTCTTTGGATTTAATATCTCGTCAGCAAACTCAAACTTCGGATCTTCCACTTTTACTTTAGCAGGCTTGATTTCAATCTTAAGGTCAAAATAACCTTTAAGATCATCTTGCGAGATTAAATTTTCTTTGAATAAAAACTCAAGGATCTCCTTTCCTGAATCATTAAAAAAGTTGTGCGAAAGCTCCTTTAATAAGAATTTTTTATATTCTTCAAACGGAACAAGTACCGTGTACTTGAAGATTCTTCCTTCTTTTACAGTAGATAAATATCCCTTTTCAACCAATATTTTCAAATATGTGGAAACAGTATTCTGGTGTGGTTTCGGTTCAGGATGCTGCTCCATAACGTCCTTCAGATAGAAAGATTCCATTTTCCAAAACAGCTTCATAAAGTTTTCTTCTGCGGCAGTAAGATGATTAATTTTCATGTATTCTTCTAATGTTGAAATTGTATATTGCAATAAAGATAAATAAAAGATATCATAAAAGCTATTCCTGCACCCATAAATACTTCTTTTACGGTATGTCTTTTTAAGATAACTCTGGTAACTCCCACTAAAATAGCGATTCCCATCCAGGCAAGTCCCATTTTCCAGTCTAATGTGAAAAACAAAGCAGCTACGAATACATTAAAGGCAGTATGCATAGAGCTTTTAATAAAAAAATTACTGATCTGTAGTGCAAAAAGTAATATTAAAATAAATAACATTACCAAATCAAGATATCCGTTTCTAACATAATTAAAGATAAGGTAAGTAATAACACAGCCTGCAATGAAAATATATAAAGTTTTTCTCTGGACCCGATTGGAGACATCCATATTGGTATATCTGCCTGTTTTTACATTCCATACCAGCCAGATAATAACAGGTATGATAATCATTAATAATAAAGGAATAAAATAAAGAAAAGATTCCTTAGCAGTATACTGTCTGATGCTCATATAAACAAAAAAGATGATCAGTGACACCAAAGGATTGAAGAAGTCAGAGATGACCTTTGATACTTTGTAGAGAAGTGAAGCCTGTTTTTCTTCCATATAAAAGTTTAAAAGCCAAATATAAGATTATAACCTCAAAAAACAAATGAAGAATGCCTGATAAAGAATGGAAGATAGTAAAGAAAAAACAGCCGGGCTTCATGGCAATTTTGATAATAATATTGAAGCCAGAATCCTTAAACTTGCCACATTTTCACCCGAAAAGAAGCTGTTGAAATAACCAAAAGATATGTTAACAATAATTAAAGATCTAAGAAGTAATAGAATAAAATGTAATAATTTTTTTGATGTATTCTTTTATCTTTTATTCAGTAAAAGCCTTACGGATAGGCTTTTTTCTTAAGGATTTCAATGAGAGAAGGAAAGAATAAATATTGTTTTACAACCGCTTTCAAGGGTCGAAAATTAAGAATAATCCCTTCCGCCTGCAAATAGATTTTAGAGAAAAAACGAAAAGTTATGTATGTATAGAATAAAAACAAAGTTTTTTTCATAATTTTGCTCAACTATTTCATCATAAAAAAGCAAGAGCTAACACATGAAAGAATTTTCTAAAGAGGTATACCTGAAGTGGTATGAAGATATGACAATGTGGAGAAGGTTTGAAGACAAATGCCGTTCTCTTTACCTAAAACAAAAGATCAGAGGATTTTTACATTTGTATAACGGGCAGGAAGCTATCCCAGCCGGATTTACACATGCAATGGATCTTACAAAGGATAGTATGATTACTGCTTACAGATGTCACATCCATCCAATGGCGATGGGAGTAGATCCTAAGAGAATCATGGCAGAACTTTGCGGTAAAGCTACCGGAACTTCTGGAGGTATGGGTGGATCTATGCACATTTTCAGCAAAGAACACCGTTTCTACGGAGGTCATGGTATTGTTGGAGGACAAATTCCTTTGGGAGCAGGTATTGCTTTTGCAGATAAATATTTCGACAGAAAAGCAGTAAACATCTGCTTCTTCGGAGATGGTGCTGCAAGACAAGGTTCATTACACGAAACTTTCAATATGGCAATGAACTGGAAACTTCCTGTAGTATTCGTTGTAGAAAACAACCAATATGCGATGGGAACTTCTGTGAAAAGAACTGCCAACCACGAAGATATCTATAAATTAGGATTAGGATATGAAATGCCTTGCCTTGCTGTAGATGCAATGGACCCTGTAAAAGTAGCTGAAGCCGCTTACGAAGCTATTGAAAGAGCGAGAAGAGGTGACGGACCAACGTTTATTGAAGCCAGAACTTACCGTTACAGAGGACACTCTATGTCTGATGCTGAGCCTTACAGATCTAAAGAAGAAGTAGCTATTCATAAAAATGATGATCCAATTGAGTTAGTAAAACACAGAATCCTTGAAAACGGATGGGCTACTGAACAAGAATTGGAAGCTATGGATAACAAATCCAGAGATTTTGTTGAAGAGTGTATCGAGTTTATGGAGAACTCTCCATATCCGGATCCAGAGAAAATCTACGAGTATGTATATGCTCAGGAGAACTATCCATTCTTAGACAAATTAGAAAACTAAAAGATAATGAGTTAATTTGACAGTTTGAAAATTTGAGAATGTGATATTGTATATCCTTTTTTAATTTTCAAATTTTCAGATTGCTAAATTTTCAAATTAAAAATAATTATGGCAGAAGTAATTACGATGCCTCGCCTTTCCGACACTATGACGGAAGGTAAAGTGGCGAAATGGCATAAAAAAGTAGGAGATAAAGTAAAGGAAGGAGATATTTTAGCTGAAATTGAAACTGATAAAGCAGTTCAGGATTTCGAATCTGAAGTAGAAGGTACCCTTTTATACGTAGGTGTAGAAGAAGGTAATGCAGCTGCTGTAGATTCTGTTTTAGCAATTATCGGTAATGAAGGAGAAGATATTTCAGGATTAACAGGTGGGGCTGCTGCTCCCGCTACAGGTTCTGAAGAAAAAAAATCAGAAGAACAGCCTAAAGCAGAAGCTGTGGAAACTGCTTCAGCAGAAGTTCCGGCAGGAGTAGAAGTAATCACAATGCCAAGACTTTCTGATACAATGACAGAAGGTAAAGTAGCTAAATGGCACAAAAATGTAGGCGATACAGTAAAAGAAGGTGATCTTCTTGCTGAGATCGAAACAGATAAAGCAGTTCAAGACTTTGAATCAGAATTCAATGGTGTACTATTGAAGCAAGGTGTAGAAGAAGGAGGTGCTGCTCCGGTAGACTCTGTATTGGCTATTATTGGTCCTGAAGGAACTGATGTTTCAGCCGTAGGAGCTCCAAAAGCTGCTGCTCAGTCATCAGAAAAACCAGCTGAACAAAAGACAGAAGCTAAAACTGAAGAAAAAGCTGCTCCGGTTGCTAATTCTTCGTCTTCTGACAGAGTGGCAATTTCTCCATTAGCTAAGAAAATGGCTCAGGAAAAAGGAGTTGACATTAATAGCGTTCAAGGTTCTGGTGAAAACGGAAGAATTGTTAAAAAAGATATTGAAAACTATCAGCCAGCTGCAAAATCAGCTGCTTCAGCGCCGGCTGCAAATGCTGCTGCTCAGGTTGCTGTAAGTTTTGTACAGGGAGAAGATACAGAAACTCCAAACTCACAGGTAAGAAACGTTATCGCGAAACGTCTTTCTGAAAGTAAGTTCTCTGCTCCTCACTACTATCTGATGGTTGAAATCAACATGGATAAAGCAATTGAAGCTAGAAAAGAGATCAATTCTATTCCAGATACAAAGATTTCATTCAATGATATGATCATTAAAGCAACAGCAATTGCTTTAAGAAAACACCCGCAGGTAAATTCAAGCTGGGCTGGAGATAAGATCATTCACAGAGGAAATATCAATATTGGTGTAGCTGTAGCTATTCCTGACGGATTAGTTGTTCCTGTATTGAAGAATACAGATCAGATGACTTATACTCAGATTTCTGCATCAGTGAAAGATATGGCTTCAAGAGCTAAGAACAAAGGTCTTAAGGCTAACGAAATGGAAGGATCTACATTCTCTATTTCAAACCTTGGGATGTTCGGAATCGAAACATTTACAAGTATTATTAATCAACCAAACTCTGCGATCCTTTCAGTAGGAGCTATCATCGAGAAGCCAATCGTTAAGAACGGGCAAATCGTAGTAGGAAACACAATGAAACTTTCATTGGCATGTGACCACAGAGTGGTAGACGGTGCTACAGGTGCTCAATTCTTACAGACATTAAGAACATATTTAGAAAATCCATTAACATTGTTACTGTAATTTCTAGAATGAAAATAATAAAACCTCCCAAATCGGGAGGTTTTTTGTTTTAATACAAATAATGTTATTACAATGTGTTGTAAAATCGACAATATGTTACTATTTTTGAATCATGATTAAAGCAAGAAATATCCATAAATCTTATGGGAATTTAGAAGTACTGAAAGGAGTTGATATTCATATCAAAGTAGGAGAGGTTGTTTCTATTGTTGGAGAGTCCGGAGCCGGAAAATCTACATTATTACAGATCTTAGGAACATTAGATCATCCTACGCAATCCGGAAAATATGATACTGAAATTGAAATTGCAGGAGAATCATTTATTAATATGAATGATAAGCAGCTATCTAAGTTCAGAAATCAAAATATTGGATTTGTATTTCAGTTTCATCAACTTTTGCCTGAATTTACTGCTTTGGAAAATGTATTGCTTCCTACAAGAATTGCCGGTGCGAATGAAAGAGAAGCTATTGAAAAAGCATATGCTTTATTTGAAGACCTGAAAATCGAGCAGAGACTGAATCACAAACCGAATCAGCTTTCTGGTGGAGAAGCGCAAAGGGTAGCTGTTGCAAGAGCTTTAATCAATTCTCCAAAAATTATCTTTGCTGATGAACCTACAGGAAATCTGGATTCAAAAAATGCGGATGACCTTCACCGATTATTTTTTGACCTGAGAGATAAATACAATCAGACATTTGTGATCGTAACGCATAACCCCAATCTTGCTGAAATTACAGACCGTAAGCTTGTAATGAAAGACGGAATGATTATCGAATAGAGCAGTACTTACGCAGATGATGAAACACTTTATTTTTCTTTTTATACTTTTAATTTCCTGTTCAAAAGTAGATTCTCAGCAAGCAAAAGTTGAGGAAATTCCTTTTACAAAAATTTCAGAAATTAAAAACTTTATCAAAAATAAAGGATACAATCAGCAACTGGCGATTTTCATCAATTTTAAAATCCCATCCGGAAAATATCGATACTTTATTTATGATCTGAAAAATGAAAAAATAATATATAAAGCTGTTGTATCTCATGGATCTGGTTCTGTAACTCCCGGATCAAATGCTTTAAAATTCAGTAATGTAGAAGGCTCATATCAGTCATCTTTAGGGAAATACGAGATTGGGAAAAGCTATATCGGTCAATTCGGTAAATCTTACCGTTTAAAAGGTTTAGATACCACCAATAGCAGAGCAATGGAAAGAGCGATTGTCCTTCATTCATTACCATGTGTTCCTGATATAGAATCTCAAAATCCTGCATGTTTGAGTTTAGGCTGTCCAATGCTTTCAATAAATGCTTTTAAAGAATCTGCAAAGCATATTGATAAATCAGAACAGCCGATTATGCTATATGCCTTTTATTAAAAACTAATACCTATGAAAAAAATATCTATCCTTTCTATTTCTTTAATGATGATGGTGTCATGCGGAAAAAAAGAAACTCAAAAAGAAAACTTATCACTTAATCTTCAAAAAGGTTTTGAACAGACTTTAATTTATTCTACCTCTACTGAAGGAAATGGAAATGGCGGCATGAATGATGCTACAGAAGTTAAATATACAATAGATTCTGTAGACAAAGATTCAAATTATTATGTGACAGGAGAAATTGTGAGGATGACTTACAACCAAAAAATGTTTGGAGAAGAAATTCATTATGATTCCAGAGAAAGCTCCAGTTCAGATGACGGAATGGGAGAGGAATTTAAGCCAATGCTCAATAATCCGTTTACTTTTAAGATTGGTAAATATGGAAAAATCATTGAAAAACAAAAGTTTAGTAAAGAGATTTCCGGAAATTTGCATATCGATCAATACAATATTATTCCCGTAGTTTTCCCTAAAGAAACAGTACAAAATGGTTTTACATGGCAGGACACCACTCCGAATCCAATTGTAAAAGCAATGTCTGTTTCCAATAATTATACTTATAAAGGAACAAAAGATAATAAGATAGAAATTTCAGTCAACTCAAAACTGAGCGGTGGGGGCGTGATGAAAGATTCCGATATTGATGGAAAGTATATTTTTGATAGTAAAACAAGAACTTTAGTTTCTGCCGAAAGAAATATGCCTGTACAGATAGGAGGAGGAAAGGCTACTTTTACCATTACTCCTAAAATAGACGGTTTTTAATTATTAAATATATTCAATGTCCATAAAATTTCTTGCCGAAGACGATAGACCACGAGAAAAATTCTTACAAAAAGGTAAGAATGCTCTTTCCGATTCTGAACTTCTTGCCATTATTATGGGAAGCGGCAACAGAGAAGAAAGCGTATTGGAATTGGCAAGAAAGATTTTAACCTCAGTAAATAATAACTGGCATCAGCTAAGTCTTCTTTCCGTAAAAGATTTAATGAAATTCAAAGGAATAGGTGAAGCTAAGGCTATTTCAATAATTACAGCACTGGAGATTGGACGAAGAAGAGCCGGACAGGAGATTCCCGAAAGATCCGTTATAGGTAATAGCCACGATGCCTATGATATTCTTAAAAATCAATTATCAGATTTAAGAACTGAAGAATTCTGGGCAATTTTTCTCAATAACAGCAATAAAGTGATCCATGTTTCACAGTTGACACAGGGAGGAATAAGCCAATCCATTGTAGATGTCAGAATTTTGTTTAAAACAGCACTCGAACATTTTTCCACGGGAATTATTATTGCGCATAATCATCCTTCAGGAAACCTTAAACCAAGCAAGGAAGATATTAATATTACTCAAAAAATAAAAGAAGCAGGAAATGTATTAAGCATCCAGCTTCTCGATCATATCATTATTACACAAAACTCATATTTTAGCTTTTCTGACTCGGGATTATTATGATTAGAAGATTGAAATACAATGAAATTGATTTTGAAAAATACTCTCAGTGCCTGGAAAATTCGGAACAGAGAAAATATTCTGCAACCAGAGATTTTTTAGATATTACCGCTAAAGGACAATGGGAAATATTGGTATATAAAGATTATGAAGCAGTAATGCCCATACCTTTTGTTAGAAAATATGGTATCAAGATTGTTCATAATCCTAAACTTTGTCAGCAATTAGGTGTTTTCTCAAAAAAAGATGATTTACAGCTAAACACACAGTTTTTAAATTATCTGGAAGACAATTACCTGATAAGAATTTACTCATTTAATGATGGTAATAAACTAAGTGATGGGTTTAGAACAAAAAAGAATTTTTTAATTTATCCTGAACCTTATGAAAAGGTATCTGCAAGATATTCTCCAAAAAGAAAGAGGAAATTACGTCTGGATCAGGAAGTTTTAGATCATTCAGAAATTAAGGAAGTCTCTTTTCAGGAAGTTAAACCATTCATAGAAGCTAATATCATTGGCTTGGGAAAAGAAACGGATTTGTTAGATTTTTTGGAAATTTTTGAAACTTCTTATCATAAAAATTATCTTAAATTTCTTGCATTCTATTATCATGGAAAAATCATCAATGTTATTGCAACCTATTCAGATTGTGCTACAGTAGCGCTTTTGGGAACCTTCAGTGATAAAGAATACGTGAAACTGTCAGGAGCATCAGTATTAATTGATACAAGAATTAAAGAAATTATTGAAACCAATACCTTCGACTTTGAAGGCGGAGATATTCCAAATATTGAAGAATTTTTCAGAGGATTTCGTCCCGAACTGAAACCTTACGGAATTATTGAAAGAACAAAGAAAGAACTTTTTAAAAAACTAGGTATTCTTTTAGCTAGAGGCAAGTATTTTAAGCCATGAAAACTATTGTTTAGATTGGTTCTAATTAACTAATATTCCCTATCTTTATAAACACTTATAATAACCGTTATGTTAGAGCAAATTCGTCGCTATAAATTATCATATATGCTTTATAACTTTTTCAAAAAGGATAAATTGAAGCACAATATTCCATTATACAAAAAATACGGAATCAAGAAAAGTTATTTCTCAAGCATTTCCAGTAAAGACTTTACCCATCTTCCTCAAACGGAAAGAAGCATTGCGCAGGACAAACTTTCTTCAACCGATTTTTTTAATAATTTATCAGAAGAAAATAAAGAAAGTGCTCTTCAGTATGATGATAACGGCTATATGATCTTAAGAAATTTTATAAGTCCGGATACTGCTGATAAAATCAATGATGAGATTGATAAACTTGTGAATGACGGAACTTTAAAATTTCGTTACGGCGGAAAATTAGTCTTTGCCATTCATCATTCGGAAATACTAAGAAATATTGGAAATGATAAGAAATTATTAGATTTTCTATCTGTTTTATTAGATGGTAATGCTAAGTTATTTCAGAGTATAAATTTTATTAATGGAAGTCAGCAGAAGACCCATTCGGACAGTATTCATATGACGACTTATCCTTTAGGGGGACTTTTAGGAGTATGGATTGCTTTGGAAGATGTAGATGAAAATAACGGAGCTTTACACTATATTCCGGGAAGCCATAAATTACCTTATTTTCTTAATTCTGATTATGATAATGAGGGGACTTCTCTTAAGATTGGAAAGAAAAGTTATAAGGCTTACGAAGAATTTCTTGAAAATAAAGTGAAGGAATTAGGTTTGAAGAAAGAAATATTCAGAGCAAAAAAAGGAGATATGCTGATCTGGCATGCCAATATTCTTCATGGGGGAGAGCCTCACACAGACAAAAACAGAACCCGAAAAAGCCTGGTATATCACTTTTTTGATGAAAACAGTGTTTGCTATCATGAAGTTACACAAAGACCTGCGTTATTTGAACTGTAATATCAGAAAATATTAGTAATTTTGCATCCTAAAATTATGACGAGTTTTTCAGGATATCTACCGTATGCATTTGCATTAATCATTGCAATTCCTTTTTTGGTTTTGCTGAGACAATTTGTACACTCGTATATTACTCTTAAAAATCAGGAAATAAAGCTGCTTACGGTGAAGTCAAACTCAGAGAATAAAGCACATTCCTACGAAAGGATGACCTTGTTTCTTGACAGGATAAAACCATCCAATCTTATTCAGAGATTTGACAGAGGACTTGCTGTTCATGAATTCATTTTCCTTACAGAAAAAGCGATCAACGAAGAATTTGAATATAATTCTTCACAACAGCTCTATGTAACGAAAAACTCATGGAAGAATATCGTAGATTCAAAAAATGCAATTATAGAATTGCTTCACAAAACATATGACGGATTGAAAGGGGAAGTACAACTTGATGAATTCAAGACCATTTTTATCATGAATTATATGGAAAGCAACGATTATATTGCTGAAACGATAGAAGATTTAAGAAAAGAAATTTTAATAATAACTTAAAAAATAACAGATAAAATAATGATTCCAAATTTTAAAGCACATCCATGGCACGGAATTTCTGCAGGAGAAGATGCGCCAAATGTTGTAAACGTATTTGTGGAAATTGTTCCTTCAGATACTATTAAATATGAAGTAGATAAAGAAACAGGATATTTAAAGGTAGATAGACCACAGAAATTTTCTAACATTATTCCAGCTTTATACGGATTTGTTCCAAAAACATATTGCGATAAGGAAGTAATGAAACTGGCAGTAGAATCAGGAGCTGATGATGTAACTATGGGAGATCACGATCCACTTGATATCTGTGTTTTAAGTTCTCACAATATCCATGCTGGAGGTTTATTAATGGAAGCTATTCCAATCGGAGGATTCAAAATGATCGATGGGGGTGAAGCTGATGATAAAATTATAGCTGTAATGATCAATGACCATGCATTTGGACATTTCAGAGATGTTTCTGAATTACCGGAAGCAGAAGTGAAAAGATTAATGCACTATTTCTTAACGTATAAAAACTTACCGGATGAGCCTGCAAAATGTAGAATCCAGGAAGTATACGGAGCAGAACACGCAAGAAAAGTAATCAAAGCTTCTCAAGCAGACTACGCTGAAAATTTCGGAGGATAGTATTCTCTGATTTAAATAATAAAAAAGGATAAACGGGAAACTGTTTGTCCTTTTTTTATTAGAATTATTTTAAAATATGAAATAACAAGTGCAGCAAGCCAATCAAACTCTTTAAAACCAAGATCACCTTAAATAGTCTTACCTCCTAAATAGACTTTAAGAATTCAATGGTAAAATACTCACCAACTCATATTCTAAAGGCTTTTTTCCTGAATTAAATTTTCCGCATTTACTATAAAAAATCTGTTTACATTCTATATTTCCTATATTCAAACTACTAAACTCCTCATTTTTTTAATGCTTTCATGGTAATTATTTATTATATTTAATTTTCTATTACCAAAAAAATATTAAACTATGGATCTATTTGTGTTAGTGCCAATTTTTGGTGTCGTAGCTTTGCTTTACACATTTCTTCAAAGCAGTTGGGTCAATAAACAGAATGCCGGAAATGAAAAAATGAAAACCATCAGTGGTTATATTGCTGACGGGGCGATGGCTTTTTTAAAAGCTGAGTATAAAATTTTAACCTACTTTGTAGTAGTGGTGGCTATCCTGCTGGCAGTAATGGGATCAACCAATGCCAATTCACACTGGAGTATAGGAATTGCCTTTGTAATGGGAGCTATATTTTCAGCTTCAGCAGGTTTCATTGGGATGAAAATAGCAACGAAGGCGAATGTAAGAACTGCAGAAGCTGCAAGAACATCACTGTCAAAAGCTCTTAAAGTTTCATTTACCGGAGGATCCGTGATGGGAATGGGCGTTGCAGGATTAGCTGTGCTTGGCTTAGGAGCTCTTTTTATCATTATTAAACAGATTTTTGCCCCCGATGCTACTGTAGATTCCCACGAAATGGAAAAAACAATTGAAATTCTTACCGGTTTTTCTCTGGGAGCAGAATCTATTGCCCTTTTTGCAAGAGTAGGAGGCGGAATTTATACCAAAGCTGCAGACGTAGGTGCTGACCTTGTAGGAAAAGTAGAAGCCGGAATTCCAGAAGATGATCCAAGAAATCCAGCTACCATTGCTGATAACGTTGGGGATAATGTGGGAGATGTTGCCGGAATGGGTGCCGATCTTTTCGGATCTTATGTAGCAACGGTTTTGGCGACCATGGTATTGGGAAGAGAAACGATCTCGGACGATTCATTCGGTGGTTTTGCTCCTATACTTTTACCTATGCTGATAGCCGGAACCGGAATTATTTTTTCAATGATAGGAACTTTATTTGTAAAGATTAATGATAATGAAGGTTCCTCCACGTCCAGCGTACAAAATGCTCTGAATCTTGGAAACTGGGGAAGTATTGTGATCACGGCTATAGCTTCTTATTTCCTTGTAACTTATATTCTGCCTGATAAAATGATTCTCAGAGGACATGAATTTACTAAAATGGGAGTATTCGGAGCAATCATGGTAGGACTAGTGGTAGGTACTTTAATGAGCATTATCACAGAATATTATACGGCAATGGGGAAAAGACCGGTTTCCAGCATTGTGAGACAGTCTTCAACCGGGCATGCGACCAATATTATCGGAGGACTTTCCGTTGGGATGGAGTCTACTTTGCTTCCCATCATTGTATTGGCTGGAGGTATTTACGGATCTTACTTATGTGCCGGATTATACGGTGTTGCCATTGCAGCAGCAGGAATGATGGCAACTACAGCGATGCAGCTTGCTATTGACGCTTTCGGACCTATTGCAGATAATGCCGGAGGTATTGCCGAAATGAGTGAATTGCCAAAAGAAGTTCGCGAGAAAACAGACATTCTGGATGCAGTAGGAAATACAACGGCAGCCACAGGAAAAGGTTTTGCAATTGCTTCGGCAGCATTAACCGCATTGGCTCTCTTTGCGGCTTTCGTAGGAATTGCAGGAATTGACGGTATTGATATCTACAGAGCTGATGTATTGGCAGGATTATTTGTGGGAGGAATGATTCCGTTTATATTCTCTTCACTAGCTATTACGGCAGTAGGACAGGCTGCAATGGCAATGGTAGAGGAAGTAAGAAGACAGTTCCGTGAAATTCCAGGAATATTAGAAGGCAAAGCCACACCGGAATATGAAAAATGTGTTGCTATTTCTACAGACGCATCGATCCGTAAAATGATGATGCCGGGAGCTATCGCGATCATTTCACCATTATTGATCGGATTTATTTTTGGTCCCGAAGTGCTTGGAGGATTCCTTGCCGGTGCTACAGTGTGTGGAGTTTTAATGGGAATGTTTCAGAACAATGCCGGTGGCGCTTGGGATAATGCTAAAAAATCATTCGAAAAAGGCGTAGATATCAACGGACAGACCTATTATAAAGGTTCGGAACCTCATAAGGCTTCTGTAACAGGAGATACAGTGGGAGATCCGTTTAAAGACACATCAGGACCTTCCATGAATATTCTGATCAAGCTGATGTCTATCGTTTCACTGGTTATTGCTCCTACTTTAGCTGTTTTGCATAAAGATAAGATTGAAGCGAACAGACAAGCTAAAATAGAGAGTTTAACAGGGATTACAAATACAGGTACTTCATCTGAATCATCTACTCTTACAGCTCCGGCTATTCCGGGTGAAATAAAAGGACATCTCAATGAAAGCGGAGATTTTGTTTATGAAACTGGAAGTCTTCGAAAAATAAAGCTAAAAGGAGGAAAAACAATAGAATTGGGAGATACAAGTCAATTGTATCAACTTTATAGTGCTGTTGATAAAAAAGATAAATCTATTTTGGACACCAATAAGTGGTACACAATTGAAAACCTTTATTTTGAAACCGGATCAAGCGATTTGAAAGCAGGGTATGAACTGCAGCTGAATAATCTTGCGGAAATTTTAAATGCCTATCCAGATCTTAAGATAAAACTAGGTGGATATACAGATAATAGTGGTAATGAAGATGGAAATCAACAACTATCCAACCTAAGAGCCCAAACAGCAAAACTTAAATTATTGGAGCTTGGAATAGCAGCCGACAGAGTAGAAGCTGAAGGATATGGCTCACAACATCCAATCTGTGAAGCTAATGATACAGATGAATGTAAGGCTAAAAACAGAAGAATTGATGTAAGAGTTCTGGCTCTTTAAAATGTATAAAATATAAGTTAAAGCACTGCTCATGCGGTGCTTTTTTATTGGGGTAATATGAAGACACTAAGAATTGGGATGTTTTAGTTTTTAAAGCGCGAAGATTTTATTTATAATAAATTGGATATATTTTGCCACTAATGCCTTTTGCAAATCTAAAGGCATTAGTGGCTAATCATAATACTAATGAAATCTTTGAATTTTCTTACACCTAAAACAATATGTTCCTTAAGAAGTTTTACGCTTAATTTTCAACCTGAAAAAGAATTTGTTACCATTATAGATTCTTTCTCAAATGTTCCAAAGCCTGGATAATTAATTCATCCTTTTTTGCAAAGCTAAAACGAATATAATCAGAGTTTTGTCGGGAATTATAAAATGCAGACAGTGGAAGGCAAGCCACTTTTTTATCAATCGTAAGCCATTTTGAAAACTCAACATCTGTCATTGTTCCGGAAACATTCCTGAAATTTACAACCTGAAAAACGCTGCCCTCTGCCGGTTGTTCGATCTGTAATGGAGTTTCTTTAAGCAATTCATTAAAAATGTCCCTTTTCCGCTGCATTGTTTTTTGATTTATATTAGGATCAAATACCTCCAGATACTTTGCCAGAGCATATTGAGCCGGAGCATTGGCACTGTAGGAAATATATTGCTGATGACATCTGAATAAAGCAGTTAATTCTTCGGAAGCAATCATATAACTGACCTTCCATCCTGAGGTATGAAACATTTTACCAAAAGAAAAAATACAAAAAGTTCTGTTTTTCAGTTCAGGATGAATAAACGAGCTGTAATGTTCTGCTCCATCATAACAATAAGTGTCATAGATTTCTTCCGAAATGATATAAATTTCACGGTCTTTGATAAGCTCATACAGCCGGTTCCAATCCTCTTGTTTCCATATCTTTCCGGTTGGATTTTGTGGTGAATTGACAATAATAGCTTTTGTTTTATCAGAAATACATTGTTTAAACAAATCCCAGTTGATCGTAAAATCAATTTCCAGATCATAATAGACAGGTATTCCTCCGTTCATGACTACTGCAGGACCGTACGTATAGTATGAAGGTTGTATCACAATCACTTCATCATCTTGATTTAGAACAGATTTAAGTGCTGTATATAAAGCAAAAGTAGCGCAGGGAACGATGGTTACTTCATTTGTCTTTAAAGAAATACTGTTTTTCCGTTTCGTATTAAAATCAATGATGTTATTGATCAATAACGGATTACCAGCAAGTGGCTCATAATTATGGGTGTCAAAATCTGCTGACTCCTGTAAGAACGTTTTTAACCGTTCATCAATGTCAAAATCAGGAAGTCCCAGAGAAAGATCGTAGCTACCATTCCTTACAGCCAGTTCAGACATCTCTGTGAAAAATGAATAATGAGTAAATTCATGAATTTTTTTCATCAATTTTGTATTTTTCATCAAATGTAATAAAAAATCAATATTATTTTGATGATTTTGTTTTTGAATACTTATTGTTTCTGCATTTATTTTGTCATAAATAGGTCTTTTGTGTTTACTGTTCAATAATTATACATTGAAGTTTTTATGTCTGGCTCAAAGTATGATGGATAAGCATTTATTCTTCTGTAAGATTTTTGTTTTAAATCTCAGGAGTCAATAAAATTTGTTATTTTTAAGAAATTTATTCTGTATGAAAAAACTACTTATTCCGTTATTTTCTATAGCTCTGATGACGAGTTGTAGTACAGCTCAGGTTTCTAACGGTGCTTCTCATCCAATTTCTACCAAACATGACAAAGGTTTTACCCATGCTTATCATATGATTAAAGCTGAGGATTTAAAGAAAAACCTCTATGTAATCGCATCTGATGAAATGGAAGGTAGAGATACCGGAAGCAAAGGACAGAAAAAAGCTGGGGAATATATTGTTAATTATTATAAAAATTTAGGAGTTTCATATCCCAAAGCATTAGGTTCTTATTATCAGAAAGTTCCAGCTGACTTTATGAAGAAAAGAGGTGGCGGAAATCTGCCCGATTCTGAAAATATTCTTGCTTTTATTGAAGGAAGCGAAAAACCAGAGGAAATTGTTGTAGTTTCTGCACACTATGATCATGTAGGAACCAGAGGTGGGGTAGTATATAATGGCGCTGATGATGACGGAAGCGGAACTGTTGCTGTAATGGAAATGGCAAAGGCATTTCAGGAAGCTAAAAACAAAGGAAAAGGTCCTAAAAGATCTGTATTGTTCCTTCATGTAACCGGTGAAGAGCATGGCTTATTTGGTTCTGAATATTATACTGATAATCCTGTTTTTCCATTGGCAAATACGGTTGTAGATCTTAATATTGATATGATTGGACGTGATGACCCGGCAAACAGAGGCAAACAGTATGTATATGTGATTGGTTCCGATATGCTAAGCACTCAGCTTAAAGTAATCAATGAAGCAGCCAATAAAAGAACCAATAATCTGGAGTTGAATTATAAATATGACGATCTTAATGATCCAGAACAATTATATTACCGCTCAGATCACTATAATTTTGCTAAAAATAATGTTCCTGTAGCATTTTTCTTTGACGGTATCCACGAAGATTATCACAAGCCAACGGATGATCCTGAAAAGATTGATTACAATCTGTTGGAAAAGAGAACACAACTGATTTTCACTACAGCATGGGATATTGCCAACAGAGAAGAAAGAATTGTAGTGGATAGAAAATAAATCCAAAATTACCTACACCTGAATTTTAAACCCGGGTTAAAATGATATTTAATGCTACAAATGCACAAATTTATTTTGTTGTATTTGTGGCATTATTTAATTAAACTATAGAAGTTTGCAGATTTTCACCTTAACTTTACCATTTAAATAACCATAGATGATCTACGCGTTCGACAGCTACTATTATGAAGACTATGCGAATACTGTTTGTATCGCATTTGAAGATTGGACTTCTAATCAGGAAATTGAAACTTTTACTGAACAAATGCCAATCAGTTCAGAATATGAAAGTGGTGCTTTTTATAAAAGAGAACTGCCTTGTATTCTGAGTTTATTGCAAAAAATCGTATTAAAAGAAGGAGATATCATCATTGTGGATGGGTATGTGACTCTTAATAACGAAGGTAAGATAGGCTTAGGAGGATATCTTTATGAAGCTTTGGAAGGTAAATATCCGGTAGTTGGAATCGCTAAAAATGAGTTCACTTCTCCGGATTCGGAAAGGAGGAATGTACTTCGTGGAGAAAGCAAGACACCATTATTTGTTACAGCTAAAGGAATAGATGTAGATCATGCCAGTCTGAATGTTGAAAATATGCATGGATCTTTCAGAATTCCTACTTTACTAAAAAAGCTTGATCAGCTGAGTAGGGAATGATTGACTATCGATACTTTGCCTATTATTTAATTTACATTTCGGGTTTTATTTAAAGTAATTAATTAGATTATTTGATTTAAATTGTTGTTTATAAGTTTTTTATTTATATTACATTAAGGTCTTATTGTTATAACTATTCGTATAATTCTTTTATGAAAGTTTTTGAACGGGCGTTTTAATGATGTTTATAAAGTAAATTATTATTACTGAAGGATGATTCAATTAAAGTATTGATATTTATTAATTTAAGCTGATATTATTTTAATTTATTAGGTTCTATTCCATCTTAATTTTATTAAACTGATAAAAATCATCACATTCTTATTTTTATTGATTCTAAATAAATATAAATTTGTCTCAATCAAATTAAGAATTCAATGAAAAAACTAACTACCTTTTCTACTGTCATTCTCTGGTCATTGATGGGGGCACAATATTGTACACCCACCTTTCAATACGGAGCTGACAGTAATATGATCACCAATGTCATTTTTGGAAGTATTAATAATACATCACCATTCCAGTCTGGAGTAACGCCAGATTACGAAGATTTTACTTCGATGTCTACAGATCTGTCCGCAGGAAATAGTTATCAGATCTCTGTAAAAGGTCCATCCAGCTCATTTCCAAGTGATGTTATGGTTTTCATAGATTTCAATAGAAACGGAAGCTTTGATGATGCCGGAGAGCGTTTTTACATAGGAAAACTGAATGCGGCAACACCAGCGAATGCATTCACTATTGACGGAACAATTACCGTACCTACCAATGCGGCTTCAGGTATCACGAGAATGAGAGTTCTTAAAAACAGTAATCTGGCTGCATTTTCAGATCCTGATGCTCCAAGTTCGATCAATTCAGCATGTGATCATTTAAGGACTGGACAAACAGAAGATTATACGGTGAATATAATTGGAAATACAGCCGGTTTCCCATCACCTTACTGTGGTGCCGAGAATATAACCAGCTTTACAGTAAGTGAAATAAGCCGGGTAGATTTTGACGGTTTAAGCAATGATAGCCCTATTGATGGCAGTTCAGCAACCATTGAAGACTTTACGGGATTTATTTTCAATGCAAACAGAGGAAATACTTATCCTGTTTCCGTCACCGGGGGAACTCATGGACAGGAAACGGTTTCTGCATATGCCTATATTGATTTTAATCATAATAATCAGTTTGAGGCTGATGAAAAATTCAACCTGGGCTATCTGGATAATTCAGATCCGGTTTCCGGACATGCATCGGGAATTACTTCCGGTATGATTACAATTCCCGGGAATGCTTTATTAGGAAATACTCGGTTAAGAGTGGTAAAAGCTTATGAGTCAGATTCATGGATGGGAACACTGGAAAACCTGCCATGCCCTTCAGGATGGTTTATTGGTCAGGTGGAAGATTATACGATCAATATTCAGCCGGAAAGCCTTTCTACATCAGAGATAACCAAAGATTCTTCCATAAAAGTAAAAGTATATCCAAATCCTACGACGGGTATTGCAACGATCAAAATGAAAGAAGGGTTGGAGAAGTATGAAATTTATAATATTTCAGGACAAAAGCTTTCGGAAGGAAGCTCGGAAACTGTTAATATGAGCAATTTCATTCCAGGAACTTATCTGATAAAGATTCTTACAAAAGATAAGAAATTAACGACTGAAAAGGTGATGAAAAAGTAAAACATATCTAATCATATCCATATCAATTTTTGTTTTTTTGACCGGCAGATTTTATCTGTCGGTTTTGTTTGTAAAGGGCTGGATATTAATGCGAATCAAGAATATTTAGTAAGTCCTGTTTTGATAGCCCCTGAAATTTACTGCCATCTGTTTTAAGAAGATTTTGAGCCAGTAGGGTTTTCTTTTTTTGTAATGTAAGAATTTTTTCTTCCACTGTGTTGGAGCAGATCATACGGACGGCAATGACGTTTTTAGTCTGTCCGATGCGGTAACTACGGTCTATAGCTTGGTTTTCTGTGGCAGGATTCCACCATGGGTCGATAAGGTAAATATAATCTGCTTGCGTAAGGTTAAGCCCCACACCTCCGGCTTTTAAGCTTATTAAAAACACCCGGATATCTTCATTATTCTGGAAATTAGCAACCTTCTCACCTCTGTTCTTAGTTTGCCCTGTTAGATATTCAAAAGGAATTCCGTGGCGTTCTAATTCCGGTTTCAACAAATCAAGCATACCTACAAACTGTGAGAATACCAGAATTTTATGATCTTTGGATTTTCCGAGGATCTGTTCCATTAGAATTTCTATTTTTACGGCATTTTCACCCGAATACCCCTCTTTAATAAGCACGGGTGAATTACAGATCTGTCTGAGTCTTGTAAGCCCTGTAAGCACATGCATACTGTTCTTATGAAGATCATCATCGTCATTGGCTGCTATAAATTCCCTAAGTTCCTTTTCATAAGCGTCATATATCTTGCGCTGTTCGGAATTCATTTCACAATAAATAACAGTTTCTGTTTTCTCAGGAAGTTCTTTGGCAACCTGTTTTTTTGTTCTCCGAAGGATAAATGGTTTTATCTTTTGCTGAAGCTCCATAGCGCGCTTGCTGTACTCAAACTTATCAATAGGAATGGCATAAATATCTTTAAAAGACTGTTTGCTGCCTAATAATCCTGGGCAGGCGAATGAAAGCTGGCTGTAAAGATCAAAGGTGCTGTTTTCTATGGGAGTTCCTGTCAATACAAATCTGTTTCTTGATTGAAGCAGGCGTGCTGCTTTGTATCTTTCAGAATTTGGATTTTTAATGGTCTGAGATTCATCAAGGAAAATATAATTGAAATTGAATGTTTTTAAAAATTTAATATCCGAAAGAAGCATTCCGTAACTGGTTAAAACGACTTCATACTCTGTAAAGTGAGAGACTGATTTCTGCCGGTTGGCGCCATAATGCAATAATACTTTGATAGAGGGAGCAAATCTACTGATCTCATCCTGCCAATTGAAAAGAAGGGAAGTGGGAACTATAATAAGGTTGGTTGTATGACCGCGTTTTTCCCTTTGAGATAAGATAAAAGCAATGATCTGAAGTGTTTTTCCCAGTCCCATATCATCAGCAAGACATCCGCCGAAGTTATAGGTATCAAGAAAATTAAGCCAATTGAGTCCTTCATGCTGATAATCCCTTAATTCAGCGTTTAATTCAGTCGGGATATCTACTTCAGGTATGTTTTTATCTGCTGAAAACGCTGAAGAATACGTTGAGATTTCATTTTGTATTTCAGTGCTCAGGACTTCTTTTTCGAAAAGGGAAGATACTTCCGTAAAGTTTATCTTTGGAATTTTTAATAGTTCTTCATCTATTTCTCCAGCCTGAAAGTAAGCAGCGATCTTATCAATCCATTCTTCGGGAAGAATTCCAAGGGTTCCGTCATCAAGCTGTATGAATTTACTCTTATTTCGCATTGTTCTGTGAAGCTGTTTAAGAGTGGCTTCCTTTTGTCCGAAACTTACCTTTAATTTCGCATTAAACCAATCCAGTCCGCTGGTAATCTGGATGTTGATTTTAACTCGATGTGGGTTGAGCTTATTGTTTTTCAATTCATTAAATCCGAGGATGGTGATGCCTTCGTTTCTCCATGTTTCAAATGCTTCAAGGAACCAGTTCTCATCCATGAATTTATCTCTGTGAAGGTAAAAATATTGGTAGCTTTCCATTTGCTCTTCAAAGTCCGGATGCTGTTTCATCACCAGAGAAGTAAAGCGTGCTTCTGCGGCATCATTTCTTTCTATTTTAAATACATTTCCATTTTGGTCTGTATCAAAAATTTGCTTTCTGGAATAGACGGGAACTTCAACTTCTCCATATTTCATGACGGGGGTGATGCCAATATAATTTTCCTGCTGACGAAGATAAATTACGTTTTCAACACGGAAATTCTTATCTTTAAGTTGTGCTTTCGTTGCGGGTTGTATGTAGCTGTAATTGATATGGATAAGCTCCTCAATATTATGTAAAATATTAGTCATAAAATCCTCATATTTGGACGAATGCACTAATAAAATCTCATTATTTGATTTAAAGAATCTGATTATTCTGAGCAGATCAGGATGGTCTACAAAGCTGAAAGTGTTTGAGTTATATACAAAATATTCATTTCTCAGGATCACATTTTTAAAAGGAACGGAAGTATCATTAAATTGTAATTCTCCGGTTATTTCATAAAAAGGATCTTTCTTAAATACAGATAGTTGTACCTCTGCATCTAAAGTGTTAAGTTTAACAGGAAGAAGAGACTTGGAAGAGACTGTTTCTGCAATATTCCGGTCATGATAATAGACCTCTAAATTCAGAGGATTGTGTACAATAAGTTTTAAAGCTTCCAGTTCTGAAGCATTATATTCTTCATTATAATTATTCTGAAAAGAGGTAATAGCCGTATAGAATTTTATCTCCTGAGGTTTTTCTGCTTTCCAGATCAATTGCATTGCATCCACAGCGTTTACCGGATTTTTAATCTTACCATTCTGTGTAATTTCGGCTTCCATAAGGGAAAAGGTAAGGTGGTTGTAATACCGGTGCTTTCCGATGACCAGAATCTGTTTTTTTCCCGTTTCCTGAGTCGCTAGTTCATCCAGTTTAGAAGGAAGTGCAGGAAGAAGATCTCTTTTAAGCATGAGATTATCAATAGCCAATATTTCTTTGATTTTTGGTGAAATTTCAAGCTTTCCGTTTACCCATTCAAGTTGTAAGTATGCATCTAAGTCGGATTCGTTTTCCAAACCATATGTCTTTGCCTTAGAGATCAGGGTTTTTCTTCGAAGCGTATCATCAAAGAAAATCAGGTAATTTTTATCCTCAAGAATACAGTGAATGATTTCTGCCTGATGTGAACAAAGTTTGTCTTTAGGATGATTACAGGTACACGAACAGAGTAGTGAATTGCCTATCCGGCTGATGGTGACCATTGGAAATTCCTGCAAAGAGTTTTTGGTAAAGATTCCGGTATTGATTTCAATATTCACCGGATAAACCTCCCGAAAGTCCTTGATCGCAACAAATGAACTTTCTGTAGTATGCTTTAAGAGATCATATACGGAAAGTGTACTGATATTGATGTTTTCAAGGATGTATTCTGCCATAAAAATTAATAGAGACAAAACTACAAAAAAACAGGAAGATATTTTTAATGCAACGGGGCTTGAAAGATGATATATTTAATAAATCCATTTTGGATACAGCTTTCTCCGTTTTGGCAACTTCATTCTTTTTTCTGATGCTGAACTTTGTCCTGTAATTATTAAACAACAAAAAAATGAAAACAATTTTTATAACAGGGGCTTCCACAGGACTAGGGAAAGCAACTGCGCAGTTATTTCAGCAAAATGGATGGAAAGTAATAGCAACAATGAGAAATCCGGAGGCAGCATCTGATCTTAATGCTCTTGAAAATATAACGGTACTTCCATTGGATGTAACGAATCCGGAACAGATACAGGCTACAGTGAAACAGGCATTGGAATTGGGGAATGTGGATGTGGTTTTCAATAATGCCGGTTATGGACTTCTGGGTCCTCTGGAAGCTTTTACTGATGAACAGATTGTAAGACAGTTTAATACGAATTTATTGGGTACAATCCGCGTTACCCAGGCATTTGTTCCTTATTTTAGAGAGAGAAAAAATGGAATGTTTATTTCTACGACTTCTATTGGTGGACTGATTACTTTTCCTCTGAATTCAATTTATCATGCGACAAAATGGGCGTTGGAAGGCTGGAGTGAAAGTATGGCTTTTGAACTGAACAAATTTGGAGTAGATATTAAAACGGTTTCTCCGGGAGGGATTAAAACTGATTTTGTAAGTCGTTCTCTTGATTCCGCAACAAGCCCTGCTTATGAAGAAATTATGAACTCTCTCTATGCTGGTATGGAAGGAATGATGGATGCCGCCTCTACACCGGAACAGATTGCAGAAGTAGTTTATGAGGCTGCTACAGACGGCAAAAAACAGTTACGATATGTGGCGGGTGAAGATGCGAAAGGTCTGTACGCCCAACGTTTGGAGTTAGGCGATGAATTGTTCCGAGAGCAATTAGGAAAAAGGTTTTTATAATTGTTTACCTTGTAGGTGATTGATTCGCAGGGTTTTTGTTATATTTTTTAATCAGAAAAGTGATATATTTATAATATGGAAAAGAAAGAAAATATTCCTTTGAAAATTTCATCCATATCGGAGCTGCATAGCTTATTACAGCTTCCGGGTCCGCTTCATCCATTGGTAAGTCTTGTGGACAATACAAAGTTGTCTGTGAGTAAAGAGATGCTAAATAGAAGTTTTCTTCTGAATTTTTATAAAATATCTTACAAATATTCCCGAGTAGGAAAGATGGGTTACGGACAGGGGTATTATGATTTTAATGAAGGAGGAATGATGTTTACTGCACCAGGTCAGATTCTTTCGACGGATGAAAACGCAGAATATTGCGGATATACATTACTGGTACATCCTGATTTTATAAGAAGTTATCCGCTGGCAAAAAATATTAAAAATTTTGGATTCTTTTCATATGATACCAATGAAGCCCTTCATTTATCTGATCAGGAAAAGAATATTATAACCGGATTATTGGACAGTATTCAGAATGAACTGAATACCGCTATTGATGAAGTAAGCCAGGATGTTGTGGTTTCATATATTGAAGTACTTCTGAATTACAGCAACCGGTTCTACAAAAGACAGTTTATTACCAGAAAAGTGGTACATAATGACCTGCTTGCTAAAATGGATGTGGTTTTGGAAAACTATTTCAATCAGGAAGAAACATTAAGGAACGGACTTCCTACGGTTGAATTTCTTGCTTCTGAACTCCATTTTTCACCACACTATCTGAGTGATATGTTAAGGAATCTCACAGGGCAGAACGCTCAACAGCATATTCATGAAAAACTGATTGAAAAAGCGAAGGAGTATCTTACTTCCACCAGTCTGTCTGTATCAGAAGTAGCTTATGCACTAGGATTTGAGCATCCACAGTCATTTAATAAGTTGTTTAAAAAGAAAACAGATCAAACTCCTTTAAGTTTCAGACAGTTATTTAATTAAATATTATAGTGCCCAGCCAAAACGGTTGGGCATTTTATATAAAACAGTTGATAAAAGCAATAAAAGAGTAGATAAGTTTATCATCAGGTCTGATTTTTTACAGATACAATCTGATTAGCTTATGTTTTCAATGGAATCAATCTGCCAGTAATCTTTTTTGCTGAGCGTATATTTATAGGTCATCCCACAGTTTTTAAGATGGAATTCTACAGTGCATTCCTGATCACTGATTGATTTTACAGTGAATTTTATACTGTCAATATTCTTTAAATCAGATTGGTAATCTTCCTGGGTTTTAAAGAAATAATCATAATCAAAACCGAATGGCGGACCGTCATTAACGGGATCTTTTTTGAAATGCTCGTCACCTTGTACGTAATTTTGCTTGTATTCTGAGAGGAATTTTTGTGAAAACAGATTACTGCTTTTCATCAATTGAATCTCTTGTTCCACTGCGTCAAAATCTACATAATAATTTGCCGGGTTTTCATTTTGTTCCGAAATTCCACCTTTTATCGTATTGAAACTGTAGAGTTTTTCTTCGTTATCTCTGTACCATTTCAAAAATGATTTTACTGTTTCAACTTGAGTGTGATCTTGTGTTTTTTGATGAGAAATGACCGTTTTTTGTTGTTTTATAGTGTCTTGGATAATATTTTGTGGGTTTGTTTCTTCTTTTTTGCAATGTAAAAACAACAAACAGGCAGTAGACAACAAGAGTGTTTTCCTTGGCATAAATAGTTTCTTTTCTGTCGTCAAAATTACAAAATTAGGATCAGGTGCAAAAGTCGGGAGTTGAGCAAAAAACATCTGCATCCTTTTTTTGAAGAAACACATTTTTTTAATCGCAAAGAAAGATGATTCAAATGTTTATTTCAGGAACCTAAGAAGAGTCACTTTATCGTTGAAAAAGCGTGGTGGATAAACATTCGCTTAAAAAGAATCAATGAAATTGATTCCATCCTTTGCTTTTTTAAGAATATGAGATAAGATTATAAAACTTTGCGTAAAATTAAATTCCATAAGCCTTGTGATCCCCAGTTTTTAAGGTTGATCCCAAAAAACTCACCTTACTTTGGCTCAAGCGCAAAAGTTGTGGGGCTTAGAATATTTAGATCATTTTAATTTTAAAATTTAACGCAAAGGATTTCTATTATCTGATGTTGTATTTTAGGAAGCAAAGCTTGAATCAATTGTATTGATTCTTTCTAAGCGTACGCGTATCTACATCGCTTCATCAGCGACTTTTGTCGCTTTCTTAGCTCCCTTATCAATAATCAATTCCATCATGTCTTTGCGTTTAAATAAAATTTAAGTATAAAGCTTAGAGGAGTAAAAAGATAATTTATTTTTTTCTTCAGATTAACGAAACTTTTTGCGTAGCCCTCAACTTTTGCTTCTGATCCCTTACTTTTTGATTTTATAATTTTCTCTGTAGGTATTGGCTGTGATTCCTGTACAACGTCTGAAATACCTGCAGAAAAGGGAAGAGTCTACAAATTGTAATTGATTACTGACTTCTTTAATGGAAAGAGAGGTGGTTTTAAGAAGTTCTTTGGCATTTTTTATTACAATATAGCTGACCCATTGCTTAACGGGCTTACCTGTTTCTTTTTTGATCAGGCTGCTGAGATATTGCGGTGACAGATGAAGATGATCGGAATAGAATAGTACACTTCTCTGAAGATGACCATGTTCATTGAGTAATTCAAAGAAACGTTCAATAATATCCTGGCTTCTGGTCTGTAAAAGACTGTTGTTCCGGATCACAGGAAGATAAAGCTTTGAAACCAGATCAAGAAGAGCATAAAGAAGATATTGTACAGATTCCGGAGTAGTTTCTTCTTTTATTTTTGAGTTGTAATCCTGTATAAGTTTTACGGTAGACCAAATAAGCCTTTTGGCAGAGCTGTGTAGCTGTATGGCAGGGTTAAATTTAATTTCATCACTTGCAAGAAGAACTGTTAAGAAACTGTATGTGCTGATGAAATCCAGAGAAATATAAAATACTGATAGTTCAAGGTCTTTACTGCAGGAAACGTTCACCAGATCTGTATCAGGCAGAAGCATAATTACAGAGTGTTCCTGAATATGAAAAGAAAGTCCGTTGATATGAAGATCCAGTTTACCTTCTGATACAAAGCATAAAAGGAGTTTATTCAGCTTATTGCTTCTGTTCTGAAACTCATCAACTTCATCAGCTTTATATTTTTCAATATATAATCCTTCAAATTTTGGCTTAATATCTATCATTTCACAGGTGGATGGCTTCTTGGTGTATGTTTAAAGTTTGTCAATAATATTTCCTCATTAACTCTCCGACAAATGTAAGCAGTAAATTTTTCTTTTTTAAAGTCTTGTTTAAAATGGAATATAAAATAGCAAAAATGGAATATCTTTTTTTGGAATACAGTACCTAACTTCGCAGCGGAAATTTTAATTAAATACTGTTATAATGAACGACAGAGAATCATACAACGTAAGAATGCCTACCGCCTGCTTTTTACTTTTTTTTGCACATGGACTTGTTTTTTCGTCCTGGGCGAGCCGGATTCCCATCATTAAAAATGCACTTTCCATTAATGAGGCGCAGTTAGGAACGCTCTTGCTGCTCATGCCGATAGGACAGCTTTCTACAATGGTTTTATCAGGTAAGCTGATCAGTAAATATGGAAGCAGCACAATTATTAAATACTGTTTTTTATTGTATCCTGCTTTTCTTTTGCTTATTGGTCTTTCTTCATCTTACTGGATGTTGGGCACAGTATTGTTTTTCTTCGGGGTGTTCGGAAACCTTTGTAATATTGCTGTCAATACCCAGGCGATTGAAATAGAAACGATGACCAGAAGAACACTACTTTCCTCTTATCATGGCGCCTGGTGTTTTGCGGGACTGATTGGTGCGGTTGTCGGATTGTTTGTGATCAGCTTAAAAATGGAAACGTTTCATCATTTTGTGCTTATTTTTATCCTTGTTACGCTGATCTGGTTATATAGTAGAAATCATCTTACGAATATTATTCATAAAGCTGAACCTAATACCCAATCGATTTTTAAATCCGTGAATCCTACATTGGTGGGATTGGGAATTATCGGATTCCTGAGTATGGCTATTGAAGGGGCAATGTTTGACTGGAGCGGGGTTTATTTTCAGACTATAGTAAAAGCACCGGAAAATCTTGTAATACTTGGTTATACAAGTTTTATCTTAATGATGACTTTAGGTAGGTTTCTTGGCAATCGTATTATAGAAAAATATGGTAAACGAATCGTATTACAGTGCTGTGGGTTAATGATGAGTGGAGGTTTATTCCTTAGTATTTTCTTTCCAGAGCTGTGGATATGTGTGATTGCATTTATGATCATCGGATTGGGAGGCTCTTTAAGTGTCCCTTCTGTTTACAGTACAATTGGTAAGGTAAATACGGTAGCTCCAAGTATTGCGCTGTCCTTTGTTTCCAGTATATCGTTTTTAGGATTTTTAATAGGACCACCAATGATCGGTTATATTGCTGAAGCTTTTGATCTCCGATATTCGTATGGACTGTTTGCCTGTTTTGGAATTTTATTAAGCATTATGGCTGGAAAGATGGAAATATTTAAGAATAACAATTGATCTTTTACCAATAAAATATGACTTATAAAGTGGTCTATTTTCACAAGAATACTGAAAACAGACCATTTATTTTATAGGATCAAGTGCAAAAGTTAGCAGCTAAGCAAAAAAAAACATTTACCTGCTTTTCAAATGTTTATTCAGGAGCTAAGAAGTGCGACTTTGTCACTGAAAAGCATTGTAGATAGGCATTCGCTTAGAAAGAATCAATTTCATTGATTTAATGCTTTGCTCTCTTAAGAATATGAAATAAGGTTATAGAAACTTTGCGTCAAATAAATTCCAACAATGTGATCCCAGTTTTTAAGACTGATTCATTTTATATCCAGTTCTCTACAAGATGGAACCAAAGTGCTTTTTCTTCTGTTAAAACAAAAACCGCAGAGGATTGTCTTTTATTTGCTATCCCTTCTGTTGTCTGAATTTCTGTATAAGTAGCCAATCCGTGATGATCGGAATGATGGATTTCAAGGTTTTCCATCCGAACACTGCGTTCTGGAAACTTCCCGAATACAGTCGGAAGCCATTCTGATAACATAGCTAAGTTAACATGATTTCCATCACCATTGATCATAATGAATTCTGGTGAAAACCCTGAAAGGATCTTTTTTAATACTATTTCCTGATTTTGCGTTTCACCCCGAAACCATTTTTCAATGTTGCTGCAAAAGTCATTCAGTTCTGTGATCATTTTTTCTTTGTTGTTCATATATTTTAAATTTATAATTTTCTCAAGATTAAGGTTGAATATATTTTCTCAGTCTGCTGTTTCCCAAAATTCCAATGATCTGTATAGCTCCGATTATTCCAATAGCGAGAGAAAAAGCTTTTGGGAATCCAAATGTTCCGATCATATTGAAAAATAAAGTTCCTACTACAACGCCGCCTGTTACACTTCCTATCTGTATCCCAATGCTTACCAGACCTGAAGCCTGTCCTGCTTTTTCTCTGGTTGTAAAAGTGATCGCTGTACGCATCATTACCGGCATAATGATACCATGTCCCAAACCTGCCATAAACAAAGCAATACTACTGATGAAAGAAGGACGCTCCTGAAAGTAAAAAACCAACGCACTGAACATAAAACCTCCCATTAATAATGTAAGACCAATGTAGATAAGTACAGAAGTGGATAATTTTATTCTAGATACAGCCAATGGTCCCAGGAAAAAGGCAATTCCATAAGGAATAATGGCAAAACCCGTCTGCATTGAGTCTTGATGTAAAAACTGCTGCAAATAATAAGGATAGCAAATAAACAATCCGGCTGTAAAATTGTAAAAAAAGATGATCAAAAGACATAAAGCGAAAGGTTTATGCTGCAATAAGGTAGGATCTATAAGGATTGGCTGGTTATTTTCCAACAGGTACATTTCGTATTTTAAAAATCCTGTTAATAAAGCCATCCCAGCCAGTATAATACCAAATAACCACCATGCCCAATGATATTTCTGTCCGAAAATAAGCGGGAAAATAAGCATCAGCAAGGCAATAATCAGGAGTAAAGATCCTTTAAAATCTATCCCGGAATTCATTTCTCTATGATTGTTGTCCATGGTGAAGTGTATTCCTGTAATGCATATAATGGTAATAGGTACATTAACAAGAAATACCATTTCCCATGAAAAATTTCCCCAATGCATACTGAGTAATATCCCGCCCAACAGTTGTCCGATTACGGAAGCAAGTCCAAAAACAGAACTGAATAGACTGACCGCTTTAGGTTGCTCCTGACTGGTGAATAAAACCTTTATTGAAGCTAAAACCTGAGGAGCAAGTAATGCCGCTCCAACCCCCTGAAACAGTCTTGCTGTAATAAGGCAGATAATAGTAGGAGAGAACGCACAGGCAAGAGAAGCAATCAGGAAAGTATAAAGCCCTAGTGTAAAGATCTTTTTACGTCCATAGAGATCACCAAGGCGCCCACCACAAACAACCAATGCTGCATAGGTAAGTCCGTAGATCGCAACTACCATCTGTAGCTGATGATCATTTGCTTTAAAAGCATTCTTTATAGACGGAAGCGCCATATTGACGATAAAATAATCCAGCGGAGAAAGAAAGGCGCCGGCAATCAGAAAATTGAGTGCCTGCCACCGTTTCGGATTGATATTCATATTTTTTTATGCAAAATTAACCTCTATATGTTCTGGTTAAATTGTACTTTTGGAGGAAAATATAGTGTTGTATGAAAGGACTGTACCTTGAAGGGATCAAAGTGAAAGAAATAAAACTAAAAGGAGAGAAAGTTCTTTTCAAATCTCAATCATTTCTTACCTTCATTTATATTGTAAAAGGAAAGGGTAAACTGCTGTACGATGAGCGTAATATTGAATTTACCCAGGGAAAGCTTTTTATCATTCCGCAACAGGAGTCCTACTGCTTTGAAAGTGAAGATGCTGTTTTGATCACAATAGAATGCCCTATCGAATTTATTGATAAGATCCGTTTGGAAGCAGACCGAATTGAAAGTTGTGAAAATCTCTATAAGTTACAATACATCAGTAATAATTACCATGCAAGAGCCGGATGCGTTTTTCGCAATAAAAATGATGAAGATTTTGCAGAAACACTTATTTTCCAGATTGCCAGAGAATACAAAAATAAAGCGGAAGATTATCTGATTATTCGTAATTGTATTTCAATTCTGCTTAATTTAATCGCTCGTAATATCATTCAAAGTGAAACTTCGGATCTTCAGGAAAATAAAAAAGCTTTCTCCATTATGAAGATCATTGCCTACATCCAGCAAAATATAAAAGACAGAGAAAAAACCGGAATTCAGGTTATCGCGGATCATTTTGGAATCTCAGGAAATTATTTCGGAGAATATTTTAAGCAGCAAACAGGTGTTTCCTATCAGGACTATTTACTGGATTATCGTCTGAAACTGGTAGAAACTTATTTAACGTATAGCAGTGTACGTTTAAGTGAGATTGCCTACGAGCTTCAGTTCAGCGATGAGAGTCATTTGTCTAAATTATTCAAAAAATACAGAGGGATTACTCCCGGAGAATATAGAAAAAGAAATAAATAAAGTCGTTGAAAGGTATTACTCGCTCTGTAACAACTGTTTTCTGTATTTTATTCCCCATTCTCCCATTGTATCTATGATGCCCTGCAAACTTTTCCCAAATTCCGTAAGCTCATAATCAACAGTTACCGGCATTGTATTATTTTGTGTACGTTTTACCAGATTGTTCATTTCTAATACTTTCAATTCTTTTGAAAGGGTTTTTGCAGCAATACCATCCACTTGTCTTTTCAAGTCCATAAAGCGCATTTTTCCCGTGTAATACAAATGACTGATAATGATGGTTTTCCATTTTCCGTCAAGCAAATAAATGGTGTCTCTTACTCCACGGATATGGTTTTTACATTCCGGATCCAGCTCAATCTTTTCTTTTTTCATACTTCGAAAATTATATTTCAAAATTACAAATTTGATCTGAAAGAAATACCCTAAAAGCTACTTGGTTACTTCTGGGTAACTGGTTACTGAAAGGTAACAGGTATCTTTTTGCCACTAAAACCTAGTAACTTTGCAGAGTGGAAATAAAGAAGAGGATCTGTAAATAAGACCGGCTTCAAAGTACAATAAGTAAAATATTAAAATTATGTCATTACAGGAAGCTCTCCATTGGAGATCTGCTACAAAAAGTTACAACGGAAAAACGATTGATAAAAATAAAATAGAACAAATATTAAATGCGATTCGTCTGGCACCGTCAAGTTCAGGTTTGCAGCCTTACAAGGTTTTTGTGATTACCAATAAAGAATTGAGAGAAAAGCTGCAACCCATATCCTGTCAGCAACAGCAGATTGTTCAAGCTTCTCATATTCTGGTCTTTGCAGCATGGGATGAGTACACTCCGGAAAGAGTAGATTCTTTCTTTGAATTCAGTAATAAGGAAAGAAACTTACCATCTGCAGCTACGGACGATTATCGTTTAAATTTATTGGATCTGTTAAGTAAGAAAACAAAGGCAGATCATTTTATGAATTCCTCACAACAGACTTATATTGCATTAGGGTTTGCTTTACTGGCGGCGGCTGATTTAAAGATTGATGCCACACCTTTGGAAGGATTTGATAATAATGCGGTGGATGAATTACTAAATCTTCATGAGCAGGGATTAAAGAGTTCCGTAATGATGGCATTGGGATATAAAGATGAAGACAGTGACTGGTGGGGAAAACTGAAAAAAGTAAGAAGATCCAACGAAGAACTTTTTATTGAGCTTAATTAATACAAAATGAATTATTAAAAAGGAGGTTACTAAGACTTCCTTTTTATATTCAATAGATAGTTTATAGATATAAAGAACAGTATTATTCGTGCATTCGTGGCATTATTATGGTTATTAAGCTCAGAACCAGAAGTAAAGCTTATAAGCTTACAACGAGTTGCTGAAAACCTCAATAATAGCTTCAATGAGTCCTTTTTCTATTGCAGTATCGGAAGTATCAGGAACAAGTGCCCGTAAATTTCCTTCATCATCCCGCTCAAAAACGACTTCATTGCCATCTACGTCTACATAAAATTTGTATCCATAAGTGAATGTGGCTAATCTTACATTGAAAAGCAGCTCTTTACCTTTATAAGTCACAGGTAATTCAAATTCTTCCATTACTTTAAGTTCTGTACATTAATTCGTGTGGGCAAAGGTCGGAAATTATCGTTGTTTTACAGCATTTGATAGCATTAAAATAAAAGAATCCGCTCTTTAGAAGCGGATTCAGTAGATAAGACATCTCATTTTTTTAATTAGACAACAATAAAAAGCACAGCCGACAATGCTGTGCTTAAATTTTTATTTCAAATTTAATTGCAATTTCAATAGTAGTAAGAAAAGCAAATAAAGTTTCCACTTCGATGTTTATTACATAGTAAATGTAGTGATATTTTTAATACGATATATGAATTTAATGTTAAAATTTATAATTTTTCTGCTTTTATTAAATATATCTGAATTTATTCGGTGATCCATTTTTTTGCGGTTTCAAGGTCCATATCTTTATCAGGAACCTGTTCTACGATAATATCAGGAGTTATTTTACCTGTATAAATCTTTCCGTTTCTGTCCATTTCATAAGAAGTAGCAAGGGCAAGATTTTTTCCGTCACTTAATGAAAAAGGTTCATTGGCTGAGGTAAAACCTGCTGAAGGTTGTCCTATCATTTTTACATTATTTTTGCCAATAAATGCAATTGCGGTAGCTTCTCCCGAACTTGCTGTATCAGGACCTATCAATACGGCTATTTTTGACTGGGGATTTTTTATCCTGTACTTGTCTTTTTGTGCAATGTAAGTCCAAGCTTGTTTTTTATCCTTCTGAACAAAATAACCTAACGTGCCTTCACCAATAAGGTAACGTAGTCCTGTGATCATGGGATACATATTTCCCCCGGTATTGTTTCTTAGATCTACAATCCAACCTTTGATATTATTTTCCGAATCCAGTTTTTTGATCATATCCTGAATTTTAGAAGTGAAATCACCACCTACTTTTGTATTCAGGGAATTAAAGCCTGGAATGCTGATATAACCAATGGAATGATCTATAAGTTGAGATTCCGGTTCTATAGCTGGAGGACGGGTACTATTTTGCTTGTCGGAATGTTCTTTACTACTGATAAAAGAATGACGGTCTCCCGCTTCCTGTAAAGTCAGCATCAGATATCTTACAGCAGGATCAGTATCTTTAATGGTTTTCATTCCCTTTGATATCTTGCTGAGATCAGAATCTATAACATTCCAGTCTATTTTATCTGCGACAATAGAATTCTTTTTTATGATACTTTTGATATCTTCAATATATTTTGCTGAGGTTTTTGAAGCTTCCTCATTGGAGAAATTTATTTTTTGGATTGAAAAATCGTCAAACCAAGCAGTTCCGGCTCCTAACAGCACGCCCCCAAGTTTAATGCTCTTTGTGTTTTTGTCAATAATGAACGTTAATGAATACTTTGTCCAGTCTTTATTTAAGGTAATGCTTTGTTCCTGAACATCTGAATTTCCAAAATCGATCATTTCACCTTTAGAATCCATTACCTGAGCCCATAGATTAATGCTTCCATTGGTGGCTTCGGATTTTACATAAGCACTGATCTCTATTTTCTGAATTTCTTTTGCATCCAGAGAAACTACTTGTGAAAAACTTTGAAAAGGAGAATCATCAGTTGATTTACCGCTTAGCTTTATAGAAAATTTCCCTTTATAGGCTTGGGTGTTATCTGATTGTATATCAAAAGATTCAGCTTTTTTTATATTCCAGTGACTCATTGTTCCATTTGATGAGTCTTCAAAGCCTGAGTTTTGTATCTGGGCAGTCAAAGAAGTGAACAAAAAAGCTCCTATAGCAGCATAATGCAGTTTATTCATTAATTATTACTTTTAGCTAAAATAAGGACTTCTCAAATGCAAAATCCAATATTAACTTTTTTTAAGAGAAAAACTCTCAATCCTAATGTTCATCAAGATATTTCAAGATAAATTCATTTAATACTTTCTTTTCCTCATCATTTCCTTTATTGTCCATATGGCTATGATTGATAGAAGTAGCTTGTATGGTCATTTTGTATTTTTCCTGTTCCTCCTGAGTTGGTAATACGCCTTCATCGGCAGGATAATCATTAGAGCGTAGTGAATAAATCTTAGGAACAGAAGTTCTTGGAAGAAACATTCTCCGATTATCCATTGTAATGATTTTGTAGACTAGGTTTGGGTGCTGATTTCCGAATAATGCTGCCATGTCACCACCATTGGAATGACCGATCAGAGTAAGATGTTTATAGTCAAGATCCGGCTTTGCTTTTTTTAGCTCGTTTAAGACAAAAAGAATATTGTCAGAACCATTTTGCCAGAAAGGTCTTCTTACAACCTGAAGATTTCCTTCTGTAGGTAAGGGAAGATCAGTGGTCTGCTCATGTTGGATGCTTACTGTAAAATATCCTTTTGAAGCCAGTTTCTCCGTCAGATAGGAATAGACAAAATAATCTCCACCTTTATTAAAGCCGTATCCATGATTAAAGATAATGACCTGCTGATTCGGGATTTTTTTATTTGTTTTAGGTAAATAATAAGCAACGGGAATCTTACGGTTTCTGCTTTGGTCAAATAAAGTTAAAGTATCCAGCTTCACTTCATATGCATTCTCTAAGTTGATAGTTTTCTTTACTGAGCAACTGACAAGGATTAAACAGGTAGAAAATGGAATGATTATCTTAGAATATTTCATGTTTGAATGGATATACAGTTTTATAATTCTTGATAGGGAAGTCTAGAAAGAATTTTAATTTTCTCTAAGATACAAACTTTATTAATGGGCTGTGCTAGGAGGTTTACAAATTTAGTTGGATGAAATTATATTTAATTGCCACGGATGCACAAATGAGAAAATAATACGTGTATTTGTGGCAAAATAAAAACAGAGAGCTCATTGGCTCCCTGTCAGTATTTATTTTTCAAGTTTTTCCTTGATATATTTTGCTGTATAAGACTTTTTATTTTTCGTCAGATCTTCAGGAGTTCCCGCGAAAACTACTTCACCACCATGCTTTCCGGCTTCCGGACCAATATCAATGATATAATCGGCACATTTGATAATATCCGGCTGATGTTCAATAACGATCACTGAATGTCCCAGATCAATCAATGCCTGTAAAGACTTCAATAGCTTTTGAATATCATGGAAATGAAGTCCTGTAGAAGGTTCATCAAATATAAATAATGTCTTATCCGTTGTTACTCCTTTTACCAGGAATGAAGCAAGTTTCACACGTTGAGCTTCACCACCGGAAAGGGTAGAAGAGCTTTGCCCCAACTGTAAATACCCTAATCCTACTTCCTGTAAAGGTCTTAATTTGGTAACAATCTTTTCTTCATTATTATCTTTAAAGAATGCCAGTGCTTCATCTACAGTCATATGAAGGATATCGGAGATGCTTTTCTCATCAAATTTCACTTCAAGGATCTCGCTTTTGAATCGTGTTCCTTTACAAACTTCACATTCAAGCTCAATATCAGCCATGAACTGCATGGATACATTGATTACTCCTTCTCCTTTACATTCGTCACATCTTCCTCCATCTACGTTGAAAGAGAAGTGCTTAGGCTTGTATCCCATCATTTTGGCAACTTTCTGCTTTGCAAAAAGATCACGGATGTCATCATACGCCTTCAGATAAGTTACCGGATTGGAGCGGGATGATTTTCCAATTGGATTCTGGTCAATCAGCTCAATATTTTTGATCAGCTTTTTCGGGAATTCTACAGAATCGTAGTCTCCTTTTTTACCCCCCATTCCTAATTGAATCTGAATGTCATTCGTAAGAATTTCTTTCATTAAGGTAGATTTTCCACTTCCTGAAACTCCGGAAATAACAACCAGACTTTCTAATGGAACATCTACATCTATATTTTTAAGGTTATTCTGACGGGCTCCTTTGATGTGAATCCATTCTTTAGCCTTTCTTCGTTTCTTTGGAACTTCAATTTCGAGTCTTCCTGTAAGATATTCTGAAGTAAGTGTATTGGCTTTCTTTAAATCCCTATAATCTCCGGCAAATACAAGTTCGCCACCAAGATAACCTGCTTCCGGACCAATATCAATGATATAATCTGCAGCATGCATTACATCTTCATCGTGTTCTACCACGATAACCGTATTTCCCAGGTCCCTAAGGTTTTTCAGTACTTCGATGAGGTTTTCGGTATCTTTAGAGTGTAATCCAATGGAAGGTTCATCCAATATATAAATGGAACCTACCAAGGAACTTCCTAAACTTGTCGCCAGGTTAATTCTCTGACTTTCTCCTCCGGAAAGTGTATTGGAAGTTCTGTTTAAGGTTAAATATCCTAAACCTACCTTTAATAAGAATTCCAGGCGGGTTGTAATTTCGTATAAAAGTCTTTTGGCAACTTCTTTATCATGATCTGATAATTCTAAGCTGTTAATCATCGGAGCCAGTTCATCCAACGGAAGTTCAATCATAGATTGAATATTATGTCCGTCTACTTTTACCCAGCTTGTTTCTTCGCGTAATCTCAATCCTTCGCAGGTAGGACAAAGTGTTTTTCCTCTGTAACGGGAAAGCATTACTCTGTACTGAATCTTATAAAGGTTTTCTTCAAGCATTTTGAAGAAATTGTTGATACAAGGGAAGCTGCTTTTTCCATCACCTTTCCAAAGGAAGTTTTTCTGTTCTTTGGTTAATTGATGGTAAGGCTTATGAATAGGAAAGTCACCTGCTTTTTTAATGAAATCTTTTTTCCACTCGCTCATCGTTTCACCTCTCCAGCAAACGACAGCATCTTCATAAACGGATAAAGTTTTATTGGGAACCACAAGATCTTCATCAATTCCGATTACTTTTCCGTATCCTTCACAAGCCGGACAAGCTCCATAAGGGTTATTGAAACTGAAGAAATGAACATTAGGTTCTAGGAATTCCATTCCGTCAAGTTCAAACTTATTGGAGAATTCTTTTACTTTTTCAGTATCTGTATTTTTTAAGGAACAATAGCCGCGTCCTTCATAAAATGCCATTTGTATAGAGTCGGCAAGTCGCTGTAAGAAACTTTCATCTTCTTCATAAGCAAAACGGTCAATCACAAGATTAATCGCCATCCCTTTTTCAGGAGCGAAGCCAAAGCTTTCAAGATCCTCAATACCTGCTACATTTCCATTGATTTCAAGTCTTGTGAATCCGGCAAGTTTTAAGACATTCAACGTTTCTTTAAAATTATCTACATCATATTCCAAAGGAGCTGTTAATAGGAAAGAAGTATCCTTTTTAGACGCTTTAATGAAATCCACCACATCAGAAACTGAATCTTTTTTCACTTCTTCACCAGAAACCGGTGAAAATGTTTTTCCGATCCTTGCAAACAAAAGCTTCATATAATCATAGATCTCAGTGGAGGTTCCTACTGTAGAACGAGGATTGGAAGAAATTACCTTTTGTTGTATTGCAATAGACGGGGCAAGCCCTTTAATGTCGTCAACTTTAGGTTTTTCCAATTTACCTAAGAACTGGCGGGCATAAGAACTCAAACTTTCTACATATCTTCTCTGTCCTTCGGCATAAATAGTATCAAAGGCAAGAGATGATTTACCACTTCCAGACACTCCTGTAATCACGATCAGTTTATTTTTCGGAATCAGGACATCTATATGTTTCAGATTGTTAAGGTGTGCATTCTTAACGAAAATCTGTTTTTTTATGTCTATTTCTGTAGTATTAGCCATATTTTGTTTATTCATAAAAGTAACTGAGCAGTATTCATAAACTGTCAGTATAATGGTGTTTTGCTCTGGAATATTCCAGAACATGTCATCAATTGAACTTGTACATCAACTTCTGAATTCACCTGATTAAAGACAATATCCTTACAGAATGTTTATCTAAAAGCATAGTGCAAAGTGAATGCTTTCATCGTAAAATTAAGACCCACAAAATTACGAAATTTTACTGAAAAATTTTATGCTTGTCATATTTCTAAAATTATATATGTTGAATAGAAAAATAAGATGTAAAGTGTAAATTATTACCTTCAAAAAAGCAAAATACAATTAAATTTTGTGGACTTATTTTGTTAATTGTTCTTATTATAAATGGTTCAGAGAATGTGATTATGTTTTTTTATCGAGGTATTGTTTTATGTTTTAAAATTATTTAAAATTGCATTCATAAATATGTAATATAGAAATGAGAAAATTATTCAGAGATCTAGTTACACATTTAATGAGAAAAAGATAGAATTAATCCCTCAAAGAACATAGACACGGCATTCACACTGTGTCTTTTTTTATGACAAGTATCATTTGCCTGTCTTGGTGAACTCTCTTACTTTTGAATCCTGTTAAAAGAAAACTACGGAAACGATTATGATCAAAAAGATAGGAAGTGCTTTTTTTCTGGGATCTTTACTTTGGGTAAATGCACAGGAAAAGACTACAGATATAGAAAGCATTGAATTTCAGGGGAAATTTATTTCTACACCATATAAAAGTGCCAATCAAAATATTACGGTAATCACCCAAGAAGAGATTGCAAATTCTCCTTCTAAAAGTATTGATGAGATTCTTCAGCAGATTCCGGGAATGGATATCAGAAGGAGAGGAGCAAATGGGGTGCAGAGTGATATCGGTTTCCGCGGAAGTTCTTTTGAACAGGTTTTGTTACTGCTGAACGGGGTAAGAATGAATGATTCGCAAACAGGACATAATTCCATGAATCTTCCTGTTGACCTTGAAGATGTAGAAAAAATTGAGATTATAAAAGGTCCTGCAGCACGACGTTTCGGACAAAACGCTTATGCCGGAGTAATCAATGTTATTACAAGGACGCATACCGGAAAAAGAGTTAAGATAAGCGCTGAGGGTGGTGATAACGGCTCTTACGGTCTGGGTTTTAATGCGCAGATGGGAAATGAAAAATTCTCCAATACTCTTCAGGCAAATTCTTCTGCTTCACAAGGATATATGTATAATACAGATTATGAGATCAGAAATGTATTCTACCAGGGAAAGCTGAATATTAAAAATGGAGATCTTAGACTTCAGGCAGGATTTTCTGAGAAAAAATTCGGGGCTAATGGTTTTTATGCTTCCAGTAAGGCAAGAGATCAATATGAAGAAATGCAGGCATCTATTGTGAGTGTGGCACACCAGCAAACTTTTGGGAAATTAAAGCTTAATTCTAATGTATACTGGAGAAGAGGACAGGATATGTATCTTTATACAAGGCAAAATCCTAACGGGTACAGAAATATGCATATAGGAAATAATGTGGGTGGAGAAGTGAATTCCAGTTATCAATGGGGATTAGGGACAACCGGAGTCGGCGTAGAATTGAGAAAGGAGCTTTTGGTGAGCAGCAATCTTGGAAACCCTAATCGCTTTGTATCTCAGGTTTTCTTTGAGCATCATTTCTCATTATTTGATAAAAAATTAAATATCAGCCCGGGAATTTCGTGGGCAAATTATTCTAAAGAAGGAAATTTTTTCTATCCCGGATTGGATGTAGGGTATAACTTTACCCCTAATAGTAAAATCTATGGAAATATAGCAAAAGTACACCGTGTTCCAACTTTTACAGAACTTTATTATATCAGTCCAACTGAACATGGAAATCCGAATTTACAACCTGAAAACGCAATTTCCTCAGAAATAGGATATCAATATCAGAATAAAAATTTATTAGCAAAAGTAAGTGGATTTTTAAGGGATTCAAAAAACTCTATCGACTGGGTTAAAAATGATATTAATGATACTACTTGGTTTGCCGGAAATGTAGGAGATATAAAGGTGAAAGGAATAGAAGCAGAAGTTAATCACAGAGTACTAAACTGGCTGAAATATACCGTTGGCTATACTTATATTGACAGTAAATATAATGAGCCAAATGAGGCTGTTTCAAGATATATCCTTGATAATCTGAGACATCAGTTCATTGCAAAACTTGAAGTTAAGTTTCTTAAACACTTTACCAATGAAGTGGCTTACAGATATAATGAAAGGGTGAATTTAGGAACTTATCAGCTGGTGGATGAGAAACTTAGCTTTGCTAAAAAAGATTATTCCGTATATGTTTTGATCAATAATCTAACCAATACAAATTATACAGAAGCGTTTGGAGTACAAATGCCACAAAGATGGTTCCATATTGGGTTTTCTTATACTATTGATATTAAGTAGTTGTTAATTCAATATTAATGAAAGTTAATATTAACAAATTGTTAAAAAATATACATTTGCAAAAATTTTGTATGAAACGTCTTTTAGGAATAAGTCTACTTTTAAGTTTATCTTTATGTAAAGCACAAGAGCACATTTCCAGCTTCAATGCCGTGACTTTAACTTATAAGTTTCATCCAAAATTTTTCCTTTATGGAGAAGGGCAGTTACGAGGCAATGAAGATTACTCTTATCCGGATTATTATGAATTAAAGGGAGGAATTGGGTATAATCTTACCAAAAACCATAAACCGTTTGTAGGTCTTGGAAGATATGTCAACTACAAAAATCACAGTTTAAGCAAGGAGGAATTCAGAGTTTGGCTTCAGGATGTTATTGACATTAAAAAAGGAATTGTAAAATTTGAAAACCGTTTCCGTGTTGAAAAAAGCTGGTTCTACGAGCCACAAACTGATCAAACTTCGCAAAGAATGCGTTACCGTTATCGTTTGAACGTAAGTGTTCCTTTGAACTCGAAAACCATTCAGAAAGGAACTGTCTTTGCTAATGCCTACGACGAAATATTCCTGGTAACCCCGATGAAGCCTACTTTTGCCAGAAACAGAGTATATGGCGGTTTCGGCTATCAGATCGATGATTATTTTGGTATTGTAACCGGTTACCTTTGGCAGCGTGAATTTGAAGCAAAAGGAAACAAGAACCTTCATTTTATTTATCTTGCCTTAAACATCAATATCGATGGTACAGATCATCATGTAAAAACCTATGATTTCCCGGGCGCGGATTAATATTTTTCTACCAGATAACGATAAGCTTTAAGATATTTATTAAATCTTTTGATGTCCTTAGGAGTAAGCTCTCTGTTTACTCTCCTAAGGTCCATATTATCGCGAAGATCATTAATTTTTACAGCAACAGACAGAAGAGATCTCTCCGTTCTTTTAATGAATTCATCATAATCTTCCTCCGGATCAAATTTTGTCAGGCAGCTGATTGCAAAAATGATATATTCCGGAAAACCTTCGGACCTTAAATAGTCCAGGCTGAATTCTAAGGGGTGATCTTCTACGACATCATGCAGCACACCAACAATTTTTTCATCAATTGTTTTACCATATTCCATCACACGCATAACGTGCCCGATATATGGAGCGTGGTATTTGTCCGTTTGTCCTTTATGCGCCTTATCAGCGATTTTGATTGCTTTATTTAGTAATTCTTCTTTTGTCATTTTTCTAAGAAAATAGAGTACAAAAATAAAAAATGCCTTAAAAAGTAAGGCATTTTTATCAAGATTATTTTAGGTGAATTTACATATTTGCTTCATCCTCTACAGAAGCATTTGGAGCGTTGTTTTTTACAGATTCTATTCCGTTTTCCATGCTATTGTCAGATTCATACATTTGGCTGGTTCCTATAATCTGTCCGTTTCCCGCTTTAAGGTTAAAGTAACATCTGCCATCTTTAGCTGTATTTCTCTCAAATTTAGAGTCTTCCTGAGCATTTGTTTTTACAGAATTGATACCGTTTTCGCAAGATGGTTTTGTGCTGTAACCCTGGCTGGAAAGAATTACCTGTCCGTTTGCTGCTTTAAGGTTGAATTGAAAATCACCGTTTGTTCTTTTTGAAATAACAAATTTTCCCATAGTAAATAGTCTTAGATTGTTTTTTGGTTATTATTTTGGAGTGATAGCCTCCTTTATATTCTTGTCTGAATTCTTAGGGGTGGCTCTATTTAAGATTTTATATTTTGAATAGTCCTTTTTAGGTTCTTTTAAAGCAAGATAGTTAGTGTCTTTAGGTTTTAGAACCATTATTTTATAACATTCATCGGATTTCTGCTTTGAAACGGGGACTGTTTTTTGAGAAGCCTGTTCTTTATTATTATTCTTGAGAGTATCAGATTTAAAGAAAGATTTGTTTTTTCTCTTTTCCTGTGCTGTAATAGCAATAGAAAAGAGGAGCAATGGAAATAATATTATTTTCATGATTTGGTTAATGAGTTTTTTTACATATAATAAAATTAATAAAAAAAAATAAATATTCCGCAATTTGATTATCAATTGAATTTACTTTCGGTCATTTTTCTTTAAGAGATTAAAAATTGATAAACTATTCAATATTTTGTTAAAAAAATGAAGTATAGTGATATTGAACTTTAATGGATGTTCAGCTTTGAAATAGATGTGATTTTCCTTTCAGAATCTAATGTCAGTTCAAAATAACTGTTTTCTTTATTTTGTAATTCCTTGAAAAAAATGTCTTGTGGCTGCATAACATCGGTGAAATATTTAAAATTTTCAGATAGTTGCAGAGGAGTATCTTTAGACGAAACACATTGAACATCATACATATCTTCACAGTGTTCATTATTTCCATTAAGATCACTCACTGAAGCAATTCCGGTGATAATAGTGGCACAATGAAACATCAAAATCATTTTATTTTTTTCTTTTTCTATCTGTATATCAGTTGCGTAAATAATTGAGTCATTTTTGCTCATCTTATCACAAGCACAGCCATCTGTAGTACACGAAGAAAATACTAAGGCAATTATAAAAAGAAGAATAGTTTTCATGGATAATAAAGTAAAATATCTATTAAATATACAGAATAAATTATTTCGAACTCGTGTATTTTTATCTGGCTTCCATTTATTGACATTTAAAAATAAAAAAAGCGCCTCAAAAAATATGAGACGCTTCAATCAAATTTATGTTATTAAAAGACTAATAAGCTCCTTTGTCGATATAGTGAGCAGCTACTTTTTCAGTTAATGCCACTACATTCGGGTTGTTGGTATATTTTGTAAATCTTCTTAATCCTGAAAGCATCATTCTCTGCTCATCTCCTTCAGCGAAAGAAATAATTCCTTCTTTAGCTGCTACAGTGATTTTCTCAACAGCTTTGTAAAGGTTTAACTGAGCCATAGCTGCTTCTACAGAATCAGGAGAGAAATGTTTCTCAGCTCTTAATACAGCAGATTCTGCCATATAGATCTGGTTAAGGATTTCAGAAGCGTTTAACAATAAATGCTGTTGCTTTTCAATATCCATCATATATTTTTGAAGAGCAGCACCTGAAACCATCAGGAATACTTTCTTAAGATTGGCAATGATAGCCTTCTCTTCACTCATGAATTCAGAATAATCAGGAACTTCAAATGAAGGAATACCCATTAACTCTTTGCTGATTGCCATAGCAGGAGATAAAAGATCTAATTCACCTTTCATTGCTCTCTTAATAAGCATTCCTACCGCTAATAATCTGTTGATCTCGTTAGTACCTTCATAGATTCTTGAAATTCTAGAATCTCTCCATGCAGCTTCCATTGGAGTATCTTCAGAGAATCCCATACCTCCGTAAACCTGAATTCCTTCATCAGCAGTATGCTGAGCAAGATCAGAAACGAATACTTTAAGGATTGAACATTCTACAGCGAATTCTTCAACACCTTTAAGCTCTGCAGCCTGGTGATCCATTCCGCCTGCTACCAATTCATCAATTTTATCCTGAACATTTTTCGCCGCTCTGTAAGAACCAGCCTCACTTACGAAAACGCCTGTTGCCATTTCAGCAAGTTTCTTTCTGATCGCTCCAAATGTAGCGATAGAAACTCCAAATTGTTTTCTTTCGTTAGAATATTGAAGAGAGTGGTTTAAGATTCTTCTCTGAGCATCCAAACATGCAGCCGCTAATTTGATACGACCTACGTTCAGTGCATTTAAAGCGATTTTAAAACCATTATTTCTTTCTCCTAAAAGATTCTCTACAGGAACTTTCATGTCATTGAAGAAAACCTGACGGGTAGAAGAGGCACGAATACCCAATTTGTGCTCTTCCTCACCGAAAGTTAAGCTTTCAGGGTTTTCCAATTCAGATCTGTTGATTACAAATCCTGTGATATTTTTATCATCATCAATTTTAGCAAATAAGGTGAAAGTATCTGCAAATCCTGCATTAGAAATCCACATTTTCTGACCATTGATGATATAATGTTTCCCGTCTTCGGAAAGTTTAGCTCTTGTTTTTCCAGAGTTTGCATCAGAACCTGCATCCGGCTCCGTTAAGCAATAAGCCCCGAATTTTGTTCCTGTTGCCAAGTCCGGAAGATATTTTTTCTTTTGCTCTTCAGTTCCGTAAAGAACGATTGGCAAAGTTCCGATTCCGGTATGTGCTCCATAAGCTGTCGCCAATGAACCTGTAGTTCCCGAAAGATAATCACAGGCAAGCATTGTTGTCACAAATCCCATTCCAAGACCTCCGTACTCTTCAGGAACGGCAATTCCAAGCATTCCCATTTCACCAAGCTTACGCATTGTCTCTTCTGTGAATGCATAATCTTTCTTTTCAAAACGCTCTCTTTGAGGTACAACCTCTCTATCAATAAACTCCTTCGCAGAATCACGAAGCATTTTTTGCTCTTCATTCAGTTCTTCAATGCTGAAAATTTCGTTTGCAGGAATTTGTTTGATTAGGAATTCCCCGCCCTTAACTATGTTGCCCATTTGTTATTATTTTAAATTTTTAATTATTTAATTTTGAATTCTTGATTATGGATTTTAAATTATGCTTTCAGTTTTATTTTATCTTGAAGTGTTTTGACGATTGATGTTAAAATATTTACAATACTTTGTATTTCTGTTTTATATTTAATTTCATCAAACTTTACTAATTGGGATTGTGATAATAAATCAATCCAATATTGTGTTTCTCTGGCTTCTTTACTTGCAATTGACATTTTGTGGAGAAAGTCTTTTTCTGAAAACCCAGCTAAAGCCTCCTGTACATTCGCTCCAATAGAAGTTCCACTTCTTAATAACTGTTTTGAAAGGATAAATTCATTTTGAGATTTACAGATTTTATACAGCTCGATAATTGCTAAAGCAAAATTGAATGTCTTTTCTTTGATTAAATTTTCTTTTTGCATTAATCCAAAATTTAAAATCCATAATTCAAAATTTCTTAAAGTAGTTCAAAAATACTCGCTGCACCTTGTCCTGTTCCTACGCACATAGAAACCATACCATATTTATTGCCACGTCTTCTCATTTCGTCAAGAAGTTGAACTGTTAGTTTCGTTCCTGTACATCCAAGTGGGTGACCTAAAGCAATTGCGCCTCCGTTTACGTTTAAGATATCCGGGTTTAAACCTAGTTCTTTTTTGATTGCAACAGATTGTGATGCGAATGCTTCATTTAGTTCGATCAAATCGATATCTTTTAATTCAAGACCTGCTTGTTTTAGAGCTTTTGGAATAGCGTAGATTGGTCCCATACCCATGATTCTTGGTTCAAGCCCTGCAGCTGCATAAGCTACTAATCTTGCTTCAGGCTCAAGTCCTAATTCTTTTACCATTTCTTCACTCATTACCATTACGAAAGCAGCTCCGTCACTCATTTGAGAGGAGTTTCCGGCAGTTACACTTCCTCCGTTGGCAAAAACAGGTCTCAGCTTAGCTAAACCGGCAAGGGAAGTATCTGCTCTTGGACCTTCATCTACTGAGAAGTCAAATTTCTTAGTCTGAAGCTTTTGATTTTCATCAAGGAAGTTATATTCTACAGGAATTGGAACGATTTGATTAGCAAATTTTCCTTCCTGATTCGCCTTTAAAGCTTTCATATGAGATTCAAATGCAAACTGATCCTGTTCTTCTCTTGTAATATTGTATTGTTTCGCTACTTCTTCGGCAGTATAACCCATTCCCCAGTAATAATCAGGGTTTGTCTTTGCAATATCAGTTTCCGGAACAGGTTTATAACCTCCCATCGGAATATAGGACATAGATTCTGTACCGCCAGCGATGATACAATCTGCCATTCCAGCCTGAATTTTTGCAGAAGCAATAGCAATTGCCTCACTTCCTGAAGCACAATATCTGTTTACCGTAACGCCTGGAACTTTGTCTGTATTTAACCCCATCAGAGAGATCAAACGTGCTACGTTTAATCCTTGCTCAGCCTCAGGCATTGCATTTCCAACGATAAGGTCATCAATTCTGTTTTTATCTAATTGCGGAAGCTCAGCCATTAATTTTTCAATTACTGTAGCTGCCATAACGTCAGGACGAGTAAAGCGTAGGGAACCTTTTGGTGCTTTTCCTACGGCTGATCTGAATCCTTTTACGATGTATGCTGTTTTCATTTTTTTTTGTATTAAAGTATTTATGTAAAATGTATTTATGACTAAAATGTTAAGTATTAAATTTCTGCTTTAACTTTGCCAGCATATTTTGTATATGCTTAATTTCTGAATAAATAATATTAAAATCATGATCTTTAAAGAAACCTAAATCACTTGCAATTAATATCTGGGTTTCAAATTCAAATGAAGAGCCTAATGCTATATTTAAGAAATGTGAAAACTGAGCATCTGTATCTCTGCCTGCACCTTCAGCAATATTAGAAGGAATTGAATATAAACTTCTTCTTGACTGGGAAGTTAATCCAAACATTTCATCTTTTGGAAAGCTGTTTGAAGCGAGATAAAATCTTTTACAAAGCTTCATTGATTTTGCCCAAACTTCTAAATCTCTGAAATTATGCATCGTGAATACATTAATACTTTTTACATTTTACAAAAAAATCTAGTTTCTTAGTGGTTTCCCGTTTTGTAACATATACTGAATTCTCTCTAAAGTCTTTCTCTCACCACAAAGCTGAAGGAAAGTTTCTCTTTCAAGATTCAGTAAATACTGTTCAGTAACGACAGTTGGCTCAGATAGGTTACCACCCACCATTACGTTGGCTAGTTTATCTGCTATTTTTTTGTCGTGTTCAGAAATGTATTTTCCAGTTAGCATCTGGTCTGTTCCTACATAGAACATTCCCAATGCATCTTTACCAAGAACTTTTACTTTTTGCTCAATCGGCTGAGTATATCCTTGTTCTGCTAATAATTTTGCTACTTTTTTAGCTTCAGCAATCTGTCTGTTTTTGCTTACAGAAACAATATCTTTTCCTTTTTCAAGAATTCCCATATCGTAAGCTTCATAAGCAGAAGTAGCTACTTTACCCATAGCGATGTTCATGAAAGCATCACGAAGTCTGTTGTTTTTGACATCATCACTGTGGAATTCTCTGGAAGTTCTTAAAGCAAGTTCCTTCGTACCGCCACCACCAGGAATAACACCCACTCCGGTTTCTACCAGTCCGATGTAAGTTTCTGCTGCGGCAACCACTCTGTCTGCATGCATTGTCATTTCGCAACCACCACCTAAAGTCATTCCGTGAGGAGCCACCACTACAGGGATAGAAGAGTAACGAACTCTCATCATAGATTTCTGGAAGTAAGCGATAGCCATATTTAAATCATCCCAATCCTGCTCGATAGCCATCATAAGGATCATAGCAAGGTTAGCTCCTACAGAGAAATTAGCTCCCTGGTTTCCAACTACCAATCCATCATATTCTTTTTCTGCTAAATCAATCGCTCTGTTTAATCCGTCAAGAACTTCACCTCCAAGCGAGTTCATTTTTGAGCGGATCTCAAAATTGATGATACCATCACCTAAATCAAGAATTGCAGAACCTGAATTGCTCCAAAGAGTTTTGTTTTTTCTGATATTATCAAGGATAATGAAAGCATCCTGCCCAGGGATTTTGTTGTATTCACCTGAATTTTTATCAACATAGATACTTTGTCCTTCCTCGTTTACTTTATAGAAAGTCTCTACATTTTTAACCCAGTCAGAAACCTGATATCCTGCATCCTGAGCCAATTCAATTCCTTTTTGAACACCTACAGCATCCCAGATTTCGAACGGTCCGTTTTCCCATCCGAAACCAGCTCTCATTGCATCATCAATTTTGTAAACTTCATCAGAAATTTCCGGAACTTTATGAGAAACATAAGCGAATAATGCACCTAATGATTTTCTGTAGAGTTCGCCTGCTTTATCTTTACCTGCGATTAAAAATTTGAATCTGTCAATCGGCTTATCAATCGATTTTGTTAATTCAAGAGTAGGGAATGATGATTTACCTTGAAGCTCGTATTCTAAAGTATCAAGATTTAATCCGTGAATTTCAGATTTACCTTCTGCATTTTTCACTTTTTTGTAGAACCCTTGCTCAGTTTTTGAACCTAACCATTTATTATCCATCATTTTCTGGATATAGTCAGGAAGAGCAAATACATCGTTAAAGTCATTCGCTTCGGCACCGCTTTGACGAACACCGTTGGCAACCATTACCAATGTATCAAGACCTACAACATCAGCAGTTCTGAAAGTTGCAGATTTTGGACGTCCAATTACGGGACCTGTTAATTTATCAACATCAGAAACAGTAAGTCCTAATTTTTGTACATTATGAAGGAGATCCATCATAGAGAACACACCGATTCTGTTGGCGATGAAAGCAGGAGTATCTTTTGCTAAAACTGTAGTTTTACCTAAGAATTTAGCTCCGTAATTCATATAAAAATCTATGATTTCAGGATTTGTATCGTTAGTTGGAATAATCTCAAGAAGAGGAAGATATCTTACCGGATTGAAGAAGTGAGTTCCGGCAAAGTATTTTTTGAAATCTTCGCTTCTTCCTTCTGTCAATAAATGGATTGGAATACCGGATGTATTAGAAGAAATTAATGTTCCCGGCTTTCTGAACTGTTCAATTTTTTCGTAGACAGACTTTTTAATATCCAGTCTTTCTACAACTACTTCAATAATCCAGTCTGTATTTTTTATTTTCTGTAAATCATCATCGAAATTTCCGACTTTGATTCTGTCTGCAAACTTTGGAGAGTAAAGAAGTGCAGGGCTTGATTTCTTAAGTTTTTCAAAGTTTTCGGTAGCAATTCTGTTTCTTACTGCCTTATCTTCTTTGGTCAAACCTTTTTTCTGTTCAGCTTCAGTCAGTTCAAAAGGTACAATATCTAAAAGAGACACTTCCACACCAATGTTGGCGAAGTGAGCTGCGATACCGCTACCCATAATTCCTGAACCAAGAACCGTTACATGTTTGATTCTTCTTTTCATATGTAAATTTTAATTATTTGAAAGGTTAAATATCACCTTACGGTTTCATTGTATTTATTTCCTGTTATTTAAGAGCTCATTGGCTATTTTCATGATCTCTGTCATCACATCCTTAAAGGTGTCCATCTTTTCCTGAGAAATCTTTTCCATAACCTTTTTATTAAAGTTAACTACGACTTCTTTAGACATATTTCTGGAGTTTAATCCTTTATCTGTAAGTTTGATGATCACTTCTCTTTTATCAGTAGTGGTTTTTTCCTTATAGATATATCCATTGTCTTCAAGAAGTTTGATGATTCTTGTGAGGGAAGTGGGTTCTATAGCCATCTTAGGTCCAAGATTTGTACTTCTGGTTCCTTCTTTGGGATCAATTTTAAGAAGGGTGAGGGCTTGTACAGCTGTAGAGTCATGCTCCTGAGCTAATTCTGTGTACATTTTAGAAACAGCCAACCAGGTCTGTTTTAAAATTAAGTCTACGTTTTCTATTTTTTCCTTGTTATTATCCATCATTTTTGCGCTAATGGTTTTACCCAAATTTAGTAAATATTATGCATGCATAGTATTTATTAACGTTAAATTTTGTTAATAACCTGAAAATAAATGGATTAAATTGTATGATTTGCATAATACTATGCATGCATAGTATATGAAATAATTAAAGAAAAGTGCAGATTAATAAATGTTTACAATGAAATTGATGATTTCTTCAAAAGATTCGCATTGGTGTTTTAAAGAACCGTTAGAAATTACCCAAAAGTTGTTCTGAAACTCAAAATTAAGTGTTGAAAGGTCTTTTGAGAAGTTTTTCTGAAGTAAAGAATACAACATTTCCTTCTGAACCGGAGGGGCAGAAATATGAGGCGGAACAAAATTTTCATGCATTTGAAATAAGTAAGCATTAGTAAGCTCATCATGCTGAAGCAAAATATCCTCTACAATTCCTATATGCAGCTGTGTATTTTTTACATACCATATTTTATCAGCAAATTCCTTGGCAAGTCTCCAGTCATGGGATGAAAATAAAATAAGTTTATTCTGTTCCTTAGCAAGCTTTCTTAATGTTTTAAGGATAATAATCTTATTTTTTTCATCCAGATGGGTTGTTGGCTCATCAAGAATAATAATAGGTGAGTTTTGGGTGATAGCACGTCCTATAAAAGCTTTCTGGAGATTTCCATCCGAAAGATTTTTGAGAAGGGTATATCTGTATTGATTTAAATCCAGTTCATCTATAATATGGGCTACTTCTTCACGATCTTCTTTTTTCAGCTCAAAATAAAAAGGGTAGTAGATGTATTTTCCTAATGAAATAAGATCCTCAACTGTATAATGCTGCGGAATCATAAATTTAGAAAAGACAATAGCAATATTTTCAGCAATTTCTTTTACAGAAAGATTCTTTACATTCCTATCATTGATCAATATTTCACCATTTAATAAAGGAATCTGATGCAGAATAGATTTGATTAAAGTTGTTTTTCCTACACCATTATTTCCGATCAATAAGCAAACATCACCAAGTTTCAAGTCAGCATTAGCATTTGAAATTAATGTTTTACTATATCCGATATTAGCTTGTTTGATTTGTAGATGCATTCCTGATATTGACTAAAACGCAATGGCGCAGATTGTTTTACAAAAGTACTACTTTTAAGGTGCAAGGAATTGTACTTTAAGAAATTTTTATACTGTTTTTTAATTATAAATGATTGACGACTCTTGTAACTCCATTTTTGAAAACATCAGATTGAAAATTGAGTAATAGCCCTAGCTTACATCCTGTCATTTTTAAATAGGTTAAAAGTTGAGCTTTATGAATAGGACTGATATAGTCAACAGTTTTGATTTCTAAGATAACTTTATTTTCTATAATCATATCGAGTCTGAGCGCATTTTCAATTTTTAAATCCTCATAAATAATAGGAAATAATTTTTGTTTTTCTACTGAGAAACCTGATTTTGTTAGTTCATAGAAGAGACATTCTTCATAAACATGCTCAAATAATCCTGATCCAAGTTTTTTATGAATTTTCAGTCCTGTCTCAAAAACAATTTTTGATATTTCATTTTCTGTCATTTGTTGTGTTTTTGCTCTTAAATATACGGATTGTTGGATAAACGCTAAGGCGCAAGGGTTATAAAACATTGTGCAAATTTTTAAGGCGCAAGAAAATCAAAGATTTTCAGCAAGTGTGATGTTTTATGTGCGTTGTTAAATTTTATCGGAGAGAAAATCTTTGCGCCTTAAAGCAGAATGAAAGGATTAAAACTTGCGTCTTTGCGCTTTCCAACGTAGTAGAGAAATAATATTTTATTCTTATTTAGAAAAGTCGGGATAAAATTGTTGGATAAACGCTAAGGCGCAAGAAAATCTAAGATTTTCAGCAAGTGTGATGTTTTATATCCGTTGTTAAATTTTATCGGAGATAAAATCTTTGCGCCTTAAAGCAGAATGAAAGGATTAAAAACTTGCGTCTTTGCGCTTTCCAACAAAACAGAAAACTATACTTTATTCTGTTTTAAAAGCATCAATAAGATCACAGGAATTCCAAATACAGAGCTTATTACATTCAAAGGAATCTGAGTTTTTTCTGCAATGATAGAGAAAAACAGCATGATCAACATTCCCAAAAACATATTCAATATCCATTGTTGCCATAATTTTGACGGATTATAAACCAATCTACAAAAATGAGGAACAATAATTCCAATAAATAAAATAGGTCCTAAAAATGCTGTTATGGATGCGGAAAGTAGGGAAGAGGATACAATAATTAAAAGTTTTAAGTTCTTTAAATTAACCCCTAAACTTTGGGCATAAGAGGTTCCTAATGAGTTTCCTATCAACGGTTTTATAGATTTGAAACAGAAAAACAATCCGATCAATAATAATCCTGATAAAACATAGATCTGATTTCTGGTGACCATATTGTTGGCTCCAAAGGACCAAAGAATATAATTCTTTAAGCTTTGATTTTCAGCGTAAAACTGCAATAAAGAAACAATTGCACCCGCAAAAGCAGAAACAAGAAATCCGAAAATAATAAGATAAGATTTGTCCTGAAATTTACTGGACATTGATAGCAGAACCAACATCAATAATAAACTTCCTCCAATGGCTGATAAACTCAGAAAACTGTTTTGCAGAAATTCAGGGAGCAGAATATTATGGGAAAAGAAAATATAAAATGCTACGGATAAACTGGCTACAGAAGTAATTCCCAAAATATCAGGACCAGCTAATGGATTTTGAAAATATTCTTGCATCAGAAATCCCGAAGTAGGAATAGAAATACCCGCCAATAGCATAACTAATACCCGGTTAATACGAATTTCCGCGATCTGACTTTGAGCGGTATTCTGGAAGAAATCCTGAAGGTTTAAGCTCAAAAATCCTGTGTTCAGATTAATGATGGCACCTGCAATAATTGCAATCGTTAATAATAAACACAGGATTTTAAATCTTTTTGACATTATTCAGAAAGAGTTCTGTATATTTTACTTTAAGAAAGAATCAATTTTTGAATTCAGGACTTCTTCAGTCATCATCCCAAGATATTCATCAGTCTTATCACCTTTTCTCATGAAAGTAAACGGAATTGAACCGCCATCCCATTGCTTGAAATTATTGGAAAAAAAGTTTTGATCCAATTTCTGTCCGTCCAATAATATAACATTACCACCAAGATTATTTTCTACAACAAAATCTTTTACGGCACCATCCCAATCTGCTTTGTCATCAAGATTGATAAAGGTGAACTTTACAGGCTTACCTTTTAATTCCTGCATTTTGTTTTTAAAGCTTGGAATTTCTCTCATACATGGACCGCACCATGTTGCAAAAAAATTAGTGACATATAAAGTATCGTTATTTTTAGCAAGGTGCTGACCTACATTTTCAGGAGAAAGTTCTTTAGGGACATACGTACCTCCTTGTGCTGTTGTGGTTTGAGTCACAGAAAGTGAATCTGCAGCAGCTGTGTCACCTGTTTTCTGACCATCTTTTTTGCAGCTGTAAAGTGCAGTAAGGAGTAACGTTGATAAAATTATCTTCTTCATAAATTATTTTTTATCTATTTTTGAATTGAAGTATGGAACAACAAATCTATAAAGGGAAACTTATAAAGTTTCATCCGTTAAAAATAGCGAAAAAGGAACAGCTGACCAAAAATACTTTTTCTCTGGAGTTCGATATTCCCGGGAATCTGAAAGAAAATTTTAAGTTTGAAGCTGGGCAATATGTAAGTGTGAAATTTCAATCACATGGGAAAGAGGTGATTAATGATTACTCAATGACGTCTGCGCCTTATGAAGGTAAAATATGTTTAGGGATAAAGGTGAATTCTCCTGATGGAGCTACTTCTCAGCTCTTTCAAAACTATAATGAAGGAGATTTACTTTGGATCAGTGAACCCGCCGGAAGATTTACATTGGTAACCAAACCTAGTGAATTCAGAACTATTGTTGCTTTTGCAGCCGGAATAGGGATTACTCCGATTTTAAGCCATTTCAAAAATATTCTTCATAATGAGCCAAGAACGAGACTATTTTTGTTTTTTGGGAATAAGAGTTCTGAGGAGCTTGTATATCGTGAACAATTGGATAACCTTGCCAGAACTTGTGGTGACAGGCTTCAGATTTTTTACTTCTTTTCACAGGAAAAAACAGCAGATCAGTTTTTCTATGGCAGATTAGATGAAAAGAAATTAAACTTAATCATCAATCAGATTCTCCACCTTGATGATACCGATGAGGAATCTACCATCTGGGACGCTGTGGACGAAGTTCTTATCTGCGGAAAGGGAGAGATGATTAAAACACTTGCCAATGCCTGTTATCACCACGGAATTCCGAAAAGAAATATTCACTTTGAACTTTTTGAAGAATTTAATGATGATATTTATCCTGTAGAAAAAGAATTTCCGCTTATTGAAAATATCGAGGTAGAATTTACAATGCTAGGAAAAAAATATACGACTCAACTTCCTGATAACAAGGATAAAATATTACAGCAGCTTTTGATTCAAAAGTTTCCTGTGCCTTACTCATGTAAGTCCGGAATTTGTGGAAGCTGCGAATGCTCATTGGAAGAAGGTGAAGTAGAGTTGATTGAAAATGAATATCTTACCGAAAAAGAGGAAAACCAAGGACATATTTTAGCATGTATGTCAATAGTGAAAAGTCAAAAAATAAAGCTTAACTTTGATCTTAGTTGAGAATTATTAAGAACATATTTAATCTGGGTTTTGTATCATTAGAATTGGGAATTTTAATGATCTGCTTTTGTAATGTCTGGGTTTTCGGACTTACGAATGGACGTACCTATACTAAAATTTCTAAAATTCCACCCAGAGAGATTGCGCTGGTACTTGGAACATCTCCCAAGATGAGATCAGGGCTTTCTAATCCTTATTTTACCAAGAGAATGGATGCTGCGGCGCTTCTTTATCATCATGGAAAAATTAAAAAAATCCTAGTAAGTGGTGAGAAGAGTAAAGGTTATAATGAACCTGCCGCTATGAAAAATTATCTGGTGTACCAGGAAGGTGTGCCTGAAGATATCATTATTGAAGATCCGAAAGGCTTTAATACCTATAAAAGTATCCTGCGTTGTAAAGATGTTTATAAGAAGAAAAATGTAATTATTGTTTCTCAGGGATATCATAATCTCCGAGCTCTGTTTTTTGCAAGAAATAATGATATGAATGCATTGGGTTTTGATGCACAGGATGTCACAAAACCTGAAAGTTTCTACAGAAATCAGGCGAGGGAAATCCTCGCCCGTGTTATAGCTGTAGTGTATTTTATTTTAGGAGTTTCCCCAGATTAGAAAGGATATCCGAATGCGAAATTCACAGTAGGTTTGAAAGGCTGGAAGGTTTTAAATCTCCATCTGTCACCTTCAGGTTTGTTCGGATCATAGATTTTATAGGCAAGATCTAATCTCAATGTTATATAAGCGATATTTACTCTTAACCCGAATCCGCTACCTACACCTACTTGTCCTAAGAATTTATTAAACTTAAATTCATCACCGTACCCATCATTGTGATCACGAAGACTCCATGTATTACCAATATCTGTAAATAAAGCCCCTTCATACATTTTGTTGAATGGAATTCTATATTCAATATTGGTTGTAAGCTTTACATTATCGGTCATATATGTACGAACTCTTTCGTCTACCTGAGAGTCTGCGGGACCTAATCCCCCAAATGCCACCCAAGCTCTGATATCATTTGAACCTCCATTAAAGTACGACTTGATAATCGGCATATTTTCAGAATTTCCATAAGGAATACCCACTCCGACAAACTGACGAAGAACTAAAGTCTGATTTCCATTAAATTTGAAATACTTTCTTGCATCAATATCAAACTTTACAAACTGTGCGTACGGAATTCCAAAAATTGTTCTCTGTGGAGAAGTTAAAATTCCGCCACCATCATCCTTTTTATTGAATAAACTCAATATATTACCTGCAAGTTCAACTTTTCCGTTAAAATAAAAGGCATTAGGATATTCTTTTTTACCAATTTCATTATAAACAAAATTGTAGATCATGGAAGAAATCAATACATCCTGAGTCTGTCTGTCTTTGTTCACCAAAGCACCTCTGAATGCTGTTAAAAGATCAGTTCCGCTCTGGTTAAGAGACTGGCGGTAGGTTTCATCCTCAACGATTTCTTTCGAAACGTAGTCAATATCTACTTTACCATCCCTAAAATCCTGTCCCAGCTGAGAATGGGAAAGAAAATAATCTTTAAAGATATCATCCCTTATTTTTTCATCATTAGGGAAGTATGAATAATAAGCATCTTTATTTTTCGTTAAGCTGATTTGTGTATTGAATAAGGTAAGTTTATGATATACCTGATCATTAATATTAGCCTGATAATTCAGCCCGGTATTGAAATTTAATCTACCTAAACCAATATTATTCTGTATAGACGCTCCCAACAAAATGGATGATGTAGGGGTATATCTCTTAGGGAAGAATTTATAATAATTAAAAGGTAACAGCAATCTTGGGAAGTTCAGTGACGCCTGAGCAGAAATCTCATATGCTGTCGTTCTCTTGTCGATATCCTTTGTGCTTCTGATAGAACCAAATGTTCCCGAAATACTTGTAAAAAGGTTTTCTGCGCCTCTGAAGACATTTCTTGTCGTAAGATCTACAGAAGGAGATACCCCAAGATTTAAGACCTGAGAATAGTTAATATCGGTACCTACTTTAAGTTCATATTTCGGAAGAGGTTTTAATACGTACAAAACATCCACAATACTGTCATTAGGAGAAGACATACCTCCTTGTCTCAGAGAGTCTCTGGCTTTTACAATGCTAAAGTTATTCGTAGACAAAAGATTTCTTTTTGTTACATCGAGCTGTTTTTGATCAAATATCTTTTTGCTATCCGGAATAATTGTTCTCCACAAAGAAGATGATTTATAATTTTCATTCATTTTATGGAAACGAATTCTTCTTAAACTGTCTTTTTTTGTATTTTTAGGATAATCTCCGGGTTCATCTACAATGGCAACGTCAATATTTCCAAAGGTTGCCACTTTATAAGGACTGTCAAGAGAATCTTTATGGATTTCTAAGGTTAAAGGGACGTTTTTTTTACTTTTTAATGAGTCAGCAACAAAATAAACTTCATCATTCGATGCGTTAAACTTGTAATATCCAAATTCTCTCATTAATTCTGTGATTCTTGCCACTTCTTTTTCAAGAACGGTCTGATCCAGAACCTGACCTGATCTTACAAAAGTCTTATTAATATTATAATTGTAGTATCTTTTAATGCCGGGATCAGTAATATTGTAATAATAATCTTTAATATAAGTAGGCTCATTATGCTTAATGAAATACTTTACGGCAGCTTTTTTTGAAGCAGAATCAATATCATGTCTGTACTTTACTTCTGCATCCCAAAAACCTCTGTAAGTAAGTCTTTTTTTGATAGACTCTGCACTTTTTTCACTCCTTGTCTGATCCAGAATCACAGGTGGAGACCCCCAGCTATGTAATAAACGATCAAAGAAAAGATTTTTCCCGACACTGTTTTTCATATTATATTTAATGAATAATGAATCTCTCAATTTCTGATTTCTCATCTCACCGGGATAGGTCATATATTCATTAAGAATAGTGTCATACTTTGGATTTGCCATATTGTAGAACATAAGTCCTAATGGCATAAATAAAACCTGCTTTTTGTTAGGTTTTTGCTGAACGTATTCCTTCAGTTCTTCATCGAAGAATTCTTTCTTATCCTCGAACTCAAAGCTGTTCTTAGTAAGGAGATATTCACCTTCCGGAACTTTTTTTGTTGTACTACAAGCATAAAGGAGACCAACAAATGTTGCAAATGAGATAATTTTATAATATTTTTGAGGAGAATTCTTATAATGCTTACAGCTCATACAATAAAAGTTTTACAATCTTTAGATAAAAAGAAGTTCAGACAAAAATACAATTTGTTTTTGGTTGAAGGTAATAAAATCATTTGTGAACTTTCCAATTCTAACTTTAAAGTTAAAGAAATATTATCAACCGATCCGCAAAAATTGGACCGTAGTGATATCCCTGTGACTCATATCTCTGAAAATGAGTTAAAAAAAATCAGCTTCCTTAAAACCCCGAAAGATTCCGTTGCCGTCTGTTATCTGGCAAATGAAGAAAAGATGGAGGATAGGAATATTCAACTGGTTTTGGATGGGATTCAGGATCCGGGAAATTTAGGAACCATTATCCGATTGGCAGATTGGTTTGGAATAGAACAGATCATCTGTAGTGAAGATACCGTTGATTTTTATAATCCTAAGGTGATTCAGGCTACGATGGGATCATTTACACGAGTAAATGTGGTTTATACTGATCTTGTTGAATACCTTTCAACTACAGAAAACGTAAATATCGGAACAGATATGGATGGGGAGAACATCTATACGTTTGATAAACCTGAAAAAATAAATCTAATTCTTGGTAACGAAGGAAACGGGATGAGACCGGAGACAGAAAAACTTTTACAGAAATGTATTACCATTCCAAGGTTTGGAAAATCTCAATCTACGGAAAGTCTTAATGTATCAATGGCAGCCGGGATTATTTTAGGACAATTGTTTTCAAAATAGAGTAAAATGTATAAAAATTAAGGCTTAGAATGTGAGAGTAAATTGTTTCTCAAATTCTAAGCCTTGATTACTTATATCAATTGTTCCAAACTGGAAACACTTTTATTTTTCTGGTATACTTCCAGCTTTTTTCTGACATACTTAAGCGCAATAGGAGCAAGATAAATCAGAGCGGCTCCCACAAGTTTATTCTTCCAGTTAGAGCTTTTCATATTCTTTTTTGCATAATTGCCTACTATAGCCGTAACCCCGAGTTTAACAATGCTATCTGTTATATTCCCTTTAAATGCAGAACTGGCAAGTCCAACAGCCGTATTTTTACTGATCAAAAGATCTTTAACCTCCGAAGTAAGCTGCTTGGCAATGACATCCTTTCTCAGAACAACTTTCTCATCACCGTCTTCATCTACTTTTTCCTGAAGATACTGATCACTTAAACCATTGGTAAATGCACTTAAACTTTCTTTTGTATTTTTAAAAGTAAGAAGGTTTTCAAGATCGCTAATCTCGCCTTGGAGCAGTTTTTTCTTTCTTCTTAATTCTTCTATGCTTTCATATCTTCTACTCATGGCTTGAATGATTTAAAAATTTAATAACCTGATCTGCAACAGTATTTACAATCTTATGTTTGAATGCAATGACAAAAGCCATTACTAACGCATAAAATGCAGCAACAATTAAGAATCCGTAGGAATAATTATCCAGTGCTTTACCAATAAGAAAAGCGATTCCAAAATTGAAAAGGATAATAAAAAAAGCAAAAGCAACAAGCAGTACTACAAAGTAGGTAATGAGCCCGGCAGAAAGAGACGACTTTTCAGTAGCTTCAATTTTAAGAAGGTCTATTCTCTTTGATGCGTATTCTTTAATAGTTTCTATCATTGTTTTTTTTTAAAGTTACAAAAAAAGGAACTTTCGCACAAAAGTTCCTTTCTGTAATTTACTTAAGAAGATAAATTACTTATTTTTTTAGATCGTTCAATTCTGCTTCTACATCTTTTACTACATCTGCAGTTTTAGAAACAATTTGATCCTTGTATTTGTCATACCCATCTTTCATAGTATGTGCTACGTTGTTTGCCGTTTCTTTAAAAGTAGAAGAAATATTGCCATATTGGTCTTTCACTTTTTCAGAAACCTCTCCGTATTTGTTTTTAGCCTGATCTTTAAGATCGTTTGCCTTATTCTTGATCTTTTTTCTTGTTTCTTTTCCTTCCTCCGGTGCGTATAACATTCCTAAGATTACACCTGCTGCAGCACCTGCAAGAAGTCCCGCCAATATACCTGCTGTATTTTTTCCGTTTTTAGACATTTTAAGCTTTTTAATAGTTAATAATAGATTAGTTTTTTATACTAATAAAACTTACAATTTGTATACCAAAGGAGGCTTTATGCCTATTAAAAATTGTTAAATCTTTTCGATGTAAGAAAGAATAAGTTCTATTGTTTCTTCTTTAGTAAGGTCTGAATTATCGATCACGGTAGCGTCATCAGCTTGCCTTAAAGGGGCTATTACACGCTCACTGTCGATCTTATCTCTGTCAATAAGGTTTTGTCGTACCTGTTCTTTATCTGCTTCTATTCCCAGTCCTTTTAATTCAAGGAACCTTCTGTTTGTTCTTTCATCAATGCTGGCTGTAAGAAAGAACTTATAGTCTGCATTTGGCAGAACTACTGTCCCAATGTCACGTCCGTCCATAATGACACCTCCTTTTTCTGCCAAAGAACGCTGAGACTGTAATAAAAAGTCTCTTACTTCCTTTTGTTTGGCTACAAGGCTTACGTTATCGGAAACCGAATTGGTACGAATTTCTTTTGAAATATCAGTATTATTAAGATAAAGAACTAAAGTTCCGTCATTATTTTTAAATTCAAGATGAATCTGATCAAAAGATGAAAACAGGGTATTCAAATCAATCTCGCCGTCATTATTCAAGCAGTGCTGTAAGGCAAACCAGGTAACTCCTCTGTAAAGCGCTCCTGTATCCATATGAATAAGTCCTAACTTATCAGCAATGATTTTAGAGATAGAACTTTTTCCGGTAGACGAGTACCCATCGATAGCTATTACAGGTTTTTTCATACTGCAAATTTCAAGATTTTTTTTAGAAAATCAAGGAATAATAAGAAATTTTAAGAGGTATTTAAGAATTTTCTATTCTCCTGCGTGGCTGGAAAGGTCCATGGAAACTCCTATCTGATTGACGTTCGAAGAGTTGTGATATCTTATGTGCGCATAATCTATACGGAATCTGGATACCTTGATCCCAAATCCTCCGGAAAGTCCTGAGAAGTTTCTTTGATCTGCCACAGCCATATCATTACCTCTTTTTACATTATATCCTAATCTGATATTAAAGTTTTTTTCCGGGAACAATTCTGCTCCTAGAGAGAAATGGTCTGCAATTTTTCTTCCTGCATTTACTTTTTGTCCTTCTGAATTATATTCTGAAGAAATATTGAATTGCTGAAGATCGTGAGCCGTAATGGTAATGGCAAGAGGAAAGTTTTTTAAAATCTTGGTATATCCCACATCTACTCTGAAAGGGAGATTTTCACGGGTTCCGTTGAAAGATTTCAGCTGAAAACCAAAATTTCTTAATACAAGGGAAAGAACTTCTTTATTCTTTTTATTATGATAAGTAATCCCCGCTGTTCCAGAAATTGCGGAAGAGGTATAGTTGTCTATTTTTGAGGTAACGAAGTTTAATCCTCCACCAATTGTCCAGTCTTCTTCAAACTGATAGGCGTATCCGGCACCGATGGCAACATCTGACGCTTTAAACTCACCATCCTGAAAACCGCTTTCATCCGTTCTAGGAATGCTTCCATAGCTCATATACCTGGCATTGATGGTTGCCATATGACCGTTATCAAAGTCTTTGGCATAAGCAATGGTTCCGTATTTGGAATCGGCAAGATAAGCAGTAGCGTTTACAGAAAGCTGTTTGTCTGAATCTTTATTTAACAGGGCTGGGTTTGCAATAGCAAAGGAAACATCATAATCTCTTATCGAAATTGCATCTCCACCCAAAGCAGCCTGTCTTGCAGATACAGGTACATTTAAGAACGGATACACATTTGTTCCTGTTTGCGCATAAGAAACAATTCCTGATAGAAATAATGAAAAAATGATAATTTTCTTCAACTCAATTTATAATTAATGCAAAAATAATCCTTTTTCGTACTTTTCAAAATATTTATGACATTATTTGTAATTAAATATTTTTCTCATATCAATATTTTTAATGATTATATTTGCAAAATCAAATTTTTTGAGAAACCAACACTAGTAAAAAGTTATTAAAAATAAAAGATGAAATATAAAAGAATCCTTCTGAAACTAAGCGGTGAGGCCTTAATGGGGAACAGACAATACGGTATTGACAACGAAAGACTGCAGGAATATGCTGCTGAGATCAAAAAAGTAGTTGAAAAAGGCTGTGAAGTAGCCATCGTCATTGGAGGAGGAAACATTTTCCGTGGTGTTGCAGGGGCAGCAAAAGGAATGGATAGAGTGCAGGGAGATTACATGGGAATGCTGGCAACTGTAATCAATGGTATGGCGTTGCAGGGAGCATTGGAAGATGCGGGAATTAAAACGAGACTTCAGTCTGCCATCGAAATGGATAAGGTAGCTGAGCCATTCATCAAAAGAAGAGCGGTAAGACACCTTGAAAAAGGAAGAGTAGTGATCTTCGGAGCAGGTACAGGAAACCCTTATTTTACTACAGATACAGCTGCTACATTGAGAGCAATCGAAATCGGGGCAGATGTAATTCTTAAAGGAACAAGAGTAGACGGAATCTATGATAGTGACCCGGAAAAGAATGCTGATGCAGTAAAATATAATTCATTATCTTTCGATGAAGTATTTGAGAAAAACCTTAAGGTAATGGATATGACTGCATTTACTTTAAGCCACGAAAATAAATTACCTATTATTGTATTCGATATGAATAAAGACGGGAATTTAGTAAAAATCGTGGAAGGAGAAAATGTAGGTACTCTGGTTGATTTGTAATCAAATGATAGGTAAGAGATTATAATCTCATTGCTTATTATTAATTACTTATCCTTTATGGTTTATCAATCATCATTTATCACTAATGTGCAATTTATCAAACTTTAATATAATAATGGAAGAATTAGATTTAATATTAGAATCTGTAAAACAGGACATGGACGCAGCTGTAAAGCACCTTGATCATGCATTTCAAAGAATCAGAGCAGGACGTGCTTCTACAACGATGGTTCAGGATGTAATGGTTGAATACTACGGAGCGATGACTCCTATTAACCAGGTTGCGAACGTTTCTATTCCAGATGCAATGACCATCTCTATTCAACCTTGGGACAGAACGGCAATTAACGCTATTGAAAAAGCGATTATCAATTCAAACTTAGGTTTTGCTCCTTCTAATAATGGAGAAAACATTATTCTTAACGTACCACCTTTAACAGAGGAAAGAAGAAAAGAATTAGCAAAACAAGCTAAAAGTGAAACTGAGCAGACAAAAATCGTAGTAAGAAACGCGAGACAGGAAGGTTTGAAAGAACTTAAAAAGCTGGAAGGAGTTTCTGAAGATGTTGTAAAGGGTGTGGAAGAAGAAATCCAGACTTACACTGATAAGTATGTAAAGCTTTGCGATGAGCATCTTAAGACAAAAGAGGCTGAAATTATGAAAGTATAATTTTCAGTTTTTGAAAATATGATCAAGAGGATTCCGTTTTGGAGTCCTCTTTTGTTTGGGCAAAACAGGAATTTTATAAATTGTTTTAAAATTTACTTTATTAAGTCGATTTGTTATAATATATTGATAGGTATTATCGTTATATTTATCAATTATTCCTGCAAAAATAAAAGAACAGGGAAAAAAGCATAAAAATGATAGCTAAAATTATTGGTGTAGGGAACTACATCCCATCAGAAACGATAACAAATTTGTTTTTTGACCAACATATTTTCATGAATGAAGAAGGTGTTTTATTAAAAGAAAATAATGCTTCTATTACAGAGAAATTAAAAAAAATAACGGGTATTGAAGAGAGACGATATGCTCACAATACACAGGTTACGTCAGATTTGGGACTTATTGCGGCTCAGGAAGCCATAAAAAATTCAGGAATAGATCCTGAAACGTTGGACTATATTATATTTGCTCACAACTTTGGTGATGTTCGTTTTGGGACTGTTCAGTCAGATATGGTTCCCAGTCTTGCGGCAAGAGTAAAGCATCTATTAGGAATACGTAATAACTTCTGTGTCGCATATGATGTCTTATTTGGATGTCCCGGCTGGATTGAAGGGGTGATACAGGCTAATGCATTCATTAAATCCGGTATTGCTAAGCGCTGTCTGGTAGTAGGTGCAGAAACGCTTTCGCGTGTTGTAGATATTCATGATAGAGACAGTATGATTTATGCAGATGGAGCAGGAGCAGCTATTCTGGAAGTAAATACTGATGATGATGCCGGTATAAAATCTCATTTGTCAGCTTCTTATACATTCACAGAAAAAGATTATTTATATTTTGGAAAATCCTATAATAATGAAAGGTGCCCAGATACCCGATATATTAAGATGGATGGAAGAAAGATCTATGAGTTTGCTTTATCGCATGTTCCGGAAGCAATGAAAAAGTGTTTGGATAATAGTGGCTATTCTATCGGAGAATTAAATAAAATCATCATCCATCAGGCAAACGAGAAAATGGATGAAGCAATTGTGAATAGGTTTTATCAGCTGTATAATACTCCGGTTCCTCAAAATATTATGCCTATGGTTATTCATAAGCTTGGCAATAGCAGTGTTGCCACTATTCCTTCTTTACTTGCCATGATTGTAAAGGATGAATTGGAACATCATAAAATTAATAAAGGTGATATCGTTCTGTTTGCTTCTGTAGGTGCCGGAATGAATATTAATGCCTTTGTTTATAAATTTTAATAATTATTATTCATCATAGAAAAGACTCCTGATTCGGAGTCTTTTCTTATGATTATAATCTTGAAAAATATCCGAATCATAATATTTAATTGTAAACTTATTTATCTTTAAACTATACAGATGTATTAATTTCCAAACTTTAAATCTTCCTGTAAAAAACAAAAGCCTCGATTTCTCGAAGCTTTTGTTTTTTATTGATATCTCTGATGTTCTTTACTTTTTGAGAATCTTTTTGTAATAGGTTTGAGGAGTGTTTTGTATTTTTCTGCATCAAACAATTGTGAATCTGTAAGCGCTTTATAGGTCATCCATATTCCAAACGGGAAAAGAATAAAGTTAGGTGCCCATGCTGCCAGATATGGGTTCAGTTTTCCGCTCCAAGACATGTTTTCTACTGCAACGTTCATTACATAGAAAATAATGAAAATAACGATGGCTATAATTACCGGAAGTCCCATTCCTCCTTTTCTGATAATGGAGCCTAAACTTGCCCCAATCAGGAAGAAAATAATACAGGTTACAGAATAAGATATCATTCTCTGCTGATGAATAACAACTTTACTGAAATACTTTACATTAGAACTGAACTCGTTCTTTTTAGATTCCAAAGTACTTTTCATAGTCTCCAGCCTGTTATAGGAATTGTAAATAAGCTCAAGTTTTTTCTCACCTTTTACAGAATCCAGCTTTATCTGCTGTTTTGCTGCTGCCTTAGGTTTATTAGGGGTATCCATATAAGGAATGGTAGAACTTGTCTGGCTTAAAACTTCATTTCCTACATTTTTAAAAAACAGCTCGTTTTCTTTTTTACTTCTGTCAATGGTTTTATTCAGCTGATTATAAGTTTCAAAACGGAAATCATCCGTAATCTGTTCCTTTTCAATAGCTTTATTAATGATTTCACTGATGTCAAAGTGATTGACAAGAGTATCAAATTTAATAGACTGGTCAGGCTGTTTTTGTCTTACATTATCACCTTTACCTTCAATGGCATCTTCAAATACGTAACCGTTATGCAAAACAAGTTTAAGGAAGTTTTTATTGGCGGCAGGCACGAACTTTCCTTTTTCAGCTACAACAGTTCTCTGGTTTTCATAAATGCTGGCTTTTCTGTGAACAAATACTCCTTCAATGTTTTCTCCGTTTTCTCCATAGATCTTATCAAACTTTACCATATATCCTGGAATCTGATCAATAAACTGTCCTGGAGTAAAGTTAATTGCCGGCTTAGTCTGAGCAATGTTGAACAACATGTTCTTTGCCTTTTTCTGAAAGTCCGGAATGATATTATTGGAAAAGAAAAATAGCATGATCGCAAGTGCCGTAGCAATTCCCAATAAAGGCGTCATTACTCTGGTTAAAGGAATTCCTGCTGCTTTCATAGCAGCAAGTTCATAACGTTCCCCAAATTCCCCGAATGACATGATACTTGCCAAAAGAATTGTCAGCGGAAGAACCATACTGATAACATTTACCCCCAGGTAAAAAAGAAGTTTAAGGATTTGCCAATAGCTTAATCCTTTTCCCATAAACTGTCCCATTTGAACCCAGATAATGTTTACAATAAAAATGAAAAACAATACGCTGAATATAAAGAAAAACGGTCCAAAGAAGGTTTTTATGATATATCGATCTAGTATTTTTAACATGCGCCAAAATTAATCAAAAAGCCGCAAACTTGCGGCTTTTATATTTTGTTATTTTTTTTCTGAAGCGAAATCTTATAAAGGCAGATTTACCTTTTTGATTTACAGCTTTTAAAGTTCTGTAATTACGTAGTTTTTAAACTTATTTTTGTCAAAAACAAACATGTTTGCATCTAAGTCCTGGTTTTCCTTATATTCTTTGATGGCAATTACGGCAACATCTTTATTGCTTCCGTGCTGTTCAAGTTTTACCATTTGTTTCTTTGCAGAGTCTACAAAAATATAAACATACTGGATTCCGTTTGCTTTTACAGGAGTCAGTTTAATGAAGTCAGCATTCACACCATTTACTGTTTTCTTACCATTATAAGTTACGTTATACTCATTTCTGTAAGTAGAAAGATAGTTGATAGGGGAGAACATAGTCGCGCTTCCGTTTGGTTTTGCAATGGTTACTTCCATATCGTCAGCATTAATGTTGTATATTTTACTACCATCAAAAATCTGTTCCGTATCCATGATCTTTAATTTATACTTTTCTCCTGCAGTATAATAAATACCGGGTTCAGTTTTGTTTACCTGTCCGTTCAGCCCGGTTCCAAAAGAAAATTTGAAGTAGGAATTCTTTTTGGATTTGTAGTTAGCGGTAATATCATCCAATATTTTTTTCGCTTTTGCATCTATTTTCTGCGCACTTGTCATTCCTATTGCACCTACAACAAAACTTCCTAATATAACTTTTGAAATAATATTTTTCATTTTTCTTATTTAATAATCTTTAGATAATTTTAAACTTTCAAGGTTAAAGCAATTGAGCTTTTCCCTTTATTAATGCTGTTCTTCCAAAAAGTGTTCCAAAAAAAAACTTATTTTTGATACTCAAGTAAAAAATTATAGATTGAGTTTTTTAAAGCTTTCTTGAGATTTTTTCTTTCAGAACCTCCGCCCATATTTTTAAAACTTCCGGTACTCATATAATTCTGGTTATTGACATTAAAATTTACTTTTGTGGTTAGCTCCGCACTAAAAAGTTGGAACTGCCATGTAATATCCAGTATTTTTGAATCTATATGATCTGAACCTGAATCAACACTATTAATTAAATTGATTTTGGTTTCTTTTGCCATTTCAGAAACTGCTTCTTCAAATGTTTTTTTTACATCAGGCTGATTAAACATTCCTGCATGAGGACCTTCTACATTAAAATTTTCAACACTTGAGGTGTTGTAATTGAAAATCAGTGTTTTATCTTTATAATAGTCCGTATTAATGTTTTTCGAAGAGGAATTCTGAGCGGAGAGGCAAACAGTAACTGAAGTGAGGAATAACCCCAATAATAATTTTTTCATATAAGTTTTATGGTTATTGTTTTATGAATTATCTTACTTCCGGTCTTTCAATATACTTATCAAAGTTTTCTGGAAGAATATTAGTTATCGTTGAAATTTTCATGATTATTTTTAAATTGAATATGATTTATATTACTCGGGCATATTTAAAGAAATATGCCCGAGATTTTTTATATTAATAATTTTTTACGTTAGCTTCTTAAATCCTCAAGAAACTGTTCCAAAGAATGCAGATCACTAATCAGAACTTCTCTTGCTTTAGCTCCATTAAATCCTCCCACAATACCACTTGCTTCCAGCTGATCCATAATTCTTCCGGCTCTGTTATATCCCAATTTCAATTGTCTCTGAAGCATTGAAGTAGATCCTTGCTGTGTAGAAACAATGATTCTTGCAGCGTCTTCAAATAATGCATCCTTTTCATTAGGATCAAAAGCACCTACAGAAGAACTATTGGCATCTTCAGAAACGTATTCCGGTAGGATGAATGCGGATGAATATCCTTTTTGTTCTCCAATGAATTCTGCAAGTCTTTCTACTTCCGGAGTATCTACAAAAGCACACTGAAGTCTTAAGATTTCATTTCCGTTGAAATAAAGCATATCTCCTTTACCAATCAACTGATCTGCTCCCGGAGAATCAAGAATTGTTCTTGAGTCTACACTTGAAATTACTCTAAAAGCTGCTCTTGCTGGGAAGTTGGCTTTAATCATACCTGTAATTACGTTTACAGATGGTCTCTGTGTAGCAACAATTAAGTGAATTCCTACGGCTCTTGCAAGCTGTGCCAGTCTGGCAATTGGTAATTCAACTTCTTTTCCTGCTGTCATGATCAAATCTGCAAACTCGTCTACTACCAATACTATATAAGGAAGGAAACGGTGTCCGTTCTCAGGATTTAATTTTCTTTCTGCAAACTTCTTGTTGTATTCTTTAAGGTTTTTACAGAATGCATTTTTAAGAAGATCATATCTGGTGTCCATTTCAATACAAAGCGAGTTCAGTGTATTGATTACTTTGTTGGTATCTGTAATGATGGCTTCTTCAGCATCCGGTAACTTTGCTAAATAATGTCTTTCGATTTTTGAATATAAAGAAAGTTCCACTTTTTTCGGGTCTACCATTACGAATTTCAATTCGCTAGGGTGTTTCTTGTAGAGTAGGGAAGTAAGGATCGCATTAATCCCGACTGATTTACCTTGCCCTGTTGCACCCGCCATCAGTAAGTGAGGCATTTTTGAAAGGTCTGCCATGAAGATCTCATTGGAAATCGTTTTCCCGAAAACTACCGGAAGATCCATATCTGTATTCTGGAATTTTTGAGAAGCGATCACAGAACGCATTGAAACCATGGTTGGATTTTTTCTTGGAACTTCAATACCGATGGTTCCTTTCCCTGGCATTGGAGCAATAATTCTGATTCCTAAAGCGGAAAGGTTTAACGCAATGTCATCCTGTAATTTTTTGATGGCTGCTACTCTGATTCCTGCTTCCGGAACAATTTCGTATAACGTAACTGTAGGACCAATTGTTGCTTTGATCTCTGCAATTCCTACGTTGAAATTTTTCAGAAGTCCAACGATTTTGTTTTTATTTTCTTCTAATTCTTCTTTATTAATGGAAATTTCTTCACTACCGTAATCTTTAAGAAGCTCAACAGGAGGCATCTGGAAATTGGCAAGATCTAATTTATGATCATATAAACCATGTTTTTCAACCAATTCCAGAGATTTTTTGTCAGAATCGTCTAAAATGTCAATTACAGGAGCTACTTCTACGTTAAATTTGATATCTTCTTTCACCGATGTCGCAGGAGCTACAGGAGCCGGAGTAGCAGGTCTGATATCAAATGCTTCTTCCGGAGTAGAAACCGGAACAATTGGTTTGGTTGACAGATTTAGGCTTACAGGCTGAGAAACTTCTTTAGGCTCATCATCAAATGAAGTATGATTAGGTGTTGTAATTGTTTCTATATTGCTTGATGCCTGTACCTCAGGGAATCCTTTGGTAATATTTACCGGTTCTGGCTCTTTAACTTTATTAATAGTGATATGGGAAGGAGAGCTTGTCACTTCACTTACGGTAACGTTAGGAGCTGTTTCATCCTCTGCTTCTATTTCTTCTGCCTCTTCTTTCAATTCTTCATCAGCTTCAAAATCTTCATTAGAATCCGGCATCATGGATTTTACTTTTCCAATTGTATTTTCATTGATCTTATTCAGTTTTGCTTTAATAGAGCTTGGACGAAGATTAAATTCAAGAATGAAATATAAAAGGATACTTGCTGCTAATACCGTCCATAAACCTGCCGTTCCGATAATAGCATTAAGGTAATCCATAATCTGATATCCGTAAACTCCTCCAAGTACACCTTGTCCTTTTGTAAGAGCGCCCATGAAAATAGGAAGCCAGCAAATGAAAAACAGGGAATGCCCGATTGTTTTCCAAGGTTTGAAGGTTTTTTTCTTAAGAACCAGGGTTCCTACTACTAAAAACAGAAACGCAATAATGAATGATGCTATACCGATGCTTTCGAATATAAAGATATTCCCAAACCAGTCTCCGGCTTTACCGAAAATGTTTGAGGATTTGATACTCTTATCAAGCATAGTTCCTGCCTGGCTTTGATCTGCTTTCCAATTCATCAGATAGGAAATAAAAGATAGAGCAAGTACAGCAGAGAAAAGTATTAAAGTAAGCCCTAAAAATATACGAGGCTTAGATAAAATTCTGCCTTTTTCAGGCGATTCAGTCGGTTTTTTTTGTGTCTTTTTATCCATAAATATCAATGTGGCAAATTTAATGTTTTTTCGATACCAAAAAGAATCTTTTTTCTTCAAAAAACATTTTGTAATCGCCGCTTTTTACTACAATTATTTAATACCGATTAAAAAATATTTTGTGTTACAGTATTGGCTGAAATAAAAATAAGGTTATTTTTTTTGTTTATCCAAATGCAGTGCTGTTAAATTATATTAATTGGCTTTTGTTTTTTTAATATAAAGCTCAGGATGCTTAATAATTTTTAGTTTAAAGTGTATAAAAAAGAATGAAAATAACCTTATTAGATATTGAGGTGCATATCATAAAATTTGAATTTATTTATTGTTAATGATTATGCTTTTTTTAGACTCAATAAGTGAAAAATATTCATATTTACGGGTGTATTGTTGTTGTTAAATTAAATAAATATATTATATCTTTGTAATTCATATAGAATGAATATCGTTTTTTATTATATTATTCTACCGTTTTGGCTGATTTTGTACATAATATGGAAAGAGCTTTATCCATTTTACTTTTTTAATCGATTTCCATATTCCACTTTTCTTCATGATTGGCATTTCTTTATTTGATCTGTCAATTTGAAACAGACTATAAATATTAAAAATACATCAATGAGAAAGCAACTATTTTTTGTGTTCTTGTTGGGTAATTGTACACTATGGGCGCAATCTCCGGGTGGTGTTTCCAATAATCTGCAGATATGGGTAAGAGCTGATGCAGGTACAGGTACTTCAACAGACAATACACAGGTCTCGATATGGGAGAATCAAAAAACCGGTGGAGTGAACGGAATTGCCAACCAGGGAATGCCGGGATATTATGCCGATCCGGGAGTTGGAGCAAAACCTGTTTATCGTTCTGCAACATCTATTCCTAGTTTTAATTTTAATCCTGCTATAGAAATTGTCAGCACTAATGGGTATAGATCAGGGTACAAATTCCCTTCAGGTTTTCCTGACAATACTACAAAGTCACTTACCTCATACACTCATCTTACCAGAACTACGTCCGCTACCTACAGAACTGTTTTTGTAATGAATGGAACGGCACAAAGTTCAAACCTTACAAGTATTGCTGGCGTATGGCAGTCTCCTTTTTTTGGAACGAGAACAAATCGTCCTGAATTTTATAATGAAAAAGAATCCGGAGATGTTTTTTTTGGAACCGATGTTATTAATACGGTAGGAAGTAATGTTCCCAGCATTCAATCATATTACAATACTGTAGTAGGGGCAAATGTTAAATATTTTTTTGATAATAACGGTCTTGTTTATGGAGGCCCATCGAATGATGTCTCATCCCTTAATAATTATCCCGGATTAGTTCTTCTGATGGATAATGACGGGGGATCTGGCTCTACTTCTTTAGCTGGGGACCGGATAGGAGAGTTTATTTTATATTCAGAAACACAAACGCCTGTGGAGCGTCAGCGAGTAAATTCTTATCTGGCAATTAAGTATGGGATCACTTTACAGCAACCTCAGAATTACCTTAGTTCAGATCAGATTGCTACATGGAACTCAAGCCTGAATTCTACTTTTAATAATAATATTTTTGGGATAGCAAGAGATGATATGTCGGTTTTAAACCAAAAAGTAAGTAATAGCATTAATGATGCAAATAATATTATGCTGACACTGGCTACAGTCAATAATTTTATCACACCCAATGCTGATGCCGGCAGAACTTCTTTTGCTCAGGATAAAACCTTTCTGGTAATGGGGGACAATAATGAGCAGGCTCTTCCTTTAGTGAATTTTGGAACGACTTCCGGTAAGGTGATTCAAAGAAGATGGCTCGCTCAGAAAACAAATGATACAGGTGCGCTATGGCTGCAGGCAGATCTTTCAAGATATACCGAAATATTAGCTACAGATAAAATATTTATGGTGGTGGCGGATGATTCAGGATTTACGCAAAATGTACAGATGATTCCTGCAACAAGTTTTGTGGCTGGTAAGGCGATATTTACCTATACATTTCCTGCTAATAAATATATTACTTTCGGAACCAATCTCCAGACTTATTGTACAAAAGATCCGGCAACAGGGACTCCTGATAGTGTTACGAAAGTTGGAATTTCAGGGCATACTCAGATACAAAACAGATGGCCCGGAAATATTCCTAATGGCTTTTTGGCTCTTGAGTCAATCAATAAAGGAATGGTCGTTACGAGAACTACTTCTTCAAGCATAGCTTTGCCTGTTGAAGGAATGTTGATTTATGATACAGCTGATAAGTGTTTTAAGCTGTATAACGGAACAACGTGGAACTGTATTGTAAGATCCTGTAACGATTAAAACATAAATAATGAAAAAAATAATCACAACAATCACCATATTCTGTGTAGGAATGATTTCTGCACAAATCGCTATTGAAAAAACTCAGGCAGACGGAGACGGACTTTTAGATTTTCCATCCAATACGACTAAAGGAATTCTGTTACCTATTGTGGAAACATTACCCACTAATGCTTCATCAGGTACTTTATTGATGGATAAAAATGATAGAATCTTAAAGATGAATGTAGAATCGGCATGGATTCCTTTGAGTGATCCGGGCTCTGTATCCGGAGCTGTTTTTAATACAAATGGAGAGGTTTCCGGACAAAACAGAGTTATTATGGGAGCTTCCACAACCAATGTTCCGGGGGTGTTGGTGTTGGAATCTTCGGATAAAGCACTTATTCTCCCTAAAATAGCTTCTCCTCACCTCAATGTTAAAAATCCATATCCAGGTATGATCTGTTATGACACAACCAGTAAAACAATGGCTGTGTTTGATGGATTAAAATGGAATTACTGGAAATAATATAATACGAACCGAAGGACAAACCTTCGGTTTTTTTATTGTTTGATTTTTTGAACTAGTTCAAAGGTTAAGAATGGGATGCTTTATAATTTTGTCTCATAAAGTTAATCAATGAAAAATATATTAAAGAACATCCTGACCTTAAGTCTTGTTTTATTATCAATGGTACACATGAACGCACAACAGAAAAGAAAAATGGAAAATACAGCATTATTAATTATCGACGTACAAAATGATTATTTTCCGGGAGGGAAAATGACATTGGAAGGAAGTGAAAAAGCAAGTAGAAATATTCAACAGATATTGGCGCATTTTAGGAAAAATAATCTCCCTGTGGTTCATATTAAACATATTTCAACCAATGAAGGCGCAACTTTCTTCTTACCGAAAACCTCGGGTGCTGAAATTCATCCTTCGGTTTCGCCTTCCGGAGATGAAAAAGTTATCGTAAAGCATTTTCCCAATAGTTTTAGAGAAACTGAACTTTTGGAGTATCTTCAGTCTAAAAATATCAAGAATCTGGTTATTACAGGGATGATGACTGATGTCTGTGTAGAATCTACCACAAGAGCCGCTTTTGATTTGGGTTTTAATAATACCATTATCGGAGATGCAACCGCAACAAGAGACAGAGAGCTTCACGGAAATGTAGTGAAAGCTGCTGATGTGCAAAAATCCTTTTTAGCAGGAATATCAGCATTGGGAAATCTTTATGCAGCTATTGCAAGCACCTCTGAATTTTTAATCAGAAAAGAAGATTAATAGAATGTCATCACAATAAAGATATCGGTAATATTGATATCTTTATTGTGTTAAATAAAATCATGTTCGATCAACTTTATAAAAACATCAAAAAGTATATTGATCTTTCGGAAGAAGAATTCAGGCAGTTTAGTGCTCCATTTCAGCTAAAATGTTTTAAGAAAAAAGAAACTGTTCTTAAAGAAGGAGATTATTGTCTTTTTGAAGGGTTTGTTCTGGGCGGATGTTTCAAAGTTTATTATCTCAATGAAAATGGTTTTGAACAGACGCTCTATTTTGCCGTTGAAGGATGGTGGATTACTGATATTGACAGTTTAATCAATAACGTACCAACTATATTGAATATTGAAGCGCTTCTGGACAGTGAAGTATTAATGATTTCAAAAAAAGACAAGGAGCATCTGTATGAAACAATGCCACAGATTGAAAAGCTCTTCAGAATCATGAACCAGCAGTCATCTGTTGCATTGCAGAGAAGGATCTTATCCTTGACGGGTAAAACAGCAGATAAACGATATTTAGAATTCCTTCAAAAATATCCTGGATTAGAACAAAAAATCACCCAACAGCAGGTTGCTTCTTATCTTGGAATTACTCATGAATTTTTAAGTAAAATCAGGAAAAAAATATCTTTGAACGGATAGTTTTATGCTGAGCTTAAAACATATGACTAACGCCATCAGAAAATGTTTACATTCTTATCTCTTAAACGAAAAAAAATGTAACAAAATATTCTAAGTTGATATTGAAAAGCAATTGTAAGGTGGAAAATGCTCTTAGAGCATTTGTGTTTTTGTGTATTTAAACGAAAATATTTTACTTTTTATAAGATAATATGGGTTTTTAAGTCTTCATTTTTGAAGCGATAAAAAAGAATACATTTCCAATTTTACCAACCAAAATGTAGTTTTTTTCTACCGTAGAAAAATAGTTTTATAAATTCTTAACTTTTTAATTTTAAACAGTTGTTTTTAATGTGTTGTATATCAGTATTTTAATTGTTAAATAAGTTTAATTATATAGAAGACTTCAATCACTGATATAGTCATTATAAATCTGTATTCTTTCGCTTTTAAAAATTGAATTTTTCATAACAACTTCGATGTTATTAAGAATGATTCAAAATAGATGAAACAGGCTTCAAAATGACAAAAAACAGCTTTTTTTCAGCACTTTGTGGTTTATCATCCTTATTTTTGCATGTCAAGTATATATCATATCATGAAGAAGCTCCAAGATATTATTATCTCAACCAGGACAATGGCTGTATTGTTACTGGTCTACGCATTTGCTATGGCTTATGCAACGTTCTTAGAAAACGACTACGGAACTCCTACAGCAAAAGCATTAATTTATGAGGCAAAATGGTTTGAACTCATCATGGTGCTGCTTATTATCAACTTCATAGGAAATATCGAAAGATACAGACTATGGAAAAAAGAAAAGTGGCCAGTTTTAGTTTTTCACCTTGCCTTTATTTTTATTTTTATCGGTGGTGCCATCACAAGATACATCAGTTTTGAAGGACAGATGCATATCAGAGAAGGTGAGACGTCTAACGAGATCGTAACTGATAAAAATTTCCTTAAAATTCAGATCGAAGAGAAAGGTGATGTTCTTAATTATCAAGACATTCCTTATCTAATGTCTCCGTTGCATAAAGACCTGAATGCTACTTACGACTTTCATGGAAAAGAAGTGAAAGTTTTCGCAAAAGAATATATTCAGAGAAAGAAGGACAGCTTATTGGCTGAACCTAACGGAACTGAATATCTTCACCTGGTTTCTACAGGAAAAACAGGAAGACAAAACGTTTACATCAAAGCCGGAGAGACAAAATCCATCAACGGAACTTTGGTAACTTTCAACAGGGCTATCGATGGTGCTGTTGAATTCAAAAATGAAGGAGGTAAGCTTTTCATCAAAACTCCGGTAGATGCAAGTTACATGACCATGGCAACACAGGCTACGGGAAGTACTGTAAAAGATGAATTTCAGCCTTTGGCATTGAGAAGTTTATATACCATCAATGAATTAAAGCTTGTAATTCCTGAAGGGCTTAAAAAAGGAAAATTAATGGCAATTGAAGGCGACAGAAAGAAAGATGCTAACGTGCCGGATATGCTTCAGATTGAGCTGCAGGGTCCAAAAACAAAACAATTGGTAGATCTTTCCGTTGAAAGAGGAAATCCAAATGCTTACAAGCAAATTACAATGGATGGATTGAACATTATGGTTGGATACGGTCCAAAAGTGTACAATACACCATTTGCATTGAAACTGGATGATTTCGTAATGGAAACATATCCGGGAAGTAACTCTCCAAGTGCTTATGAAAGTCACGTTAAAATTGTTGACGAAGGAAAAGAAACTCCTTATAAAATCTATATGAACCACGTTCTAAACTATAAAGGATACCGTTTCTTCCAGTCTAGCTTTGATCCGGACAGAATGGGAACTGTATTATCTGTAAACCATGATTACTGGGGAACTTTAATTTCTTATATCGGATACGGATTATTATTCCTGGGAATGTTTGTGATTTTCTTCTGGAAAGGAACACACTTCTGGAAATTAAATAAAATGCTGAAAGACGCTAATAAAAAGAAAGCGGCTGCAGTACTTTTAGTGTTTTTAAGCTTAGGTTTAAATGCGCAAAAAATTGAAACTCACGGAACAACAGACGGAAGCAGAGAGCATGTACACGTAGAAGGTGACGGGCATACACACGCAGCACCGGCTCCTGCAGCTCAGACAAATCAGGACAGTGAGATCAAACAAAACTCATTAGCTTCTCCAATGGGGAAAATGAGAACGATTTCACCAGATGAAATTATTGCGAGAAATAAAATTGATAAGGAACACGCAGAGAAATTCGGTTATCTTTTAGTTCAGAACTTTGAAGGAAGAATTGTTCCAATGAATACACAGGCTTTAGAGGTTTTAAGAAAACTTTATAAGCATGACCGTTTCAAAGGTACAGACGGAAAATCTCTGGATGCTAACCAATGGTTTCTTTCAATCAATACAGATACGGAAAGCTGGACATCAGTTCCTTTAATCAATGTTGGAGAAAAAGGAGGAAAAGCACTTCTTGAAAAAACTAAAGCTAACGAAGAAGGGTACACTTCTCTATTAAATCTTTTCCCGGTTGATAAGAAAACAGGAATGTTAACGTACGTTCTGGAAAGAGATTATAACGCTGCTTTTGCTAAAAAACCGGCAGATCAGTCTGAATATGACAAGCAGGTAATTAAACTTAATGAAAGAGTTCAGATTTTCAATGAATTTTTCAGTGGTCAGTTCTTAAGAATTGTTCCTGTGAAAAATGATGCAAACCACACTTGGCACTCTTGGCTGGATCAAAAATTTGAACCGGACATGGAGTCTCAGCAGGTAATGGGACCTTATTTTGCCAATGTTATCGGTGCACAAAAAACCGGTGATTGGAGTAAAGCTGATGCTGAATTGGCAAAGCTTTCAGACTATCAGAGAAAATGGGGGAAAGCAGTTGTTCCTGATCAATCGAAAATCGACCTTGAAGTATTCATGAATAAGGCAGATATCAATTTTAAATTATTGATTTTCTATACCATTATCGGAGGACTTCTTTTACTTTTAGGATTTGTAGAATTATTCAAACCGAAAAAAGTATTAAATAAAGCTATTAAAGTAATTATAGCAATTGGCTTAGTAGGATATTTATTCCATTTCATGGGGCTTGTTGCAAGATGGTATATTTCAGGGCACGCTCCTTGGAGTAACGGTTATGAAGCGATCATCTTTATCTCTTGGGTGGGTATTACAGCAGGTTTAATTCTTTATAAAAACTCAAACGCATTGATTCCTGCATCAGGATTTATGGTTGCCGTTATCATGATGGGATTTGCACACGGAGGTTCAGCGCTTGATCCACAGATTACGCCGCTTGTTCCGGTATTGAAATCTTATTGGTTAATTGTTCACGTAGCGATTATCACATCAAGTTATGGTTTCTTTGCTCTGTCCATGATTATTGCTGTACTATCTTTAGTATTCTATATTATTTCAAACAAAGAGACTTATAAAATTCACCATGATACAACACTGAAGGAATTGGTGATTGTTTCTGAAATGTCTTTAACAATCGGTCTTTTTGCCTTAACGGTTGGTAACTTCCTTGGAGGTATCTGGGCAAACGAATCTTGGGGTAGATACTGGAGCTGGGATCCAAAAGAAACCTGGGCTTTCATCTCGATCATGGTATATGCTTTTGTTTTACACATGAGATTAGTTCCGGGATTAAGAAGCAGATGGGCATTCCATGTAGCAACTATGTTTGCATTCTGTTCAATGGTAATGACCTATTTTGGGGTCAACTATTACCTGAGCGGACTTCACTCATATGCTGCAGGAGATCCGGTACCAGTACCAGCTTGGGTATACATCGGAATTGCTACCATGATTACTTTAGCAGCCGTTTCTTATTTCAAGTTTAAAACCTTAACAAAGAAATAATCTTTTAAATATATTATTTATTAAATCCCGGAATTCGTTTCCGGGATTTTTTTTGCCTAAAGTGAAAGATTATGTATGTCAGTAGAGGGAGTAATGGAATAATCTGAATTGTATTCTGAGGTTATTTTTAACGTTAGGTTCGCAAGGGAAATAATATAATATGCTTTAATTTTCGTTCGCAACGGCACTTCGTTCAGCAAGGTGTATTCTTCTTAGCTGAGTGAAACGCCTTTGCGATATTTTTCATGATAATTTATAAATTCTTAGCGAACATAGCGTTTATAGCTTTTAATCTCAACTCCTCGATGCTGTAAAAAATTACAATCACAGACCTTATAAATAAATTCCGAAATCCAGTTTTCAAAAATTCAAAATTTATCATTCAAAATCCAAAATTTAATACTATCTTTATGATATCAAAATAATATCAAATTAAAATTAAATCATGGAAAAAACATTAAAACCTATGTCAGGCTATATTACCTTAGTCATTTGCCTGATTCTCTTTGTTGCGGCAGTTTACCTCTTCATTTCAGGAGTAGACCAAAGCGTTACGTTTGTTGTATTGGCTATGCTTTGTTTTCTGCTTTCGTGCTTTTTCTTAAAAGGCTTAATGATTATTCAGCCTAATCACTCAAGAGTATTGAACTTCTTCGGAAAGTATGTAGGAACCGTAAAAGATAACGGATTATTCTTTATCAATCCATTATATTCATCTCAGAAAATGTCATTGCGTTCAGAAAACTTACAGGGACAGACATTGAAGGTAAACGATAAAATGGGGAACCCTATCGAAATTGCTGTAGTAATAGTATGGAAAGTAGGAGATACCTATAAAGCTGCATTTGATGTAGAACGTTATTCTGACTTTGTGAGAATGCAGAGTGAAGCAGCAGTACGTCATTTGGCAATGAGTTTCCCTTATGATAATCTGGAAGACGATCATGCGCCGATCACTTTGAGAGAGGGAGGAGATAAGATCAATTCAATTTTGGAACAGGAACTTACAGACCGTCTTTCAAAAGCTGGAATTGTTATTCAGGAAGCAAGAATCTCTCACCTGGCGTATGCATCAGAAATTGCAGGAGCAATGCTTCAGAGACAACAGGCAACCGCAATAGTAGCGGCGAGAACAAAAATTGTTGAAGGAGCTGTAGGAATGGTAGACCTTGCGCTGAAAAAACTTTCGGAAGATAATATCGTTGAACTTGACGATGAAAGAAAAGCCGCAATGGTAAGCAACCTAATGGTAGTTCTTTGTGGTGAAAAAGCGGCAACACCAGTATTGAATGCAGGAACACTTTATAATTAAGAATAATAATCAATATTTGAATGCGAAGGTAAACGTATTTAAATCTTTTAGATAAACTTAAAAAATGAAATCAGAAAAAGCTCAGAACACTTCGGAAAACAAAGGCAAAAAATCCTTTGTCATAAGGATAGATGAGTCTACCTATAAACTCATCGAAAAATGGGCAAATGATGAGTTCAGAAGTGTAAACGGTCAGATTGAATACCTGCTGCATCAGAGTCTTGTCAATTCAGGAAGGAAAAAGAAAGAGTGATTAGGAAGACAAATTTTAAGGATTAAAAGGCGTTTTCGGAAGATTCAGACATTAAAATAATTTGTTTTCATTAAATTTCAAATTATAGAAAATGCAAAAAAGAAGTAATTTTTGAACGCTTCAATGAAAAAATAACAATTCGATTAATCTTACCCAAAAAAGAAAGCAGAGAAATTTTTCTCTGCTTTTTTATTTCATACAACTCTGAAGCGAATCTGCCCCAAAGTAGAATATTACGAGCCAAATCAAGCCTTTAATGGTAAAGAAAGCAAATCCTGCCCATCCTACACGCTTGAACCATTTTTTAAACTTTGAGTTGTTTTCTTGTGAATTTTCCATTGGTGAATGTCAAAATTATTACCCTACAAAGATAAGCATGTTTATAATTAGTCCAAATAAAAAACAAGATAAAAATTAAAGTTTTGAGGTTCGCATAATATTTTTATCTTTAGAGAGAACGAAAAGTAAGATTTTATGTCAAAAAAAGTAAAGGATTTCGGAATCGAAAAGACACTCAAAAACCTTGGTATTAAAGAAGAGAATAAAGGGACTTCAGTGGGCGGTAAATATTTCGCTTCAGGAAAGACGATAGAAAGTATCTCTCCTGTAGATGGAAAGCTAATCGCAAAAGTAAAGACTTCCGGAGAAAGTGATTATGACAAAGTAATTGAAACAGCTCAAAAGGCATTTCAGGAATTCAGGCTGATCCCGGCTCCTAAAAGAGGAGAAATTGTAAGGCAGCTTGGCTTAAAATTAAGAGAATATAAAGACGATCTTGGAAAACTTGTTTCTTACGAAATGGGTAAATCATTACAGGAAGGTCTTGGAGAAGTTCAGGAAATGATCGATATCTGCGATTTTGCAGTAGGACTTTCCAGACAGCTTCAGGGATACACTATGCACTCGGAAAGACCTGGTCACAGAATGTACGAACAATATCACCCGCTTGGAGTGGTAGGTATCATTACAGCGTTCAACTTCCCGGTAGCAGTATGGTCTTGGAATACAGCTTTAGCATGGATCTGTGGTAACGTTACCATTTGGAAGCCATCAGAAAAAACTCCGCTTTGTGCCATTGCATGTCAGAATATTATGAATGAAGTTCTAAAAGAAAATAACCTTTCAGAAGGAATTTCAAGTGTATTGGTTGCAGATCACGAGATCGGACAAAAATTAGTAGATGATAAGAGAGTAGCGTTAGTATCTTTCACAGGTTCCACAAGAGTAGGAAGAATGGTTTCTTCTAAAGTAGCAGAAAGATTCGGGAAATCTATCCTTGAATTAGGAGGAAACAACGCTATTATTATTACAAAAGAGGCAGACCTAAATATGTCTATCATCGGAGCTGTTTTCGGAGCGGTAGGAACTGCCGGACAAAGATGTACTTCTACAAGAAGACTGATCATTCACGAAGATGTTTATGATGAAGTGAAGTCAAGATTAGTAAAAGCTTACGGGCAATTAGAGATTGGGAATCCTTTGGATGAAGCGAACCACGTAGGACCGCTTATCGATGTGGATGCTGTAAACCAATATGAAGAATCTATCAAGAAATGTAAAAAAGAAGGGGGTAAATTCGTCGTTGAAGGCGGTGTTTTAACCGGAAAAGAATACGAATCAGGATGCTATGTGAAGCCATGCGTTGCAGAAGTAAAGAACTCTTATGAGATCGTTCAGCATGAAACATTTGCACCTATCTTATATTTAATCAAATACAAAACGTTGGAGGAAGCTATCGCTATTCAGAATGATGTTCCACAGGGACTTTCCTCTGCAATCATGACTCAAAACCTAAGAGAAGCAGAATTATTCCTTTCTCACGCAGGTTCAGATTGTGGTATTGCCAACGTAAACATTGGTACTTCAGGAGCTGAGATTGGAGGAGCTTTCGGTGGTGAAAAAGAAACCGGCGGAGGAAGAGAATCCGGATCAGATGCTTGGAAATACTATATGAGAAGGCAAACTAATACTATAAATTACACCGCGCAACTTCCTTTAGCACAAGGGATTAAATTTGATTTATAAAAGCTTTACTTAAAGCACTAAAAAAACTACAAAACTTAATAACCTGAATGATTGGACGCTCAGCTTTTGATCGTATAAACCATTCACTTATTAAATCACACAACAATTTATTATGGAACACACATTAGATATACAAGCAAATAAAGTAAAAGAAACAGTTGGAAAACATGTGTTGGCAGACGGTTTCGATTTCGTGATGGATATTGAAAAATCTCACGGATCATGGCTTTATGATAAACTTACAGACAGAGAATACCTGGATATGTTCTCTATGTTTGCATCAGCTTCCATCGGGTACAACCACCCGTATCTTTTAGAAAGATCAGAATGGTTGGGAAGAATGGCTGTTAATAAGCCAACGCTTGCTGACGTTTATTCAGAAGAATATGCTCAGTTTTTAGAAGTATTTGAAAGAGTAGTTATTCCTGAAGAATTACAATATGCCTTCTTTATCGAAGGTGGAACTTTAGGGGTTGAAAACGCTATGAAAGCTTGCTTCGACTGGAAAACACGCAAGAATTTCGCCAAAGGAATAGAAACTGAAGCAGGAATCTGTATTCATTTCAAACAGGCTTTCCACGGAAGAAGCGGTTATACTTTAAGTTTAACAAACACTTCAGACCCAAGGAAATACCAATATTTTCCAATGTTCAAATGGCCAAGAATTTTAAATCCAAAATTATCATTCCCGATTACTGAAGAGAACCTTGCCGAAACAATCAAAAACGAACAATTAGCGTTAGTACAGATTGAAGAAGCGATCCTAATGAACCCTGATAAAGTAGCTTGTATTATCATTGAACCTATTCAGGCAGAAGGAGGTGATAACCATTTCAGAGATGAATTCCTATTAGGATTAAGAAGAATCTGCGACGACAATGAAATCTTACTAATTTTTGACGAAGTGCAGACCGGAATCGCTATTACAGGAAAAATGTGGGCGTTCCAACACTTTACTGCTAAGCCGGATATTATTTCTTTCGGTAAAAAAGCTCAGGTTTGCGGTGTGCTAGCCAATAAAGAGAAATTTGACGAAGTTCCAAACAATGTTTTCAGAGAAAGCTCAAGAATCAACTCTACATTCGGAGGGAATTTTATTGATATGCTTCGTTTCCAATTGGTAATGGAAGTGATTGAAAAAGAAAACCTTGTTGAAAACGCAAGAGTAGTTGGAGATTTCTTATTAGAAAGCTTAAAAGCACTTGCTGAAAAATATCCTGAGAAAATCTCTAATGCAAGAGGAAGAGGATTGATGTGTGCTATTGATTTGCCATCAGGCGCAGATAGAAATAAGATGATGACCGAATTATTCAATGATGGATTGATCATTCTTCCATGTGGAGATCAGTCTTTACGTTTCAGACCACACCTGAACGTTACCAAAGAAGAAATTCAGCTGGCATTAGACAAAATTGAAAATAATATTAATAAAATTTAAAACCAAAGATTTGTAATTTCCAAAAAAACATTGTAAATTTAGATACTCAAACAATTAGAATATGGAAAGAAGTACGAGAGTATCAGTTTATGAAAGTGATAACCCTTCAGAAATTCAGTTGGTTAAGTCTAAATTGGATGACGCGCAAATTACAAATACCGTTGAAAATAACTATCTGACATTTACTACAACACCTACTGCTACATCGCTAAAGGTAATGGTAGATTTGCTAGATGAGAAGAAAGCATTTGAAATTATTGATGCTTATCTTCAACAAAATGAAAATTAATAAAACAATTTCATAATTTTAAATTTTACTACTTCGAACCGAAAATTAATTTTAATTAGTTTTCGGTTTTTTAATTAAATCAATCATTAAATTATTAAAAAACTAAATATTGTAAAGATGACTTGAAGAACTATTATCTGATAAATACAAGCTTATATTGGGCGAATTTAAATTTGACTCCAAATTTTAATAACTCTATGTTATATTTTTAAGGGCGCAAAGCATCAATTGTTTTCATTAAACAACTGCATAGCAGCTTGCTTATTCAACAATGAAGTCGAAATCTTTACTCCAAAATTTTAAGCCATATAAATAAACCTTCGTATTAAGGTTTTAGTTCAGATAATTAAAGATAATAGTTCAGAATTTCAGCTTTTTAACTTTATATTTTTTTAATTAAAATCAACAACATGAATCCAGAAATCGAACTAAGAAAAGCGGAAATTGAAGACAGAGACATTATTTGGAAAATCATCCAGCAGTCCATTGAAAGAAGAAGACAGGACGGAAGCACACAATGGCAGAATGGCTATCCCAATCTTGATACGGTAGAAAGTGATATTGCTAAAGAATTCGGATATGTTCTCACAGTAGACGGAGAAGTAGCGGTGTATGCAGCTTTAATCCTTAATGATGAGCCTGCCTATAGTAAGATTGAAGGGGCATGGTTGAGTACTGGAGAATTTGTAGTGGTTCACAGAGTTGCTATAGATGAAAAATTTGCAGGACAGGGAATGGTAAAAAAACTTTTCGATCACATTGAGGATTTTACGAAATCACATGGAATTCAGAGTGTAAAGGTAGATACCAACCACGACAATATTGCGATGCTAAAGATCCTTGAAGGAAAAGGATATTCCTATTGTGGAGAGGTTCTTTTAAAAGACGGAATGAGAAAGGCTTTTGAGAAGATTATTATTTAGGCAAAAAGTTAAATCAACTTTCATTGAATTTTTAAAACGCCCTGTATTTATAATGTCTATCAGCTTTGTTCGTTTGGTTCTGAACTAATTTTTACATTTGTTAAAATTTTTATATTATGCACCAAAGTATAGAAATTGATGAAAAAATTTTTCAGGATGCCGTAAAGTTTTATGGCACCGTGTTCAGCTTACCTCCTTTAGCTTCAAAAATCTATTCCTACCTTCTTTTTGATTATGAGAAAGTAGGAATTACTTTTGACGAGTTTGTTGAAGTGCTGTCCGCTAGTAAAAGTTCTGTTTCCACAAGTATTTCATTACTATTAAATGCACAGCTCATCGTAGACCACAATAAGATGGATGAGCGGAAACGGTATTTTTTCATCAATGATGAATACAAGAAGATTCGATTCGAAAAAATTGTCCAGAAAATGCAGGACGAATTAAAACTATTAGATGATTTAAACAATTTTAAAAAAAGTAAAGACGATGGATACAATGAAAGAATAGAAGTTTACAAAGCACTCTTAAATAAAAACATAGAAAATATTCAGGAATCTCTTAATAAACTATAAAATGAATAATAAGCTAGTTATACTTTCGATTGCAGCGCTCTCACTCACAGCCTGCAAAAAAGAAGCTCCGAAACAGGATGGTGCCAAGCCATATCCTGTTGTTTCTGTGGAGTCAAAAAATATAGTAGGTTATCAGACTTTCCCGGCAACCATTCAGGGTAGGGTAAATAATGATGTACGTGCTAAAATACAGGGATATATAACCCAATTATTAGTAGATGAAGGACAATACGTTACCAAAGGACAGCCATTGTTCCGTTTGGAAACCAATATCCTTACTGAAAATGCTGCCGCTTCCAAAGCCGGAATCGGAGCTGCCGAATCTAATATTGCTGCCGCTCAGGCTTCTGTAAATGCCGCACAGGTGGAAGTAAATAAACTGAAGCCGCTGGTTCAGAAAAACATTATCAGTAATGTTCAGTTACAATCTGCACAGGCTCAACTGGCACAGGCACAAGCTCAGCTGCAACAGGCGTATGCTGCTAAAAGACAGGCTGAAGCAAACTATAAAGGAGTAGAGGCAAATATTGAATATTCCATTATTCGTGCGCCTATTTCCGGAGTTATCGGGAAGTTACCTTTAAAAGTAGGAAGCTTAGTAGGACCATCTGATCAGATTCCTCTGACAACAATTTCTGATACTTCTCAGATCTTTGCTTACTTTGCCATGAATGAAAAAGAATATTTTGATTTCCTTGAAAAAGTTCCGGGAGCTTCTGTACCTGAAAAGATCAAAAACCTTCCGATGGTAGAGTTACAACTTGCCAATGGTAGCCTTTATCCTGAAAAAGGTAAAATTGAGGCTATTACGGGGCAAATTGATCCTACAACGGGAACAATTCAGTTCAGAGTGGGATTCACCAATGCTCAAAGACTATTAAGCAATGGAAACAGTGGAACTATCAGATTCCCACAACGATATGATAACGTATTAGTGGTTCCGGAAAGTGCCACTTATGAACAGCAGGGTATTGTTTATGTGTATAAAGTAGAAAAAGATACTGCTAAAAACGTTGTGGTAAATGTTATCGACAGAATTGACAATCTGGCTCTTATTAAATCTGGTGTAAATAAAGGAGAAACCGTTATTGCAGCCGGAATTGGTGGTCTTAAATCGGGAACAGCCGTGAAGCCGAAACCAATCAAAATGGATAGTCTTGTTCAATCAATAAAACCGAAATTCTAATGATAAAAAACTTTATTAACAGACCGGTTTTATCCACTGTAATCTCAATTCTAATTGTGATTCTCGGTGTTTTAGGACTGATCGCGTTACCGGTTACACAGTATCCGGACATTGCTCCGCCTACGGTAAGTGTTACCGCAAACTATACGGGTGCCAATGCCGAAACTGTAATGAAAAGTGTGGTTGTACCTTTAGAAGAACAGATCAACGGGGTAGAAGGAATGGATTATATTACTTCTTCTGCTGGAAATGATGGTTCTGCCAATATTCAGATCTTCTTTAAGCAAGGAGTAGATCCGGATATTGCGGCGGTAAACGTACAAAACCGTGTGGCTAGGGCGACACCTTTACTTCCTGCCGAAGTAACACGTTCTGGGGTTGTAACGCAAAAGCAGCAGACGAGTGCCCTGATGTATATGTCTTTCTATTCTGAAAATAAGGATTTAGATGATGTGTATCTTCAGAACTTTTTGAATATCAACGTTATTCCGAACCTTAAAAGGATTAATGGTGTAGGGGATGCTAACGTTTTCGGGGGTAAAAACTACTCCATGAGAATCTGGCTGGATCCTGCAAAAATGGCTGCTTATGGAGTAACTCCTACAGACGTTACCAATGCTATCAACGAGCAGAGTAGAGAAGCGGCTGCGGGTTCTATCGGACAAAACAGCGGAAGTTCTTTCGAATATATCATCAAATATGTAGGGAAATTCAACGATAAGAGTCAGTATGATAATATCATCATCAAAGCTCTTAAGGATGGGCAAAACCTTATGTTAAAAGATGTTGCTAAAGTAGAACTTGCCGGACAATCTTACTCAGGAATCGGGGAAAACGGAAACAGCCCTTCCATCAGTATGGGTATTTTCCAGACACCGGGATCCAATGCGCAGGAAATTATTAAGAATATTAAAGATTACCTTAAATCAGCAGAAAGTACTTTCCCACAAGGTGTAAAGTATACGTATAACTTTGATACGAATGAATTCCTTGAAGCTTCTATTGAGAAGGTAGTACATACGCTGATTGAAGCATTTATCCTTGTATTTATCGTTGTATATATCTTCCTTCAGGATTTCAGATCTACTTTGATTCCGGCGATTGCAGTTCCGGTATCTATTGTGGGAGCATTCTTCTTCCTGAATTTATTTGGATATTCATTAAACTTATTAACCTTGTTCGCCCTTGTACTGGCAATTGGTATTGTAGTGGATGACGCCATTGTGGTCGTAGAGGCTGTACATGCCAAGATGGAACACGGTATTTCCGATGCGAAAAAGGCGACGGTAGAAGCAATGGATGAGATCACGGGAGCGATTATCTCTATTACATTGGTAATGGCATCGGTATTTATTCCGGTAACGTTTATCAAAGGTCCTACAGGGGTATTCTACCAACAGTTTGGTATTACATTGATTGTAGCGATTGTGATTTCAGCTATTAATGCATTGACATTGAGCCCTGTTTTATGTTCATTATTCTTAAAGCCACACACAGAACATCATAAGGAATATCAAAGCATGAATTTCCTGCAGAAGTTCTTCTATAAATTTAACATAGCCTTTAAGACAACCACAGAACGTTACGGAAGAGGATTTGTATTCTTATTAAGACATAAATGGGTTACCTTGGTTATCTTTGCTGTAACAGGAGGTATTCTATATTGGGCAAGCGGTACGATGAAGAAAGGTTTCGTACCTACAGAAGACAGAGGGATTATCTTTACCGATGTTCAGCTTCCTCCGGGTGCTTCTATGGAAAGAACTTATAATGTTCTGAAAACTCTTCAGGCAAACGCAATGAAAGTTCCGGGAGTACAGAACGTTACTATTTCTACCGGTAGAGGTTTCTTATCTGGAAATGGAAGTAATAACGGTCTTGCCTTCATCAAATTAAAACCATTTGAAGAAAGAAAATCCGGCGGACAAACTTCCGAAGATATTACTAAAAAACTCTTTGGTATTTCAGGGTCTGTTCCTGATGCTAAAGTCGTTTTCTTCCAACCTCCAAGTGTACCGGGATTTGGTAGTAGTGCAGGTTTTGAAATGGTATTACTTGATAAATCAGGAGGTGAATATGCAGATCTTGATGCAAAGACAAACGAATTTATCGGAAAACTGATGCAGAGACCGGAAATTGAATTTGCTCAGACCTCATTCAATACAAAATATCCGCAGTATCAAATGGATATAAACGTTCCATTAGCTAAGCAGCTTGGAGTTTCTGTAAGTGATATCCTTGCTACAATGCAGGGGTATATCGGAGGTATCTACACCGCTGACTTTACGAAATACGGAAAACAGTTCAGAGTAATGGTTCAGGCTCTTCCTGATAACAGAAAAAGCATTGATAATCTGAATGAATTGTATGTAAGAACAGGTTCAGGAATCATGTCTCCAATCTCTCAGTTTGTAACTTTGAAAAAAGCATATGGACCACAATCAGTAAGCCGTTACAACCTATTTACCTCGGTGAAAATTACTGGAGCTAACTCTGCTGGATTCAGTTCCGGAGATGCCATTGCTGCTGTACAACAGGTAGCGCATGATGCATTGAATCAAAATTACTCTGTAGAATTTACAGGATTATCAAGAGAGGAATTGAATTCAGGATCTCAGACTTTATTAATCTTTGCATTGAGTTTAATCTTCGTATACTTTATCCTTTCTGCACAGTATGAAAGTTATATTCTTCCGCTGATCGTTGTAATTTCTCTTCCTTTAGGGGTAATGGGAGCTTATTTCGGACAGAAGATCATGGGATTGGAAAATAATATTTACTTCCAGATTGCATTGATCATGCTGGTAGGGCTATTGGCGAAAAATGCCATCCTTATTGTTGAGTTTGCCATTCAGAGAAGACATCACGGGGAAACCATTGTAATGTCTGCAATCAATGCGGCAAAAGCCAGATTAAGACCTATCCTGATGACATCATTTGCTTTTATCTTCGGTTTATTACCATTGGTACTTGCTAGTGGAATCGGGGCTGTAGGAAACAGATCAATTGCTACTGGTGCTGCTATTGGATTATTGATAGGAACCATCTTAGGACTTTTTGTAATTCCGGTATTGTATGTCATTTTTGAAACCATACAGGAGAAGATCAAGCCTATTAAAAAAGAAGAAATCAATTTAGCCGAGTAAAAATTAAAAATTTGGGAAATGGAAGTTGAGTGATCAACTGTTGCTCAACTTCCATCCTCAAATTTCTAACTTCTAATTTTAAACAATGAAGAGTTTATTAAACATCATAAAAGGAATAACTTTCTCAGCAATCATATTGGGAGCCATTACATCTTGTATGGCTAGAAAAGAATATGAAAGACCGAAAAACGTTGTTGACGAAAAGCTTTTCCGTACCGATATGCTTCCTTCAGACAGTGCTACTATTGCAAATGTTTCCTGGAAAGAGATCTTTACAGATCCTGTACTTCAGGGGCATATTTCTAAGGCTTTGGAGAACAATCTGGATATCAGAATTGCATTAGAAAGCATCAATTCAGCAGAAGCTTATCTGAAACAAAGTAAAGCAGCCTATCAGCCGACACTTTCCATCGGTCCCAATTATACTTTCCAAACGCAGTCTATCAATACCCAGTTTGGTCAGATCATTGGAGAAAGACGATATGTTAATCAGTTTGATATTACAGGAAACATTACCTGGGAAGCAGATATCTGGGGCAAGTTAAGAGCTCAGGAAAAAGCACAGCTTGCTACTTATCTTGGAACTGTTGCAGCTCATAAAGCGGTAAAAAGCAGCCTTGTTGCATCCATTGCTTCTGCTTATTATCAATTGCTGACATTTGATGCGCAGAAAAAGATCATTACGGAAACCATTGCAGTACGTGAGAAAAACCTAGAGACGACAAAAGCATTAAAAGCTTCCGGAACCCTTACAGAAGTAGCGGTACAGCAAAGTGAAGCCCTTGTTTTCAATGCAAAATCTTTATTGATTGATATCGATACCCAGATTCAGCTGCTTGAAAATACAATGAGTCTTCTAATGGGAGAATCATCGCATTCCATTGAGAGATCCACTTTAGAAGGACAAAATCTTCCAATCGATCTTAAATTAGGTTACCCAACTCAATTGCTAGCCAACAGACCGGATGTAATGAGAGCGGAATACAACCTTATGAATGCTTTTGAATTAACAAATGCTGCAAAAGCTCAGTTTTATCCTACGTTGAAGCTTACCGGAACAGGAGGGCTTCAGTCTGTGGATATTGATCATTTGTTCAGTGTAAATTCATTATTTGCAAACGTGGTGGCTGGATTGGCACAACCTATCTTAAACAAAAGAACGATCAAGACGAATTACGATGTAAGTCTTGCTAATCAGGAAACGGCTTATTTAAACTTTAGAAAAACCGTTCTTACAGCAGGAAAAGAAGTTTCTGACGCCATCAGGGTTTTCTCCGTTCAGGATTCATTTATTGACTTAAAACAAAAAGAGCTGGATGCCTACAAAAAATCAGTTGACTATTCTCAGGAATTGGTAAACTATGGGATGGCAAACTATCTTGAAGTATTGAATGCAAGTGTGAATTCATTGAATGCAGAACTTAATATTTCCAATGCACGATACAGTAAAATGAAAGCTGCCGTTGAGCTTTATCAGGCTTTAGGCGGAGGCTGGAAGTAAATATATTTTGCAATAAAAATAAAACCGTGTATCAGTAATGATGCACGGTTTTGTTTTTTGTCACCTCTTTAATTTCTGTTAAAAGTCAAAAAAAATAATTGATAATTTGCATATATGTATTTAACTACGTAGTTTTATACTTTAATAAAATGTTTAAAAATTAAAAACGATGAAACTGCAAATACAATCTTTAGACAATTCCTACTCAGCACAGGCAATTGATTTGATTCTGAGTATTCAGCAAAAAGAATTTAATATTCCTATTACCATAGAAGATCAGCCGGATCTTATGCAGATTGAAAGCTTTTACCATGAAGCGGGAGGCAATTTTTGGGGTGCTTTTATAGGTGGAGAACTTGTGGGCTCTATTGCTTTAGTAAAGTTTGATGAAAGAGGAGGAGCGATCAGGAAGATGTTTGTGAAAAAAGAGTTCAGAGGTAAAGAACTGAATATTGCTCAGATCCTTCTTGAAATATTAATATCTTTTTGCCGGGAAAAAGGCATTGATGATCTATATTTGGGAACAATAACGGTTTTGAAGGCAGCACAACGTTTTTATGAAAGAAATAATTTTGTGAAAACTGAAAAAGAAAAACTTCCGGTACGTTTCCCATTAATGAGTGCTGACGATATTTTTTATCATTTACATATTAACTGATATGAATGTAATTAACGAGGCAGGAATCCTTGCCATATCTACAAGAATGCACCGTCTCAGTGAACAGTTGAGAAAAGATGGTGCAATGATCTATAAAGCTTTCGGAATTGATTTTGAGCTTAAATGGTTTCCCGTCATTTTTACCATTTATAAAAAAGAGTTGGTAAGCGTAGTGGAAATTGCCAATGAAATAGGATACACCCATCCTTCAACGATCACTTTACTCAAAGAACTGGAAAAACTGGAGCTGATAGAATGGAAAAAAGATAAAAAAGATGAACGTAAACGGATGTTTCAACTCACTTCTAAGGGCAGTGAGCTTATCGAAAGCATGAAACCAGTCTGGGAACTGATGTCTCAGGTATTGGGAGATATTGCAGACAATCAGAATAATCTTCTGAAAGCTCTTAATGAAGCAGAAGAGAAAATTGCAACCCAATCATTTTATCAAAGAGCTTTGCAGATTAAAAATTCAAAGTAGCCGTATTTATATAACAAAACTATTAAACAATGACAATAGGATCAGGAATGTCCCATCAGATTTGATGCTTTTTCTTAATGATACAGCAAATATTGTTTATACTAAAAAGGGATATGATCTTGTAGGATTGTTCGTTTCCGGAAAGGGATCTTTAATTGTTATGAAAAAGCCGTGGAATAGTTTTGCAATTGATCTTTATTGTAAAAAATTAATTAAATCAAAATGATATATCATTTTTCCTTACCCCCCTAAACTTAAACTCGAAACCAAATAATTTCCATTTCTAAAACTTTCTCAGTATTTTTACTGAACTTTTTAATTACAACAAAATGATTCAGTATTTAGATAATATTCAGCACAAAGATTCAAAGAACTTTTTCCTTATTGCAGGACCTTGTATTATTGAAGGAGAAGATATGGCTTTGAGAATTGCTGAGAAAGTGATTAATATTACAGACAAATATAATATTCCATATATTTTTAAAGGAAGTTTCAAAAAGGCAAACAGAAGCCGTGTAGATTCTTTTACCAGCATCGGAGAAGAAAAATCTCTTGGAATTCTTAAAAAAGTAGGAGAGACGTTCAATATTCCTACCACTACGGATATTCACGAAAATGAGCACGCTGCATTGGCTGCGCAATATGTAGATGTTCTTCAGATTCCTGCATTTCTTGTACGTCAGACAGACCTATTGGTGGCTGCTGCAAAAACAGGAAAATGTGTGACTTTGAAAAAAGGACAATTCCTTTCTCCGGAAGCTATGAAATTTGCTGTTCAGAAAGTTACGGATTCTGATAATCAGAAAGTAGCAATCATTGAAAGAGGAAATTCTTTCGGATATACAGATTTAATCGTGGATTACAGAGGTATTCCTACGATGAGAGAATATGCGCCGGTAATTTTAGATGTTACTCACTCTTTACAACAGCCTAACCAAAGCTCTGGAGTGACAGGGGGAAGACCAGAACTTATTGAAACTGTAGCCAAAGCTGGTATTGCAGTAGGAGCAGACGGAATTTTCATTGAAACACATCCGACACCGGAAACAGCACTTTCTGATGGAGCTAATATGTTAAGGCTGGATTTATTAGAAGATTTATTACAAAAATTAACAAGAATTAGAGAATCGATTTTGTAATTGTTAAAAAAACATTAATTTTAGAAATTCTAAAATATTTCTTTTGAAAAAACTAGTTTTACCGCTAAGCCTTATGGTCCCAATGCTTATTTTCTCTCAACAAAGAAAAAAAGATACGGCGACCACTAAAGTGAACGATATAGAGGAAATTGTATTCCAGAAAAAAACAACAGGAAGAACCAATGACCTTACCAATGTGAAAATTTCTGCGAAAGAGGCTAAAGCTGTAGCTTCAATCAGTGGAGGAATTGAAGGATTGCTTAAAACATTACCTTCCGTAAATTCCAATACTGAGCTTTCTTCCCAATATATGGTGCGTGGTGGAAACTATGACGAAAACCTTATCTACATCAATGATATAGAGATTTACAGACCTTTCCTGATTAGAAATTCTCAGCAGGAAGGGATGAGTATCATTAATCCGGATATGGTTTCAACAGTAAATTTTTCAGCTGGAGGATTTGAAGCTAAATATGGCGATAAAATGGCTTCAGCTTTAAATGTTTACTACAGAGAACCTGAAAAATTTGAAGTTTCAGGAGAAGCAAGTTTAATTGGTGGCAGACTAACTTCAGGATTGGCATCAAAAAATAAAAAATTTACTGCTTTATTCTCAGGAAGATACAGAAATACCAATCTTGTTCTTAATACTTTAAAGGAAGATACCAATTTTAATCCTAGTTATTGGGATTTTCAGTCGTATCTGAATTATCATGTGAATGATAAACTTTCCATGTCGTTTATTGGATACTATTCCAAGAATGATTACGAAATGATTCCTAAAGAAAAAAAGATTGAGTTCGGAAGCCAATTGCAACCCATGTCTGTTGATATAAGCTATTGGGGAAAGGAGAATGACCAATATAAAAATATGATGGGAACTTTCTCACTGAACTATAAGCCTTCGGATCAATGGAAGTTTACAATGGATGCCTTTGCCTATCAGAACAGAGAAAGAGAATACTATACTATACAATCTGGTTATCAGTTACAGGTAATCGATCCTATTACAAAAGAGCCGGTTTCATCTTATGATGGAGGTAGCCAGATAGATCATGCCAGAAACGATTTATTTGTAAGAACTTATGGAACACAGTTCAGAGCGAAATTTTCGCCTAGTGTGAACAGTGATATTGAAGTTGGATTTAAATATGAAAAAGAGAATCTAAAGGATCTTACCAATGAATGGAGAGTGGTAGACTCTGCCGGATATAGCCTTCCAAGACCTGAAGTAATTGATCCAAGAACAAATCCTACATCAGGAAACCTTCGTCTGTTCTATTACATCGCAGGGAAGAATAATATTGAGCCTACAAGATTATCAGCATACGCACAATATTCACATAAATTCTATTGGGGAGCGAGCAAAATGTTTGTGAACGCTGGGGTAAGAGTGTCAAACTGGAGCTTCAATAAAGAAACTATTTTCTCACCAAGATTCCAGGTAGCGTTAAAACCAGATTGGGATTCAGATATGCTATTCAAACTTTCCGGGGGAATTTATTATCAGGCACCTTTCTATAAGGAGATCAAAGATCTGAATGGTGACTTCAATTCCAATATAAAATCACAACGTTCCATGCAGTTAATTCTTGCTAACGACTACGAATTTTATATGTATGACAGACCATTCAAGCTTACAACAGAGCTTTATTATAAAAAAATGGATAATCTGATTCCATACTATATGGATAATGTAAGAGTCCGTTACTCAGGTCAAAACAATGCTAAAGGATATGCTTATGGGATAGACACAAGATTGTTTGGAGAATTTGTTCCGGGGGTAGATTCTTGGTTATCTGCAAGTTATGCCAGAGTGTACGAAAATATTGATGGAAAAGGAAACATTCCAAGATCTACCGATCAAAGATTAAGAGTTGCGATGTTCTATCAGGATTATATGCCGCAGTTTCCTTCCATGAGGGTAAATCTTACCCTAACTTATGCTATGGGATTACCAACAGGTTCACCAGTATTATTCAATGAGAATGGACAACCAGACTTTAATGCAGCATATAATTATCAAAAAACGCTTACTTCTTATAAAAGGGTAGATATAGGATTATCAAAAGTCTTTATTGATCCAAAAGATAAAAATAAGAGATCCGGTTTTTGGGGCAATTTCCAGGAATTGACGTTAGGAGTGCAGGTTTTCAATGCCTTTAATATTAATAATGCCGTGGCAAACCAGTGGATTACAGATTATAATTCAAACAATATTTATCCTGTTCCCGTATATCTTACAGGGCGTTTCTTCAATGTGAAATTAGAATTCAAACTGTAGAAACAAAAATTACAAATTAAATTTTTCTGACCACATTTTACAATATAATCAGCGAAATAAAGATAAAAAGCTTTTGGATTTTTCCGGAGGCTTTTTTTATTTACCTGAATTTTATAACAACATTACAAAATTTTATAACAACGATATCCCGGATATTTTTAACTTTGCCTTATCAATGAAAAAGATTCTTGCCATATTATTCTCTATTTTCTACTTCGGATTCTCTTCCGGAGCTGCATTTAGCGTTCATTATTGTATGCAGGAATTCGTTTCTGTAAGCCAGAAAGTTGATGATATTTGTGGCAAATGTGGTGTTAAAGATAAAAAAGGATGCTGCAAAACAGAGATCAAAGTTGTAAAAGTTGATGATTCCCAAAAATCTGATCTGCTTAAAATTGATTTTTTAGGTCAGATTTCGGAAATTCCGGTGAAACATCAGTTTGTTTTTACAGACAAATCTTTCTCTGCAACAAAATTTACCCAAATTCAGATTAATGGACCTCCGGAATACCAACCGGTCCCTATCTATATCAATCATTGTAATTTTAGAATTTAGAATCCGTCAGTCGTTTCCGGTGTTTAAAAACATCGTGAAATATGACATGCCTTGGCGCATTACCTGTGCGTTACATTATTCTTTATTAAAAAAAATTAATTCTAAAATTTAAAACAATGAAAAAGTATATCATTACAGCAGCACTATCTTTATTTTCAATCATCTCACTTTCAGCACAGTCTAAAAAAGATGCTCAAGTTTCAAAACTGTATCAGAACTATATTGCGATCAAATCAGCTTTAGCGTCAGATGATGCGGATAAAACTTCAAAAGCTGCTACAGAATTCATTAAAACAGCTTCTACAATTGATTATAAGCTAGTTTCAGAAGGAAATCTTAATATTCTTAGAAAAGATGCTTCCGTTATTTCTGAGGCAAGAACAGTGGCTGCTCAGAGAGAAACATTCTTTAACCTTTCAGACAATATGATTGCTCTTACAAAAGAATTTAAACTTTCTGAAAAACCGGTATATGTACAATATTGCCCAATGGCTGATGGTAGCTGGCTAAGTGATGAAAAACAGATTATGAATCCTTACTACGGAAAATCTATGCTTTCATGTGGAAGTGTAAAGTCAGAAATTAAATAGTAAATGTAATATTCATTAAAACAATAAGTTGCGCGATTTACTTTATATTTGAATTTAAGTCGCGTAACTTTTAAAAAAGTTCGAAATATTATGAAAAAACTAATAATGTTTCTGGTGCTTTTATTCTCTGTTTTTACCTTCGCACAGACAACGAAAACTTATTATACCTGTCCCATGCACCCTGAGGTAGTATCTTCAAAACCGGGAGACTGCCCAAAATGCAAGATGACATTGGTAAAGAAAACCGTTGCAGTACAGCCCAAAGTTGTTGCAAAACCGGCTGTAAAGCCTGTACCTAAAATAGAGCCCAAAGCAAAACCAGTAGAAACTAAAGTCAATAAAGCTAAAGTTGATGTTAAAAAGATCAATAAAGTTGAAGAAGTCAAGAAAGCAATTCCTGTTAAAAAAACTGAAAAACTTCAGAGTGGAAAGCCAGCTTTAAAATCTGAAAATAAATCTCGATCTGCCTCTCAACCTCAGATCTCATACACTTGCCCGATGCATCCTGAAGTGATTTCAGATAAGCCGGGAAAATGCCCAAAATGCGGAATGGAACTGGTTGAAAAAGAAGATTATAGACAAGCAATCGTTGACAGCCCAAAAGAAGAAAAATCTATCTTAAAAAGAAACTCAGAAAACGGGAAGGTTACTTTTGGAGGTAAAACTGTACGATATGATCTATATGTAAAAGATACTATTGTCAATTTTACAGGTAAAAATAGAAGAGCACTCGCTATCAACGGTAAACTTAAGGCTCCGACATTATATTTTACAGAAGGAGATACAGCAGAAATCTATCTGCACAATATGTTAAAAGAAAATACAGGACTTCACTGGCATGGGGTAATTTTACCTAACGAACATGATGGTGTTCCTTATCTTACAACAAAACCTGTAAAACCTGGAGAAACACATTTATACAAGTTTAAAATCTCTCAAAACGGAACATATTGGTACCATTCACATGAAGCTTTGCAAGAGCAGATAGGAATGAACGGAATTCTAGTATTTAAGAAGAGAGAAGGAGAGCCAAAACCAGAATATAATGCGGATATCCCTGTATTATTGGGTGATTGGAGTGACGATGATCCAATGCAGATTGCAAGAAGACTTCATATGGCAAATACCGATTGGTATGCTGTGAAAAAAAATGCAGTGCAGAGTTATTGGGAAGCCATTAAATCCGGTAATTTTGGAACAAAAGCTTTAAACGAATGGAAAAGGATGGAAGCAATGGACGTAAGTGATGTTTATTATGATAAATTCTTAATCAACGGAGTTCCAAGTTCTGATTATTCTAATTTGAAAGCTGGCGATAAAGTAAGGCTAAGAGTTGCCAACGGAGGTTCATCCACCTATTTCTGGCTAAATTATGGTGGCGGAAAAATAAAAGTTGTGGGAAATGATGGAAATGACGTAGTTCCGGTGGAAGTAGACCGTTTGATTGTAGGTGTTTCCGAAACCTATGATATTGAAGTTACCATTCCTGAAAATAAAAGCTTTGAATTCCGTGCCACATCAGAAGACAGAATAGGGCACGCTTCACTCTGGCTAGGCTCAGGAGATAAAGTGGAAGCTCCCAATTTGCCAAGATTGATGCTCTTTGAAGGAATGAAAATGATGAACGGAATGATGGAAATGAGTGGTAATATGAAGCCAATGACCATGACGATGGGAAATCAGATGATGGATATGAACGAGGTAATGTATCCGGAAATTCCAGAAAGTCAAAGAAAAATGACTGCGAAACACATCAACGAGATGATGGGTGTGAAAACTAAGGAAGATAATAAGAAAGAAGATCATTCTCAACATTCAGGAATGGATATGAAGGAAGAAAAAACGATCAAAAGACTGTCTTATAATATTTTAAAGTCCCCTGAAAAAACAATTCTTCCGGAAGATAGCGTTCGAAATATGAAGTTTACCCTGGAAGGAAATATGAACCATTATCTGTGGACACTGGATAACAAAACCGTTACAGAAACAGATAAAATTTTGATTAAGAAAGGAGAAATCCTTAGAATCAAATTATATAACAATTCCATGATGCGTCATCCGATGCACCTTCATGGACATGATTTCAGACTGATTAATTCAAAAGGAGAATATTCACCTTTGAAAAATGTAGTAGATATTATGCCGATGGAAACTGTAACCATTGAATTTGCCGCTAATCAGGATGGAGACTGGTTTTTCCATTGTCATATTCTATATCACATGATGGCAGGAATGGGAAGAATCTTCAGTTATGAAAATTCAAAACCGAATCCACAGCTTCCGAACAGAAAACTTGCCTGGAAAAACTTTTTGAAAGACAATAAAATGGTAAGCTCCATGGCAATGCTGGATGTTGCAAGCAATAAAATACATGCAGAAACAATGACGATGTTCGGACCAAGATGGGCAAACTTAAATGAATTTCATACCAACTGGAACTTCGATCATTTTGAAGGAAGCGTAAAAGCAGGAAGATTTTTAGGTAAATTCCAATGGGCACTTCCTTATGCAGGATTCAGATTTCAGAAAAATCATGAGATCATGGAAAGACAGATGGCAGAAGATATGGGAATGGATTTTCACGGTAAGAAAACATGGTTTGGACAACAGAAAGCTTCAAAAAGTAGATATTCATTCATTGTCGGTATGCAATATGTATTGCCAATGCTGATCACAGCAGATGCCAGTGTAGACCATAACGGAAAAGTACTGTTGGAACTGAGCAGAGAAGATATCCCGATTTCCAGAAGATGGAGAGGAAACTTCAGTGTCAATTCTGATGGTGAGTTTTCTACAGGCTTGAGATATATCGTTCAGAAATGGTTATCGCTATCCGGAAATTATGATAATGAAATGGGCTGGGGAGCCGGTGTTACCTTAACCTATTAAACATAAAAACGTCTCACTTGTGAGGCGTTTTTTATTACATATCAAATGATTCAGGCTTTAATCAAATTTTATTTAAAAATTTATTTTTGGCTTTAGTCGAGACATATATTACATTTCCAATTCAATAATTTTTTGCGCCATTTTCCGATTGACATTCTCAGGAATCAAACTCATCAGAAAATTTCGAATCGAATTTCCATGCTCCCATTGAGAAATTTTTCCAATTGTCCGGCTTGTATTCACAATATAATCTACCTTTTTTCTCCTGATTTTTTGAAACTCGGCAAACACTGAATTAAAGTTTTTATTTTGAGCCAATAATCGACCAATGATATAAGCGTCTTCAATTGCCTGGCACGCACCTTGCCCCATGTTGGGTGTTGTGGCATGAGCTGCATCACCGATCAGACAAAGATTTTCAGAATACCATGTAGGAATAGGAGTAAGGTCTGAAATCTCATTACTGATGATATTCTCTTTTTCGGTTGCTTCAATAAGATTTAAAACTAAAGAGTTATAATCCCTAAAAATATCCCTAACTTCTAAATACCTGCTAAAACTTTTTTCATTAATACAGGCATACCAATATACTTTTTTATCGGAAATCTTTACAAACCCAAACCGTTTTCCTTTTCCCCACATCTCAAAAGCTTCATGATGATATCCTTCCGGTAATTCAAAATCTACAAGACCACGCCAACACTTTTGACCGGAACTTCGTATGCTCCCAGTTTTTAAGATCTGATTTCGTACTTTAGATTTAATACCATCAGCTCCAAAAATTATTTTACTTTCTATCTGATCTCCATTTTCAAAATCCAGAATATAGTTTTCCTTTTTTTCTATTTTCTTTAAAGAATGATTAAGTTTAATGGATTCCGAATTCAGATTTTCAGCAAGAATTCTTTGCAGTTCTGCTCTGTGAATTGCCACATTACAGGATTTATATTTATGCTCAAGCTCAAGGATTTCCGTTTTTGAAAATGGCTTTAATGATTCATTGGACAGAGTAATTTTGTGAATTTTATTTCCTGCATTTTCAATTTTCTCTTTTAATCCCAATGTATCGAAAACCTGCATAGCATTTACAGCCATCATAATTCCTGCTCCCACGGGTTTTATCTCCGGTGCAGATTCATAGATGGTGAAATCATATCCATATTGTTGAAGGACATTTCCAAGTGTGAGTCCGCCAATTCCGGCTCCGATGATTGATATGGTATTCATTTTTTAATTTTTAAATTGATTTTCAGGAAAAGCAATTTTGTGTTTTGCTACTAATGCACGAATAAAATTCTTATGTTTTATAATATGCTTCATATCAATAATTTATTTTTTTAAACCACATGTATTAAGGTATAATAAAATAATTCGTGCATTAGTGGCGATTATAATATGCCTCATATCCCCAAATTCACTTTTTAAAAACCACATAAATTAAGGTATAATAAAATA